>PWVL01000119.1 GCA_003561875.1 Desulfuromonadales bacterium | reverse complement strand
GCTGCAGCACTTCCAGGGTGGCCAGTCCCGCAGCCATGGCCAGATCATTCTGGCCAAAGGTGTTGGAATGGGCGAAGCAGCGCTCCATACTGTCGAACACCCGGCCATGAATACCACGGGTGGTGATCACCGCACCGACGGGGATCAGCCCGCCGGACAAAGCTTTGGACACCGCCATGATGTCGGGAACCACCTGCCAGTGATCGACGGCGAACATCTTTCCGGTGCGGCCGAAACCGGTCTGAACCTCGTCGGCGATGAGCAGGGTGCCGTAGCGGTCGCACAGCTCACGGGCGCCGGGCAGGTATTCGTCGTCGGGAACAAAGACCCCCTTGCCCTGGATCGGTTCGACGATAAAGGCCGCCACATCGCGGCCGGACAGGGCCTGTTCCAAAGCTTCCAGGTCGTTGAAGGGCACCATCCGGCAGTGGGGCAGCAGTGGTTCGTTGCGAGCGCGAAATTCCTCGTTGCCGTTTACCGACAGGGCGCCGAGGGTCAGGCCGTGGAACGCATGGCCGCAGTGCACGACCTTGCTGCGGCCGGTGGCCTGACGGGCTATCTTGAGGGCTCCCTCGACACTTTCAGCTCCGGAGTTGGTAAAAAAGGTCGCTTCAAGATCGCCGGGGGTGATCGCCGCCAGGGCTTCTGCCAGCAGACCGGAAATGACCCCGAGATCCATCTGCACCATGCTGGCCGGGTCGCTGTCGAGAATCTGGTGCAGAACCTGCACGACCAGGGGGTGATTGCGGCCGATATTGAAGACGCCGAAGCCGGAGAGGAAATCGAGCACCTGGCGACCCTGATCGTCGGTGAGATAGGCTCCCTTGGACTTGACGTAATTGCGGTTAAAGCCGATAACCTCCAGAACGCGGACGAACTGGGGATTGACATAACGCCGGTGCAGGTCGTAGGTTTCTTTGTGACGGTTTTGAACGAGTGCGTTGATATCCATTGGTTTTCCCACCTGTTGAAGGGTCAATCGATTGATGTGTCTGCTGCAGATGCCGCTCCTTCGCCGACCGGCGGCGAAAAACGACGGATGGTATTCTAGGACAGCCGGGCTTCCCTGTCCATCCTCAATCCTTAAAACAGCTTTTCGTTTTTTTTCGCCCCGCCGAACCTGAAACCGAGCCTGGCGACAAGCCGTCGCCTGCTGCGGGGTTCGTCTTGAAACAGCGTGGCCGTTCGCAAGCGATCCTCGAGACGGTGCGTTTTTGGATCACGCCATCTCTTACCAAGAAAGGAACATTCGATGAAAATCACTCTTTTATCCCTTCTCTGCCTGGGTTTGTTTGTCCAGGCCGCCTGCGCTCAGCAGCAGGCTCCGCCGCAAACCGACCAGCAGAAGATCAGCTACACCCTCGGTTACAGCATCGGTTATGATTTCGCCCGGAAACAGCTGGACATGGACCCGGAGATGCTGATTCGGGGAATGCGCGATGCCCTGACCGGCAGCGACCCTGCTCTGAATGAGGAGGATATGCGCAAGGCGATGACGGATCTGCAGCAGCGCATGATGGCCAAACAACAGGAGCAGGTCCAGCAACTGGCCCAGAGCAATGCCGAGGCCGGCCGGACTTTTCTGGCCGCCAACCGCCAGAAGGAGGGAGTGAAAACCACCAGCAGCGGACTGCAGTACAGAGTGATCGGCCAGGGGGCCGGCAAAAAACCGTCCCGGGACTCCACGGTTACCGTCCACTATCGGGGCCGCCTGCTGGACGGAACCGAATTCGACAACTCCTACAAACGCAACCAGCCGGCCACCTTCCAGGTCGGAGGCGTCATTCCCGGCTGGACCGAAGCCCTGCAGCTCATGCAGGAAGGCGCCCGCTGGCGGCTGTATATTCCCTCGGAACTGGCCTACGGAGAACGCGGCGCCGGCCCCATGATCGGCCCCAACGCCACCCTGATTTTCGACGTGGAGCTGATCTCCGTCAAGTGACGGTGGTCCGCTTGATGGGATGACACCAAAAGAGAGCGCTCCATATTACTTACCACCGCACAGGAGAACGGCACCATGACCCGTCAGACAAAGATCCGTATCGGCATCAACGGCTTCGGCCGTATCGGGCGCACGGTCTTCAAACAGCTCTTGCCCCAGTCGGCATTTGAAGTCGTCGGCATCAACGATCTGAGCGATCTCGACGACCTGGCCTATCTGCTCAAATACGACTCGGTACACCGCTGGTACCCGGAAAAAGTCGCCACCGAACCGGGCGCCCTGCTGGTCAACGGGGCGCGCATCCCCTTCTTCGACCGCCGCGACCCGGCGACCCTGCCCTGGGGCGAACTGGGCGTTGATATTGTCATCGAAAGCAGCGGCGCCCTGCGCAGCCGGGACAAGGCCGCCGGCCATCTGACTGCCGGCGCCCGGCGGGTGATTCTGTCGGCGCCCTCGGACGACGCCGATGCCATGATCGTCATGGGGGTCAACCAGGAGAGCTACGATCCGCAGCGCCATCACGTCCTGTCCATGGCGTCCTGCACCACCAACTGCCTGGCGCCGGTGGCCAAGGTGCTGCAGGAGCGGTTCGGCATCGCTTCGCTGATGTTCACCACGGTGCATGCCTACACTTCCAGCCAGTCCCTCATGGACACACCGGCCCGCCACCGCCGCCGTGGCCGGGCCGCGGCCCTGTCCATCATTCCCACCACCACCGGGGCCGCCAAAGCCGCCGAGCAGGTGCTGCCTCAGTTGAATGGTCGCATCACCGGCATGGCCATGCGGGTGCCGGTGCCCGACGGCTCCATCACCGACATGGTCTTCACCCTGGAACGGGACACCGATCGGGAACAGATCAACAGGGTGCTCGCCGAGGCCGCCGACCGCCCCGAACTGCACGGCATTCTGCGCGTGACCGACGAAGCCCTGGTTTCCCAGGACATCGTCGGCGATCCCCATTCCTCCATCGTCGATGCCCCGTCGACCATGATGCTCGGCTCCCGCATCGCCAAGGTACTGGCTTGGTACGACAACGAGTGGGGCTACTCGGCCCGGCTGGTGGATCTGGCCGGCTTGGTGGCCGATCGGGAGTCCTGACGGATTCGCGGGAAAATCTTCCGGCACCGAGGCCCGCCTTTTTTGGCGGGCCTTTTTTTATGCGTCCCGGCGGTCCCTGGTGGCGTTGGCCGTTCCGGCGGCACCGGTTCGGGTCGATTCAGCGGATAAAATTCATCAACCGCTTCTTTTCCCTTTCCGGTGGCACCACGGTGCCTTTTCCATGGGCGACGAGTTTCATCAGCCAGGCCATGTTTTTGCCCAGAATCCGCATGATCTGCACCCCTTCCTCGTCTGCGGAGGCTTCCCCGGGAAGCATGCCGTGGATCACGTTCCAGTAATTTGAGGTGGCGATCAGCATCTCCGAATAGCAGAGATAGTTGTTCAACTGGTCAAAGGCCGGCAGACCTCCGGAACGACGGACCGCCACGACCGAAGCGCCGACCTTGTGGCGCAGCAGGCTGTTGTTGAAACCGGCGACGTAAAACGCGCGGTCGAGAAAGGATTTCATGGTCCCGGCAATAGCGGCGTAGTGGACCGGGGATCCCAGCAGAATCCCGTCCGCCCGCTTCATCTTCTGCAGCCACTCATTGACCTCGTCGCCGGGCAGCACGCATTGCTCGTTGCGGTTCTTGATACACTGGGCACAGGCCGTACAGCCCGTGATGTTTTTGTGCCCCACCTGCACGATCTCCGTCTCTATGCCCTCACCTGCCAGCGCATCGGCCACGATTTTGATGGCGCAAAAGGTGTTGCCTTGCTTGTTGGGGCTGCCATTGAATGCCACGACTTTCATCGATAAACTCTCCCTGGTGAAAGGTTTTTCCGCGCAAACCGGGCTCTGAACATGCCAGATGGAGGCGCACTGTAATTCTCCTGCGCAGAAAATGACGGCAAAAGACAACTCCCGTGCCGACGCTTTCCTTGGACATGTGCGCGCCTGCGGAGGGCGTTGCCATCCGATTCTACACTGTATCAGCTGCCAACCGGCCTGTACAATCGTCGGATAACGGGTGGAGCCAAGTCAGCGTTGTCAATTGCCGAAGATGGGCGCAAGAGAAACCGATATATCCCCGATCCGCCTTTAATTGCTATGTTGGTTTTCATCCGGAGTTTCCGGAAGGACACTATGTTAGTCTTGGGTCACAGGCCGGCATCTCGGCCTGGAGGGCACAAGGGAACTTCCAGGGCCCGTGGGCTTTGCAGAAGGTCCCATGCAGAGGAGGCAGGAAATGACGGAAAATCGGCAAGAGCAAAGCCCCGAGGACGTTCTTCGCGAGGTCGTTAAGCTGTGCGGAAGCTGTGGCGTCTGCCACTCCATGATGGGAACCGACTGCGCATTTTTCATAAAACTTTTCCAGCTCCGAGTTCTGGAACGAAATGAGAGCATACCTGCCAGCGATGCACAGCTTCGCGACCTGGCCGACCTCTGCACCCTCTGCAGTCTGTGCCCATGCCCCAAGATTCCGATCAAGGTCATGGAGGCCAAGAGCCTCTACGTTGAACAATCGGGCATGCCGTTTGCGAGTCGCCTGATCAGCGATGTCCCGCGCCTGGCCCGCCTGTGCAGCACCTTTTCCCGGCTGATCGAGGTACTGCAATCGAACCACACTCTGGATTCACTGCTGAGGAAGGCGACCCGCATCCATCCCGACCGGGAATTGCCCTCTTTTCCCAAAAAAAACTTTTTCCACTGGGCGGCGGATAAAGGTCTGGACCAGAAGAGCAAGGACAAGCCGCATGTCACCTATTTTGCCGGCTGTGCAGCGGGCTACCTGTTCCCGGAAGTCGGCCGCAGTGTTGTCGAAATTCTCCAACACAACGGAGCGACAGTATACGTACCGCCTCAGCAATGCTGCGGCATGCCCCTTCTCGTCGAAGGTGACCGCGACCGTACCCTGCAACTGGCCAGTGCCAATATGCAGCGTCTGCTCGAATCGGCCCGCGCCGGAGATGACATTGTCTACTCCTGCCCCACCTGCGGTTTCTTCCTGAAAAGCCTCCTCAGGGAGCGGGCTTATTATTCCGATTCCTACCAGAAATCCGTCGATGCCGCCGATGACGTCTTCAAGGTGCCCGCACCCGGATATGAAGAAAGGGTCTTCTGGCACCTGAACAAGTCCATGTACCAAAAGATTCTCAAGGATGACGGTTATTTTTCCTCCATCGACCCGCTGGATCGCGTTGAACTGTCCGATCACCTCTCCGATTTCGGGGCCTATCTGATCCGTCTCCATCGCCAGGGACGGCTCGCTACAGACTTCGCTCCCCGTCCCGAACGCATGGCCTACTTTGCCCCCTGTCATCTGCGTGAGCAGAAGATAGGTCGCCCTTACCTGGAACTGCTGAAGCTGATACCGAACCTGGTCATCGAGCCGGTTGGCGGGGAATTCGATTGCTGCGGCATGGGAGGGGTTTTCGGTTTCAAGGAGCACTTCCACCAGAAATCCCTCTACCTTGCAACCCCCCTGATGGAGAAAATGCGCGCCGCAAACCCCCGGGTCATCGTCACTGACTGCATGAGCTGCCGGCTGCAGTTCAACCACTGCCTGCCGTACCCGGTGTTCCATCCTGTGGAGGTGCTGGCGAGGGCCTATCAGGAAAGGAAGTACGAATCAGGCGGTTCCTGCGAGTATCACTGATCCCGGGAAAAACTCTCCAGGCCCTTGCCAAATCCGGAAATCTCTTTTATAGTGGCTAAAAGTGAACATTTGTACTCCAAACGGCCATTAACCGGTTGCTGATTCACCCCCTGACCGGGGCCTTATTGCCGGGGGTTCCCATGCGAACCGCGTCTTCCGACCCTCATTACCTCTCCTGTCTGCAGGATTACTACGCCCGCTGGCGCTGCATACCGGCCTACGAGAAGCTCCGCCGGATTCTGCACCTGGCGTCGCGGTCGGCGGTGGGCAAGGTGCTGGAACGCCTGCGCCTGCAGGGTTTCCTGGAGCGCACGCCGGACGGCGACTGGGTGCCGGCCCGACGTTTTTTTGAACGCTTTGTCGCCGGACAGCACGTTCAGGCCGGACAGCCGGCTCCCGACACGGAGGCCGGTCTGACCACCCTGCTGCTTGATGATTTGCTGGTAGAGACGCCCTCCCGCACCCTGTTGCTGACCGTGCGCGGCGATTCCATGAGCGGCGCCAACATTTTTGAGGGGGACGTGGTGATTGTGGAACGGCAGGCCACCGCGCTCCCCGGCGAGATCGTGGTGGCGGCCGTCGACGGGGAACTGACCGTCAAGCGCCTGGATCGTGACGCCGAGGGGTGGCTGCTGCGCCCGGAAAATCCCGCCTATCCCGTGCTTCGGCCCGCAGGCGCCCTGGAACTGATGGGGGTCGTCACCGGGCTGGCGCGCCGCCTGCGCAGGGGGGCGTGATGCTGCGGCCCGACACTTCCGCTCCCCGTGAGACGCACCTGGAAGCAGCGGGGTTTCCCTCGCCGGCCGCCGACTACAGGGAAACGGGCATCAGTCTCGACCGGGCCCTCATCGACCATCCGGAGGCGACCTTTTTCTTTCGCGTGGCGGGAGCCGACCTGGAAGAGACGGGCATCTTTGACGGCGACCTGCTGGTGGTGGATCGCTCCCTGAGACCCGGTCCCGGCCATCTGGTGGTGGCGGTCAGCGACGGGGAGTTCGTTATCAGGAAAGCCGGAGCCCTGGCCGCCGGCGATCATGGCGAGGTGACGATCTGGGGGGTGGTCCGCTGGGCCATTCATCGCCTGTGCCCATCGCCCTGATCGACTGCAACAACTTCTACGCCTCCTGCGAGCAGCTTTTCAAGCCTGCCCTCCTCGGCCGCCCGGTGGTGGTCCTGTCCAACAACGACGGCTGCGTGGTCGCCCGTTCCGTTGAGGCCCGGGCCCTCGGCATCCCCATGGGAGCACCCTGGCACACCCTCAAGGAACTGGCCCGCCGCCACGCCGTAGTTGCCCTTTCCAGCAACTACGCCCTTTACGGCGACCTGTCGGACCGGGTCATGCGAATCCTCTCCCACTTCAGTCCCCACCAGGAAGTCTATTCCATCGACGAGTGTTTTCTCGATCTGACCGGCGCCCGGCCGAATCCGACGGACTGCGGTGTGCTGATTTACCGGGAAGTCCGGCGCCTCACGGGAATCATCGTCGGCGTCGGCCTGGGCGCGACCAAGACGCTGGCCAAATTCGCCAATCACTGCGCCAAGAAACGGCCGGAGTTCGCCGGCGTCTGCCCCCTGTTCGAGATGCCTTCAAGGGAAGTGGACCGGCTGCTGGCCTGGGCTCCGGTGGATGAAGTCTGGGGGGTGGGACGGCGGCTGGCGGCGCGCCTGGAAAAGCAGGGGATCGGCACCGCCCTTGATCTGAAACGGGCGGCCCCGGCGCGGATCCGCTCCGGTTTCAGTGTCACACTGGAGAGGACAGTACGGGAACTGAACGGCGAAGCCTGTCTCGGCCTCATGGCCGGACCCGGACAGCGAAAGCAGATCCTTTCGTCCCGGTCCTTCGGTGTGTTGATCGGCGCCCTTGCGCCACTGGAAGAGGCGGTGGCGGCCTATGCCACCCGGGCCGGGGAAAAACTGCGGCGGCAGGGCCTGCTGGCCGGCAGTGTCGGGGTATTTTTGCGCACCAATCCCTTTCGTACCGACCTGCCTCAGCACCAGGGCAGTCTCACCCTGCCCCTGCCGCCCACGGACGACACCCGCCTGCTGACCCGGGCGGCGCTGCGCGGCCTGCACAGCCTCTACCGTCCGGGTTTTGCCTATCAGAAGGCCGGCGTCTGTCTGACAGACCTGGTCCCTGCCGACAGGCAACAGGGCGACCTGTTCGCCGATAGGGCGCAGGAAGCCAGATCCCGGGCCCTGATGGCGGCCATGGACGCCATCAACCGCGCCATGGGCAGTGGCACCGTCAAACTGCTGGCCGAGGGCAACGATCCCCGCCGGGCCATGCGTGCCCGGCACCGGTCGCCCCGTTATACCACCCGGCTGGACGAGCTGCCCGTGGCCCGGACCGTTCCCCTCGCGGTGGAGCAGGAAACCCTCCCGTCGTGACGCCACAGGGGAATTTTCACAACGCTGCCGGCATGGTAGCTTTTCCGAAACCGCATGCCTTTCTGGCCGGGATGGGATTCCGAACCGGCCGGCAAAACACCTGGAACCCGGCAACCGACGCAGAGGTGCGACCATGGGCCATCACGGCGCCGATCTCGATGGTTTCCATTGCCCCTCTCGGAACTACCGTTGGGACCTGTTCGTCGCAGGTGCCCCCCAGATCGTGTCTTTCATTCATTTACGCCTGCCAAAAATCCCGGGTCAACACGTTGCAGGCCGTCAGCGGCCGTTCGTAGGCCGCTCCGGTGTCCAGAGAATAACGGCCAGGCTCAAAATGCGGCAGACCGCCAGGCGTCGGGTCATGGCCGACGACGTGAATCGCTGCCAACCCTGGAGGGCAATACCGGTCCCACAGCAGGGTGAAAATCTGGCTGTTCTCCAGCGGCTTATTCTCATCGGCCCCGGCGTGGACAAACAGAAAACCGTCCTGGCGGTGCCAGAGCCTGGTTTGTCGGAGAAAGTCAACGTGCACCTGGGGGACCAGGTGCCAGGGTATACTGCGCTCATCCGCACTGCGTATCTGTTTTTTGTCCGCGCCGTAGCTCATCAACATCTCTGCCCCGCCATTGCGCATCCAGATCCTTACATCCGACCGGATTCCTTCTTTTTCGGCCGTTGCAAGCCCTGTCATATGGGCGTAATGGCGACAGAGGTCAGCCAGCCGTTCCCATCCAGGCAGGCGATCAGGAACTTCGGTCACCATGGCATCCAGGAAAAGCTGCTCATGATTGCCGCGAAGGAAGATCGTTTGGGGACAGCAGGCGGCAAGACTGATCAGGAAGTCGACAACCCCTTTGGAGTCTGGCCCACGGTC
>PWVL01000194.1 GCA_003561875.1 Desulfuromonadales bacterium | reverse complement strand
GCCAAGGGTTGCTCCCTTGTCGGTACGGCGTAGGTTCAGACAGGAATTTTAATCGAAAGGAATCTCAATGTCAGCCAGTCCGGATATCAGGGAACAACTTGCCGGTTTCGCCGGAATCGCCGCCGGCCTGATGGAAATGCTGCGGTTGGCCAAGGAGGCTCTCAATCGTCAGAAGACCGAAGGGCTCGACAAGCTGACCCAAGTGCAGAAGGCGGTGGTTGCGGAGATGAGCCTGCATTCCGGCGAGTTGGACAAGGAACTGTGCGAAGTGCGGGGCGATGGCCAGGTATTGTGTCTGAAAATGGAGAGCGTACTGACTCATCTGCAACTGGTCGCACGCAACATCGGTGAGATGGTGCCGCCGATTCGCCAGCAGATCGCCGAAGGGATTCCCTTTTCGCTGAAAGGTACTGCCCAGGCAAACCAGGTTTTTGACGGGCTCGCGGAGATCCTGGGCGATCTGGAGACGATCTTTCGATCAGATAACGAAGAGTTGAAGCAGCAGGTGCTCAAGGAGAAGGGCCCGAAAGTCAGTCAGCAGACCATCGACTTCGCCACTGATCACGAAGCCCGCATGATCGAGGGACTTTGCCTGCCCCACGCGGCCCCGGTATTTCTGGGATTGCTCGACGCGGTTCGAAACGCCACCAGGCACGCCATGGAAGTCGCCCGGCTGGCTCAGCGCCACGCTCCGAATTGACTATTCAGGGTGCCGTTCTGGGGCTGAGCAGAATAATCTGGATTCGGCGGTTCTGGGCTCGCCCCGCCGGGGTGGCATTGTCGGCAATGGGCCGATAGGGGCCGAAGCCGGCCACGGACAGACGCTCTCCGGAAATGCCCTTGCGCTGCTGAAGGAAGTGCACCACATTGGTGGCGCGGGCCGTGGAGAGTTCCCAGTTGCTGGGAAAGGTCTCCTGCAGGCGGGGGCTGATCGGAATGTTGTCGGTGTGCCCTTCTACCCGGATTTCCCGGTCGGCGATTTGTTTCAGAATGTCGCCGACACGATCCAGGACCTGGATTCCGGCGGTTTTGAGATCGGCCTGTCCGGAGTCAAAGAGAATGCGCTCCACCAGGTTGACGGTCAGTTGTCCCTGCAGTTCGGAGATGGTAATCTCGCCCCGTTCGATTTCACTCTCCATCTTTTCCAGCAGTTGATCGTAGGTGGATTGCAGTTCCTGGATGCGTATCTGGCGGGCTTCCTGCTCCCGCTCCAGTTCCAGGGTCAGATCGCGCACCCGCCTCTCGAGCTGATCGACGGTCTGGCGCATCTCGCTGAGGGCCGCGCCGGCGGACGCGCTCCTTTCAAAAAGGATCTTTTCCAGGCGCTCAACGTCGGTGCCGGCTCGGAACAGATCCTGCCGCAAACTCTCCTTGACCCTGCCGGCTTCCTCCAGTTGCGCTATTCGTTGATCGTATTGCCGGGCCAGTTGCTGTTGCTGATCCAGAAGCTGTCGGTAATCTCTTTCAAGTTCGTGGCGGGCCGCCGCGAGATGGGCAGATTCGTCGATGGCGCGCTGATAGTCGGCTTTGCTGACGCAACCGGCAACGAGCACCAGCATCAGCAGGGGGATGAAAGGAAAGACGCGGAGCACGGCAACCTCCTTGAGGATGATCACCGGTCGATGAATTCCGCCTGTCGGCGGCACACATTCGGGCCGGCTCACAGGAAACAGAAAAGGGTGAACTTTCGGTTTTCGCCTAATCCTGATTCTGCGTCATGCGCCCGCAAATTGCAAAGCCAAAATGACCTGTATTGACGGGCTTTTCGGTTGCGGCTGCGGCCCCGGTCATGCTATATCAAATAAGCGTTTTAACGACACTCTCTGGAGCGATCCATGTTCGAAATCGATCGGATTATTCGCAACGCCCTGCAGGAGGACATCGGACTCGGGGACGTGACCACCCAGGCGACCATAGAGGCCGCCGCGCCCGGTCGGGCAGAACTGGTGGCCAAGGAAGACTTCGTTCTATCGGGAATCGATGTGGCCGCCCGGGTCTTTTCTTTGTTGGACAGCCAGACCGCGTTTGAAAAGTTGCGTGAGGATGGCTTTGCCGTGCAGCGGGGCGAAGTGCTGGCCTGGATCAAGGGGTCTGCCTCCGTGTTGCTGCAGGGGGAGCGGGTGGCCCTGAACCTGCTGCAGCGGATGAGCGGCGTTACCACCCACACCGCCCGCTTCGTCAAGGAAATCCAGGGAACCGGGGCGGTGGTGGTCGATACCCGCAAGACCACTCCGGGGTTGCGCTGCCTGGAGAAGTACGCGGTGCGCATGGGCGGTGGACGTAACCACCGGACGTCCCTCTATGACGGTGTGCTGATCAAGGAGAACCATATCGCCGCTGCCGGTGGTATCGCCACGGCCGTGTCCCGTGCCCGCCTGCGTGCTCCGCACACTCTGAAGGTGGAGGTGGAAACCACCAGTCTGAAAGAGGTCGAGGAAGCGCTGGCGGCCGGGGCCGACATCATTATGCTCGACAACATGGATCTGGACACCCTGCGTGAAGCGGTGGTGCGTATCGATGGTCGGGCCCTGACCGAAGCCTCGGGTGGCGTCACGCTCAAAACGGTGCGGGCCATTGCGCAAGCCGGGGTTGATTTTATCTCCGTCGGTGCACTGACCCATTCCAGTCCCGCCGTTGATATTTCCATGTTGTTCAAGTAGCCGACCGGTGTCGGAGATTTCATGAGCCAGCAGGACCGCCAATTACAGATTCTGAAGCTGTTTTATCAACAGCAGGGGGCTTGTTTGTCCGGTGCCGAGATCAGTCGTGTTCTGGGGGTTTCCCGCACCGCGGTGTGGAAATATATCGAACAGTTGCGAGCCCTGGGTTACCGCATCGAGGCGGTAACAGCCCGGGGCTATGTTCTGCACGGCTCCCCGGATCTCCTGCTGCCGGCGGAAATTCGTAACGCACTGGAGGCGGAGTTGATCGGCCGTGAACTGGTCTACTTCGCCGAGACCGATTCTACCAACGATCGGGCCCATGCCCTGGCCAGGGAGGGCGCCGTTGAAGGCACGGTGGTGATCGCCGACGCCCAGATCTCCGGAAAAGGTCGACTGGGCCGGTGCTGGGTCTCGCCGCCAGGTGTCAATCTGTACGCCTCCATTATACTGCGGCCCTCTATTGCACCCTGGCAGGCGCCGCAACTGACCTTTCTTTCTGCTGCCGCCGTGGCCCGTGCCATCACCGAAATCACCCGTCTGCGACCGACCGTGAAATGGCCCAACGACGTGCTGCTGTCCGGTCGCAAAGTGGCAGGTCTGCTCAACGAACTCGATGCCGAGACGGAGCGAATTCGCTACCTGGTGCTCGGCATCGGTGTCAATATCAACATGACATCCGACCAGTTTCCCGCGGATCTGCGTTTTCCCGCTTCGTCCCTGGCGCTGGAAACGGGCGGTAGGATTTCCCGCAGACTGCTGGCCTGTGCCCTGCTGCGGCAGATGGACAAGCTCTATGCTCTCTATCTCGCAGAGGGTTTTGAGCCGATCCTGCAGGCCTGGCAGGATTATTTTGATCTCACCGGCAAACAGGTGGAGGTCAGCGGACAAGAGGGTACTTCTCGCGGCCGGGTTCTCGGTCTGGATGGTGAAGGGGCCTTGCTGCTGCGTCTGGCCGACGCTTCGATCAAGCGGGTTCTGGCCGGAGATGTTCGGCCTCTGCAGGGTTTTTAAAAAAGGAACAGCGTTTTTATGCTTCTGGTCATCGATGTCGGCAACACCAACACCGTGCTCGGTCTGTACCGGGGTGACGAACTGGTTCAGAACTGGCGGATCACCACGCTCAAAACCCGGACCGTGGACGAGTACGCGATGATTATTCACGAACTGATGAGATTGGGGGATATCCCCATGACGGCCATTGACGATGTGATCATCTCCAGTGTCGTGCCCCCCGCCAGGGAAGCTCTGGAAGGGCTTTGCCGTAAATATTTCGACCGTTCGCCCTACCTGGTCGGACCGGGAATCAAGACTGGCATGCCGATTCACTACGACAACCCCCGGGAGGTCGGCGCCGACCGGATCGTCAATGCCGTGGGGGCTTACGAAAAACGCCGCTGCAGTCTGATTATCGTGGATTTCGGTACGGCCACCACCTTCGACATGGTTTCCGCCCATGGTGAATATCAGGGAGGCGCTATCGCTCCCGGTCTGAACATTTCTGCCGAGGCCTTGTTCCAGCGGGCCAGCAAACTGCCGCGGGTTGAGTTCGCCCGGCCGCCCCAGGTGATCGCCAAGAATACGGTCAACAGCATCCAGGCCGGTCTGTTTTTCGGTTATGTGGGGCTGGTGGACGGCATCGTCGGCCGCATGCGTCAGGAGTCCCGGGAAAACCCCCTGGTGCTGGCCACCGGCGGTCTGGCCCGGACCATTGCCCCCGCGTCCCGGACGATTCAGGAAGTTGAACCTTTTTTAACCCTGGAAGGCCTGCGTATTCTCTATCTGCGCAACAAGGTCTGACAGAGCGGCGGCATGAAGCCGGTCGCGTACGAATTGATCTCAACATAATCATCCGACGGCGGACGGCCGTCCTGTGGATAGAATGCGGCCCGGGGCCGCGACCTGCATTCGTTGTTTCCTGCAAAGCGATCCTTAATCGAGTTCCCTTGACCGGGAAAGGAAGGGAGAGACCATGGGAAAGTACGACACGGCAAAGGTGAGGAATTTCGGAGTCATTGCGCATGGCGGAGCGGGCAAGACCTCTCTGGTCGAGGCGATTCTGTTCAATAGCGGAGTCACCGATCGACTGGGGCGGGTCGATGACGGTTCATCCTGGATGAATTTTGAACCGGAGGAAGTCAAGCGCAACATCACCATCAGCACCAGCGTTGGCCACTGCCAATGGCGGGAACACCAACTGCGGATACTCGATACGCCGGGTTATGCCAACTTCCTTCACGAGACCCGTAATGCTCTGCGCGCCGTGGACGGAGCTGTTCTGCTGATTTCGGCTTTGTCCGGGGTCAAGCCGCAGACGCAGAAGATTATGGACTGGTGCCGTGAATTCGGGGTGCGCACTGTCGCCTTTATCAACAAGATGGATCGGGAACGGGCCGATTTTGACAAGGCCCTGGCCAGCATGTCCGACAGCCTCGGACTGCCGGCGGTGACGGTCACCCTGCCCATCGGCGCCGAAGACAATTTTCGCGGCGTGGTGGATCTGATCACCATGAAGGCCCATCTGTTCAAGGACGATGGCAGCGGCGGCAGTGAAATCACCGACATTCCGGCGGATCTTCAGGACGAAGCGGAAACCCGGCGGTTCATGCTCATGGAGGCGGTTGCCGAGACGCTGGATGAGCTGATGGAAAAATATCTGGAAGAAGAAACTCTCAGCGAGGCGGAACTTCTAAAAGGGCTGCGGGCCGGCACCCTGGCCGGCACTTTCATACCGGTGCTGGCCGGCAGTGCGGTGAAAAACGCCGGTGTCACTGAGCTGTCCGATTACATCAACTGGTGCCTTCCCGCGCCTTCCGACTGTCCTGCGCAGGCCGGCAGCAACCCCAAGACCGAAGAACTCGAAGAGCGCCTTCCCGCCGAAGACAACCCCTTCTCCGCCCTGGTTTTCAAGACCATCAGCGATCCCTATACCGGTCAGCTGACCCTGATGCGGGTTTACTCCGGATCCGTGAAGTCCGACAGCAATTTTTACAATGCCAGCAAGGAAGCGGCGGAGCGTGTCGGACAGTTGTTCATGCTCAACGGCAAACATCAGACACCGGTTGCGGAAGCCGGACCGGGAGATATCGTCGCGGTGGCCAAACTCAAGGAGACCGCCACCGGCGACACCCTGTGCGACGGTTCCAGACCGATCGTCTATGAATTTCCCGAGCCCATCAGGCCGGTTATTTCCTTTGCTCTGGAGGCTGCGAGCAAGAATGACGAAGACAAGATCAATGCCGCGCTGCACAAGCTGGTGGAAGAAGATCCGGCTCTCAAGGTCCGGCGGGACGAGGAGACCAAGGAGCTGATCCTTTCCGGCATGGGACAGATCCATGTGGAAGTGACCATCGAAAAACTCAAGCGGAAATTCAACGTTGAAGTCCTGCTCAAGACCCCCAAGGTTCCTTATCGGGAGACCCTGCGCGGCAAGGCCCAGCTACAGAGCAAGTACAAGAAACAATCGGGCGGTCGCGGCCAGTATGCCGATGTGTGGCTGGAGATCGAGCCGCTGCCTCGCGGCGCGGGCTTTGAGTTTGTGGACAAAATCGTCGGCGGGGCCATCCCTCGTCAATACATTCCGGCGGTAGAAAAGGGAATTCTCGAGGCCTCGGAAAAAGGTGTTCTGGCCGGTTTCCCCACCGTGGATTTCAAGGCGACCCTTTACGACGGCTCTTTCCACACTGTGGACTCGTCCGAAATGGCTTTCAAGATTGCCGGCTCCATGGGTTTCAAGAAGGGCGCGGAGCAGGCCAGTCCGGTTCTGCTTGAGCCGATTGTGCAGATGGAGATTACCGTACCCGACGACTGCGTCGGTGATGTGATCGGCGACATGAATTCACGGCGGGGGAAGGTCCTGGGAATGGAACCGAAGGTCGGCAACCAGGTGATCAGCGCCCAGGTTCCTCTCAGTGAGGTGCTCAAGTATGCCCCCGAGTTACGCTCCATGACTTCCGATCGGGGGATGTTCAGCATGGAGTTCTCCCATTACCAGGAAGTGCCTCAGCACAACATGCAGAAACTGCTGGAAGAACTCAAACCCGAGGATTAGCATCACTGACCGTTGGCGGGAGCGAGACCGGACAGCGAAGGAAAACGCCCCTCGACGGCCTGCCGGGGGGCGTTTTCGCTCTCAAATACCTTTGGGCGGGAAATTTCGGGAGGATTTCCATGGAATCGGCCCCCTTGACTGAAAGGGGCAAACGGTTGAGAATGGCGAGGCTTTGCAACCGGCGTTGCTGATGCGAGGACTTTTTCCGGTTTTCCTGGGTGTAGCGAGATCAATAGAACATGAAAGACCTTAATACCGATCGAAAACTGAAAGTATCTTCCAGGCTCGATCAGTTGACCGGGGCTGAAGGTTCCCTGGAGGAGCAGCGCGCCGTGGCCTCCGGTCAGGTGCAGCTGTGCAATGAAGAAGAGCTCATGGCGCTGTTTCTGCTGGCTCATCGCGGCCCGGACGCGGTGCGGGAACTGGCCATGGCTACTCTGAAAAACATGCCCCCTTATCGGCTGGTTCCTCTGCTGTGCGGCGGCGAAATGCCTCCCCAGGTTCTGGATTTTCTGGCTCGCCAGCGCAGCGAAGAAGCGTCGGTGCTGGTGCTGCTTCTGGACAATCCGGGATTGGCTTGGCAGACCCTGTTCACGGTGGCCCGAACCTGCAACGGCGATGTGATGAACTATCTCATCGAACGCCATGTGGGCAGCGGGGTCGAGGGTCTTCGGGACGCCATCAAGGAAAACCCGGCGGCTGAAAGTTCCTGGCTCGCCCGTTTTGATGAGTTGTCCGCTCAGAGCGGCGACTCGGGCGACATGCGGAAAGAACAGGAGCAAGGGGATGTCGAAGAAGAAAACCTGTCGGCATACCAGCAGATCATGCAGATGGGGATCGCCGAAAAAGTCAAGGCCGCACTCACCGGTGACAAGGAATGGCGCAAGCTGCTGATTCGGGAAAGCAACAAGCTGGTCTGCTCGGCGGTGCTGAAAAATCCCCGCATCAGCGACGGGGAAGTGCTGGCCGTCGCCAATAACAAAAGCAGCAACGAAGAACTGATTCGCATGATCACCTTGAACCGGGAGTGGATGAAGAACCATGCCATCAAACAGGCCCTGGTGGTGCATCCTCGTACCCCGCCGGCGTTGGCCCTGCGTTTCATGAGCGTTCTTTCCGAGCGGGATCTAAAAACCCTCGCCAAGAGCCGGGAAGTTTCTCAGGTGATCGCAAACAATGCCCGTCGCATGTTGGCTGCCAAAGCCGGCAGGAGATAGAGTCTTTGACAAGGAGACGGCTTTCATGGACTATCTGCGGCACTATCCGCCGCAAGGTCTTCGCCCGTGCTTCAGGACGTCATCACCTTCATATATTCAGGAGACAAGGATGAACGAGGGGAAAATTATCGCCGTCTGTACCAGCCCGGGCAAAGGGGGGCGGAAAAAGGATGTCGGCAGAGGAGTGCTGCTCAAGGACCTGGGCCTGGAGGGGGACGGTCATGGTGCTGACGGTCATCGTCAACTCAGCCTGCTGGCCATGGAGAGTATCGAAAAAATGCAGGCCAAGGGACTGGACGTGGTGCCGGGGGATTTTGCCGAGAATTTAACCACCCGCGGGGTCGATCTGTGCACCTTGCCTGTGGGCAGCCGGTTGCGCATCGGCGCTGAAGCCCTGGTGGAAATTACCCAGATCGGCAAGGTTTGTCATGAGCGCTGCCAGATATATTACCAGGCCGGCGACTGCGTTATGCCCAGGGAGGGGGTTTTTGCCCGTGTCCTGAAGGGGGGCGCGGTGGCCGCCGGTGATGTGGTCGAGGTGGTTGAGGGCTCCTGGGAGGTTCTTTGAAAACAGCGGAGAAATTCAGCATCGGCATTCTGACCCTTTCCGACAAGGGCGCCCGGGGAGAAAGAGCAGATCTGAGCGGACAGGTCATTCGGGAAATGATTGCCCCTCTCGGCACCGTCGATCACTACCGGGTCGTGGCCGACGACCTGGATCAGATTGTTGAGGTTCTTGTGGTCTGGGCCGACACCCACAAACTGGACCTGATTCTCACCACCGGAGGGACCGGCATGAGCCCGCGGGACGTCACTCCCGAGGCGACCCTGCGAATTCTCGACTGGCAGGTGCCGGGGATCGCTGAAGCCATGCGCGCTGCCAGCCTTCTGGTAACCCCCCATGCCATGCTTTCCCGAGCTGTCGCCGGGGTTCGGGGGCGAACCCTGATAGTGAATCTTCCCGGCAGTCCCAGGGGGGTTCGCGAAAACCT
>PWVL01000196.1 GCA_003561875.1 Desulfuromonadales bacterium | reverse complement strand
ATGTCAAAGGAAAAATTTCAGAGAACCAAGCCTCATGTCAATATCGGGACCATCGGTCACGTAGACCACGGCAAGACGACGCTGACGGCGGCGATTACCAAAGTTATGGCGTCCCAGGGCTGGGGGGAGTTCAAGGCCTTCGACCAGATTGACAACGCTCCCGAGGAGCGTGAGCGCGGCATTACCATCGCGACCTCGCATGTCGAGTACGAGACGGCCAACCGTCACTACGCCCATGTGGACTGTCCCGGCCATGCCGACTACGTCAAGAACATGATCACCGGTGCGGCGCAGATGGATGGTGCCATTCTGGTGGTTTCTGCCGCTGACGGTCCGATGCCTCAGACCCGCGAGCATATTCTGCTGGCCCGGCAGGTCGGTGTTCCGGCCATGGTGGTGTTTTTGAACAAGGCCGACATGGTTGATGACGAAGAGCTGATGGAGCTGGTCGAGCTGGAAGTTCGGGAGTTGCTGTCTGCTTATGATTTTCCCGGCGACGATATTCCGATTATTCCCGGCAGCGCCCTGCAGGCCCTTGAGTGCAGCTGCAGCGATCCGGTCAACTGCGCCGCCTGCAAGCCGGTTGTGGAGCTGATGGCCGCCGTTGACAGTTACATTCCCGAGCCGGCCCGTGCCATTGATCTGCCCTTCCTGATGCCCGTGGAGGACGTGTTTTCCATATCCGGGCGCGGCACCGTGGCCACCGGTCGCGTGGAGCGCGGCATAATCAAGGTTCAGGAAGAGGTCGAGATCGTCGGCATGAAAGACACCACCAAGACGGTGGTCACCGGCGTGGAAATGTTCCGCAAGTTGCTGGATCAGGGTCAGGCCGGCGACAACGTGGGGATTTTGCTGCGGGGTATCAAGCGGGAGGAAATCGAGCGTGGTCAGGTTCTGAGCAAGCCCGGATCCATCAAGCCGCACACCAAGTTCAAGGCCGAAGCCTATATACTGACCAAGGAAGAGGGTGGTCGGCATACGCCTTTCTTCAACGGCTATCGTCCCCAGTTTTATTTCCGGACCACGGACGTGACGGGGATTGTCGAGTTGGCGGAAGGGACGGAGATGGTCATGCCCGGCGATAACGCGGCGATGACGGTCAATCTGATTACGCCCATCGCCATGGACAAGGAGTTGCGTTTCGCGATTCGCGAAGGGGGCCGCACCGTCGGCGCCGGCGTCGTCAGCGAGATTGTTGAATAAATAGAGGAAGAGACCATGCAGAGCCAGAAAATCAGAATTCGCCTGAAGGCCTATGATCATAAATTGCTTGATCTCTCGGTAAACGAGATCGTCGATACGGCGAAGCGCACCGGCGCCAAGGTGGCCGGACCCATTCCGCTGCCCACGATCATCAATAAATACTGCGTGCTGCGTGGACCGCATGTGGACAAGAAAAGTCGTGAACAGTTTGAGATGCGTACCCACAAGCGCCTGCTAGACATTGTGGAGCCTACCCAACAGACGGTCGACGCTTTGATGAAGCTGGATTTGTCTGCTGGCGTTGACGTTGAAATCAAGCTCTAATCAACACTTGGATATTAAGGGTAAGTGCAATGATGAAGGGAATTTTGGGTAGGAAGCTGGGCATGACCCAGGTCTTCGCGGCAGACGGCAAGTGTATACCGGTCACCGTAGTAGAGGCCGGACCCTGTGTCGTGCTGCAGAAAAAATGCGTAGAGACGGACGGCTACAATGCCCTTCAGCTTGGCTTCGGTGAAAAAAAGACTCATCGTGTCAACAGGCCTGAAATGGGGCATTTTCGGAAAGCCGGAAAGGGGGCTTTCGCCTGTATTCGGGAAATCCGCGTTGATGACGTCGAAGGCTTTAGCGTCGGTGATGAGATTGTCTGCAATACCGTGCTGACGCCGGGAGATATTGTTCGCGTCACCGGGACGAGCAAGGGTAAGGGCTTTCAGGGAGTCATGAAGCGCTGGAACTTTTCGGGCGGTCGTGCCAGTCATGGTTCCATGTTTCATCGCCGTCCTGGTGCTATCGGCTGCAGTGCCTGGCCTTCAAAGGTTTTTAAAGGCAAAAAAATGGCTGGACAGATGGGTAACGAGCGTGTCACCACTCAGGGCTTGCAGATCGTTGAGGTTCGTCCGGAGATGAACCTTGTGCTGGTCAAGGGAGCTGTTCCCGGCCCAAAAAACGGGATGGTGGTCCTCAGCAAAGACTGAACGGCACACGTCAAAGACGATTTGGAGAAAGACCATGGCTAAAATTGCTATTTATGACATAAACAAAAACCAGGTCTCCGAGCGAGATCTGGATGATTCGGTCTTTAATGCTGATGTCAAGGGGTACCTGATTCACGACATGGTGCGCTATCAGCTCGCCGCTCGTCGGGCCGGGAATGCCTGCACCAAGAATCGCAGTGCTGTTGCCGGGGGCGGAAAAAAGCTTTACCGGCAGAAAGGCACCGGTAATGCCCGGCAGGGCACCAACCGCGCACCTCATTTTGTCGGCGGCGGTGCGGCTTTTGGCCCTAAACCCCGCGACTACAGTTTTAAACTGAATCGCAAGGTGAAAAAGGCCGCTTTGCGGTGTGCCTTGTCAGCCCGCTTCCAAGAGGACAACTTGTCTGTTCTCGACCGGTTTGAACTTGAAGGCATCAGCACCAAAGGGTTTGTCGAAGTCCTTAAGCGCTTCGGGATGGAGAACGTTTTAATTGTTCTTGATGAGGCGAATTCCAATGTTGAGCTTTCCGCCCGAAATGTGCCCCGCGTCAAAGTCCTCCGGGCTGATGGAGTCAACGTTTATGACGTGATGAATCACAGGCACCTGGTCCTTACTGAGGGAGCGGTGGCTCAGCTTGAAGGAGCGTTAGCATAATGAAGCCTTTGCATCAGATTATTAAGAAGCCGCTGGTTACCGAAAAGGTCTATAGCGACGCGGACGGCCCCCAGGTTGTAGCTTTTGAAGTGGCACCTTCAGCCAATAAGATTGAGATCAAGCAGGCGGTAGAGAGTGCTTTTGCGGTCAAGGTGGCTCGAGTGAATACGGTTTTGGTGGCGGGCAAGATAAAACGAGTCGGTCGCAGATTCGGTAAGCGTTCGAACTGGAAAAAAGCTTACGTGACCCTTGCCGAAGGTGGCAAGCTCGATTTCTTTGGCGTTTGATAGGGTGCCTTTCAGCAATACGGAGTTAGGAAAATGGCGATAAAAAAGTACAAACCGACCTCGCCAGGTCGCCGTCACATGACCTCGGCTGATTTTGGGGAAGTTACTGCCGGAAAGCCGGAAAAGTCTCTGCTGGCCCCTTTGAAAAAGAGCGGCGGCCGCAATAATTACGGCCGTATAACCAAGCGCCACACCGGCGGCGGACACAAGCGCAAATACCGCATTATCGACTTCAAGCGTGACAAGATTGAGATTCCGGCAAGGGTTGTTTCTGTCGAGTACGACCCCAACAGAACCGCCCGGATCGCACTTGTCTGTTACGCGGACGGCGAGAAGCGTTACATTCTTGCTCCTGCCGGTATTCAAGTGGGAGATACCGTGATTGCCAGCGATCAGGCCGATATCAAGCCTGGTAACTGTCTGACAATACGGGCAATTCCCCTTGGCACGTGGGTTCACAATGTTGAGTTGAGAGCGGGCAAGGGCGGCCAGTTGGCGCGCAGTGCCGGTTCTTACGCGGCTGTAGCTGCCAAGGAAGGCCGTTACGCTCAGTTGAAGTTGCCTTCCGGCGAGGTGCGCCTGGTTCTGCAGGATTGCCGGGCATCCGTTGGTCAGGTTGGCAACATTCAGCACGAAAACATCAAAATCGGCAAGGCTGGCCGTAATCGCTGGCTCGGCAAGCGCCCTCAGTCCCGTGGTGTGGCCATGAACCCGGTGGATCATCCGCATGGTGGTGGTGAAGGCAAGAGCTCTGGAGGCCGACACCCTGTGACACCGTGGGGTGTACCCACTAAAGGTTACAAGACCAGAGTGAACAAGCGGACTGACAGGTTTATCGTTCGGCGTAGGAAATAGTCAGCATTTTTATTGGATAGGAGTCGCAAGTGGCTAGATCGATAAAAAAAGGACCGTATGTACAGGAAAGTCTTATGCGTAAGATTGACCTTGAAGGCGGCGCGAGCTCGCGAAAGGTAATTAAAACCTGGTCGCGGCGCTCGACGGTTATTCCCGAATTTGTAGGATATACCTTTGCTGTCCATAACGGTAAAAAGTTTATTCCAGTTTTCGTTACTGAAAACATGGTTGGCCATAAACTTGGCGAATTTGCACCGACTCGCACTTATTACGGGCACGGAGCAGATAAAAAACGTTAAGCCCCAAGCGGGTTTTGAAAGAGGAGTTTGATTCATGGAAGCCAGAGCCAAGCTTAAATATGCTCGCCTTTCGCCGAGGAAAGCCAGACTTGTTGTCGACATGGTTCGTGGAAAGGCCATTCAGGAGGCCCTGAACACGCTTAAGTTTTCTCCCCAGAAAGCGGCAGGGATCGTTGCCGGCGTCGTGAGTTCGGCTGTGGCTAACGCTGAGCAAAAAGGGGTTTCAGACATTGATCGCCTCATGGTAAAGACGATTTTTGTCGATCAAGGTCCTGTTCTGAAGCGTTTCATGCCCCGTGCACAGGGACGGGCTACCAAAATTCGCAAACCGACCAGTCACATTACCGTGGTTTTGGGCGAAAAATAAATTTTTGAGGAGGTGATGGTTTGGGCCAGAAAGTACATCCAACAGGATTTCGCTTAGGTGTTGTCAAGACTTGGGCCGCGCGCTGGTATGCTGAAGCGGATTACAGCAAGCTTTTGCATGAAGATATAAAGTTGCGTGACTATCTGAAAAAGCGTCTTTATCATGCCGGAATATCCAAGATTGAACTGGAACGCGCAGCGTCCAAGGTTAAAATCAATATTTTTGCTGCTCGTCCTGGGATCATTATTGGTAAAAAGGGTGCCGAGGTCGAAGTCCTGAAGAAGGAACTGGCCAAAATCACCGACAAGGAAGTATTTATAAACATCCAGGAAGTTCGTAAGCCTGAAGTGGATGCTCAATTGGTTGCTGAAAATGTTGCTCTTCAGCTTGAGCGGCGTGTGGCATTTCGTCGTGCGATGAAAAAAAGTGTGAGCATGGCTCTTAAGTTTGGCGCGCAGGGAATCAAGATTAACTGTGCCGGTCGGCTGGGCGGCGCAGAGATGAGTCGCACCGAGTGGTACCGGGAGGGGCGAGTGCCTCTTCATACCTTGCGGGCCGATATCGATTACGGGTTCGCCGAAGCGAAGACGACCTACGGCATTATCGGCGTCAAGGTTCTTATCTTCAAGGGCGAAGTGCTTTCTCAGGACAAAAAGGCAGTTTAATAGGAGTATTTTGCCATGTTGATGCCCAAGAAGGTGAAACATAGAAAACAGTTTACAGGCCGAATGACTGGCACGGCCAGTCGTGGTACTGAGTTGAATTTCGGCGACTACGGATTAAAAGCCGTTGAGTGTGGCTGGTTGTCTTCCCGCCAAATAGAAGCCGCTCGTCGCGCCATGACACGTCATGTGAAGCGTGGCGGCAAGATATGGATTCGTGTTTTCCCAGACAAACCTCTGACGAGCAAACCTGCCGAAACCCGCATGGGCAAGGGCAAAGGCTCTCCCGAGAGTTGGGTCGCCGTAATTCGCCCCGGTGTGCTGTTGTACGAAATGCAGGGCGTGGATCATGAGGTGGCCGTTGAGGCTTTGAAGTTAGCTGCATACAAGCTGCCGATGAAAACAAAGATTGTTGTGAGGGAGGATATGGCTCATGAAGGCTAAGGAGCTTAGGGACCTCAGTGTTGAGGAGTTGGACAAAAAGTCTCAGGAGTTGCATAAAGAGTTGTTTAATCTCAGATTTCAACTTGCTGCCGGCCAGCTTGAGAACAGCGCCCGCCTTCCCCAGGCTCGAAAAGATGTCGCCCGGGTCATGACGGTTATACGGGAAAAGCGCGGCTAGAAGGCCGGGGAGGATTTCAATGAATAGCGAACGTGGTAGCAGGAAAACCCGAATTGGCATTGTGACCAGCGACAAGATGGATAAAACTGTCGTTGTTAAGGTCGAAAAACTGGTAAAGCACACTGCTTACAAGAAGTACATCAAGCGGCGCGTTACCTATAAAGCTCACGATGAGCTGAATCAATGCGGAATTGGAGATAAGGTAGCAATCGTGGAGACCAGGCCGCTGTCCCGTGAAAAGCGGTGGAGAGTCCGAGAAATTCTTGAAAAGAACGTCATTCTCTAGGAGATACAAGTCATGATACAGATGCAGACGATGCTCGATGTGGCGGATAACTCCGGGGCCCGTAAACTATGCACCATCAAAGTTCTTGGTGGTTCCAAGAGAAAGTATGCCGGCATCGGCGACATCATCATCTGCTCCGTCAAAGAAGCGCTGCCTAATTCCAAGGTGAAGAAGGGTGACGTCATTCGTGCTGTAATTGTACGGACTGCGAAGGAGACTCCGCGCCCTGACGGGTCGGCAATTCGTTTCGACAAAAACTCGGCGGTGGTTGTCAACCAGGCCGGCGAGCCCGTTGGAACACGTATTTTTGGTCCCGTTGCCCGCGAATTACGCGCTAAACGGTTCATGAAAATTGTGTCGTTGGCGCCCGAAGTTCTTTAATGTTGAGACGGGGAGATTCATACAATGTCAGCTGGTAAAATGCATGTCAAAAAAGATGACATGGTTGTCGTAATAGCCGGGAAAGACAAAGGCAAAAGTGGCAAGGTGGTTCGCGTCTTTTCCGATCGCGGAAAAGTCGTTGTAGAAGGCATCAACATGGTAAAGCGCCATGTTCGGCCGAATCGACTGAATACGCAAGGCGGAATTATTGAAAAGGAGGCTGCCCTGAGTGGGGCCAATGTGATGTTGCTGTGCGGCGCATGCAACAAAACTTCCAGGACAGGAAAGCGTCTCCTCGCCGATGGCACCAAAGTGCGTTTTTGTAAGAAGTGCAACGAGATCGTGGATAAGTAACGGAGGATTTTCATGGCCAGACTGAAAGAAGCTTATCGAGCCGAACTTGCTCCGAAGCTTGCGAGGGACCTTCAACTCAAGAATGTGATGGAAGTGCCGCGCGTTGAAAAGGTTATTGTCAATATGGGCCTGGGCGAGGCGATTCAGAACATCAAAGTGCTTGAATCGGCCGTGAAGGAACTAGAGAGAATTACAGGACAAAAGGCTGTCGTAACGAAGGCGAAGCGCTCCATTGCTCAGTTCAAGTTGCGCGAGGGCATGCCGATTGGCTGTATGGTTACCTTGCGCAGGGACCGTGCCTACGAGTTTCTCGATCGCCTGATTAATGTCGCCTTGCCTCGCGTTCGGGATTTCAAAGGTGTTTCCCCTAAAGGATTCGATGGCCGCGGTAATTATACGCTTGGCGTGCGGGAGCAGCTGATTTTTCCTGAAATCGATCTGGAGCAGGTGGAAAAGGTCAAGGGTCTTAACGTGACTATTGTCACTACGGCGCGCAACGACGAAGAAGGGCGAGCCCTGTTGTCCGCCCTCGGCATGCCTTTTCGCAAGAAAACTGCAGGTATTGAAGGATAGCGGAGGATAACAGTGGCAAAAAAATCTATGAAAATCAAAGCGGTGCGCCCTAAAAAGTTTGGCGTGAGAGCGTATAACCGTTGTCCATTGTGTGGCCGTCCAAGGGCCTATTACCGGAAATTCGACATGTGTCGTATATGCCTGCGCAAGCTCGCGTTGGAGGGCAAGCTCCCCGGCGTGATCAAGTCAAGCTGGTAAACAGAACGAAGGAGTTGCATCCATGGCAATGACCGATCCTATCGCGGATATGCTTACCCGGATTCGCAACGCGGGTCTCGCAAAACACGCAAAATGCGACCTCCCGTCGTCTAAGCTTAAGGTAGCTTTGGCTTCGGTGCTCAAGGATCTTGGCTATATCAAGAATTTCAAGACTGCAGCCGATAACAAGCAAGGCGTGCTGCGGATTTATCTAAAATTCGACAGCGAAGATAAGCATGTAATCAATGAAATCAAGAGGGTCTCCACGCCCGGTCGACGCGTATATGTTGGCAAGGATGAGATCCCGGTAATCAAGAACGGCCTGGGTGCTGCCATCATTTCCACATCGAAGGGTGTGATGCATGATGTTGCCGCACGGGAGGCTCAGGTGGGCGGTGAGATTCTCTGCGCCATCTGGTAAAGGATTCGGCTAAGGAGCCCAGAAAATGTCAAGAATAGGGAAGAAACCCGTAGCGATACCGAGCGGAGTACAGGTCGCTCTCAAAGGTGGTGAGCTTACCGTCAAGGGCCCCAAAGGGGAACTGAAGCGCCCGGTTGTCCCCGGCGTAGAGCTTGCCATTGAAGCGGAGCAGGTGCTGGTCAAGTCAGCAGAAGAGGCGAAAGAGGCCGCCGCATATCGTGGTCTCATGCGTGCCCTGCTTGCCAACATGGTCGATGGGGTATCAAAAGGCTTTGAGCGAATCCTTGAGATCAACGGTGTTGGTTATCGCGCAGAGATGAAGGGAAATACGCTGAGCCTGGCCCTTGGATTTTCTCACGGGATAGAATTTCCGCTACCGGACGGAATCACGGCGGATGTTGAGAAACAGACCAAGATCTTCGTTCGTGGTGTCGACAAGGAGCTTGTAGGGGCTACTGCTGCAAAGATTCGCTCTTTCCGTCCTCCGGAGCCCTACAAGGGCAAGGGCATTAAATATGCCGAAGAACGCATCGTTCGCAAGGCAGGCAAGACCGGCAAAAAATAACTGACTGGATGACGAGGAGATCAACAGTGAACGTCGCAACGAAAAGGCGCCAGGCAAGGCTTAAGAGACAGGCAAGGGTACGACGTAAGGTTGCTGGAACCGTTGAGCGCCCACGCCTTTGTATTTTTCGCAGTGCGAAACACATCTATGCCCAGATCATAGAGGATACCACGGGCAAAACCCTGGTATCCGCATCCACCCTTTCCAAAGACCTTGCAGACGGTCTGGGGACTTGTGGAAATGTGGCAGCAGCCAGAGCGGTTGGTACGGCTGTGGCCAAGAAGGCTCTCGCCAAGGATATTAAAGAGGTGGTGTTTGACCGTAACGGGTTCCTTTATCACGGCCGTATCAAGGGCCTGGCCGATGCGGCTAGGGAAGCCGGCCTGTCTTTTTAGGTAAGGAGGATTTCTTTGCTTCGCATCGATCCCAACGAAATGGAATTAACAGACCGCGTGGTACACATCAATCGATGTGCCAAGGTTGTTAAAGGTGGACGTCGTTTCAGTTTCGCAGCACTTGTTGTTGTTGGAGACGGCAAAGGACATGTAGGTTTTGGGCATGGCAAGGCCAAGGAGGTTCCGGAGGCCATTCGCAAGGGCGTTGAGCAGGCCAAGAAGAGTCTGATCAAGGTGCCATTGGCAGATCGAACCATTCCTTTCGGCATAACCGGCAAGTTTGGAGCAGGCAAGGTCTTGCTTAAGCCGGCATCTCCCGGCACGGGGGTTATTGCCGGTGGAGCAGTCAGGGCTGTGCTTGAGGCGGCTGGTGTCGGTGACATTCTTTCCAAATGTCTCGGTTCGAATAATCCTCACAACGTTGTTCGTGCAACTGTCAATGCCCTGTCGCAACTGCGTAGCGCTGAAGAAATTATGGCTCGTCGAGGCATTGGTTCTGAGGGGTAGTCGGCGCTTTTTAGGAGAGAGTGATGGCAGCACAGATCAAAGTTAGGTTGGTGAAAAGCGGTATTGGCCGCGACAAATATTTTACCCAGGTTCTCAAAGGCCTGAAACTGACCAGGCTGCACAAGTGCGTTGAGTTGCCCGATACCCCGGAAATCAGGGGTATGATCAACAAGGTATCTCATATGGTTGTGGTTGAGAACTGATTCAATACAGGGGACTGGCTGTTATGGATCTGAGCAATTTGAAGCCGGCAATCGGCTCGACAAAAACAAGAAAACGTATTGGACGCGGAGCAGGTTCCGGTACGGGAAAGACGGCCGGCAAGGGTCACAAGGGCCAGAAGGCCCGCAGCGGTGGCAGTGTCAAACCGGGTTTTGAAGGCGGCCAGATGCCGCTGCAGCGGCGTTTGCCCAAGCGCGGTTTTACTCCCTTGGCAAAAAAGGTCTATGTGCTGATCAATCTGAATGACTTGCAGGAACGATTTGAAGCAGGATCCGTTGTCGACCTGGAGGCTTTGGGGAAGGCAGGGCTGGTGTCGAAAATGCTGGATGGCATCAAAATTCTCGGTGACGGCTCCCTGGATAAAGCGCTGACGGTAAAGGCCCACAAATTCAGCAAGGCCGCTCAAGAAAAGATAGAGGCGGCTGGCGGATCGGTCGAGGTTATTTGAGGTGCTGAAAAGCGTTCAGAACATATTCAGTATCGCCGAATTGCGGCGACGTATCCTGTTTACTCTTGGGATGCTCGCCGTTTATCGTGTCGGATGTCATATCCCGACTCCGGGAATCGATGCCCAGGTACTTGCTGGTTTTTTTGTTGGAACCGAGGGAACCCTGCTCGGCATGGTAAGCGCGTTTACCGGTGGCGCTCTGGAAAGAATGACTGTATTTGCTCTGGGAATCATGCCTTACATCAGCGCATCGATCATAATGCAGCTACTTGGCGTGGTTTTTGAGCCGGTGTCTCGCTTGACCAAAGAGGGGGAGCAGGGCCGTAAAGTTATTACGCGGTGGACACGCTACGGTACGATTGTTTTGTCCTTGATTCAAGGCGCGGGTATTGCCGTCGGACTGCAACAGATGACAGGACCGGCCGGAGAGCCTGTTGTTCCGGCGGCCGGACCTGGTTTTATTCTGTTGACCATGCTGACCTTGACAGCCGGCACGGCGTTTATCATGTGGTTGGGCGAACAGATTACGGAACGCGGCATTGGCAACGGTATTTCTCTGATCATTTTTGCCGGTATTGTCGCCAATATTCCTGTGGCAGTGGTGAATTCTCTGCGTCTTATTCAGACCGGTGCGGTGAGTCTGTTTGTGATGATTTTCGTTCTTGCCCTGATGGTTGCCGTCGTGAGTGCCATTGTTTTCATGGAGCGGGGACAGCGCAGGTTGCCCATTCATTACGCAAAGCGCGTAGTAGGCATGCGCAACCTGGGCGGTCAAAAAAGCCATTTGCCCCTCAAGGTCAACATGAGCGGTGTCATTCCTGCCATTTTTGCGAGTTCTGTCATTATGTTTCCCGGCACAGTCGCCAGCCTGGTGGATATTCAATGGATGCAGAATTTTGCGGCCATGATGGTGCCAACGCATTTTCTTTATAATGTTATTTTTGTTGCTTTTATCGTCTTCTTTTGCTACTTCTATACGGCTGTAACCTTCAACCCTGTCGATGTAGCAGAAAACGTAAAAAAACAAGGTGGCTATATTCCGGGCATCAGACCGGGGAGAGCCACCTCGGATTACATCGACGATGTCCTGACCCGCCTCACGTTTGCCGGCGCTATTTATATTTCCCTGGTTTGTGTACTGCCAACGATATTGGTTGGAGCGTTTAACGTACAGTTCTTTTTTGGCGGTACGTCGCTTCTGATTATCGTTGGTGTCGGCCTGGACACCGCCGCCCAGATTGAAGCTCATTTGATTTCACGCTCTTATGAGGGTTTTATGAAGGGCGTGACGCTCAAGGGGCGGCAAGGATAAGGTGGATTGCCAGAGATGAACATTATCTTTTTGGGGCCTCCCGGTTCCGGTAAGGGAACCCAGGCCAAAATAGTTTCAGAACGACTTGGTTTTCCGCAGATTTCTACCGGTGATATGTTGCGGGCCGCTGTTCGGGAACAGACCCCCATGGGCTTGAAAGCCAAGTCCATGATGGATGCCGGCCAACTGGTTTCTGATGCGGTGGTGATTGGTATCGTCAGGGAGCGGCTTTCCAGGTCCGACTGTCAAAAGGGTTTTATTCTGGACGGGTTTCCTCGCACTTTGCCCCAGGCCCATGCGCTTCGTTCGGCTCTGTCGGAAATGAACAGGCAGATCGACGCGGTGATCTCTCTTGAGGTTGACGAGGAAAGTGTCGTCAGGCGTATTGCCGGTCGTCGAACCTGCCGAGATTGCGGCAAGATGTACCATGTTGAGTATGATCCACCTGCTGTTGTCGATCTCTGCGACGTTTGCGGTGGAGACCTTTTTCTGCGTGACGATGACAAAGAGGAAACTGTTCGCAGGAGGCTTCAGGTTTATTCCGAGCAAACGGCGCCCCTGGTTGACTATTACACGAAGGCGGGTCTGGTTTGCACTGTGGACGGCATGCAGGATATTTCCGAGGTCAGCGATCAGATATTGAAAGTACTGGGCGGTAATTAATGATCATTCTTAAATCCCGATCTGAGCTATGCAAGATGCGGGATGCCGGCAAGATTGTCGCAGAGATACACGCTTTGCTGCGGGATCTGATCAAGCCCGGAATAACCACGGCAGAACTTGACCGTGTCGCTGAAAACGAGTGCCGAAAGCGTCGGGCAAAACCTGCTTTCAAAGGCTATGGTGGCTTTCCTTTCAGCATTTGCGCTTCTCCGGATGAGCAGGTGGTTCACGGTTTCCCCAACGATAAGCCTTTGATTGAGGGAACCATATTGAGTGTTGATTTTGGAGTCATATACCAAGGCTTCTATGGTGATTCGGCATACACGTTCCCGGTCGGAAAAATTGCGCAAGCGAAGCAGCGTCTGGTTGAGGTAGCGGAAAAATCACTTTTCCTGGCAATTGAGCAGGTGTCTACCGGAAAATATTTGACGGATGTCTCGCGCGCGGTACAGACTTGTGCCGAAACTGGAGGTTTTAGTGTGGTCCGGGATTTTGTCGGTCACGGCATTGGCAAAAGCTTGCATGAAGAACCTCAAATTCCCAATTTTGTTTTGGGGGACAGGCAGGCAATCCCTCTCGTTAGCGGAATGACTCTGGCGATCGAGCCGATGATCAATGCAGGTTCTCCGGATGTTAAAATTCTCAGAGATGGTTGGACCGCGGTAACGGTTGATGGGATGCCTTCAGCACATTTTGAACATACGGTCGCCGTCACCGACAATGGCCCTGAAATATTGACTCGGGTTTGACAGGCATTCGGTAAAAGTAATTCGCTTCGCTGTGTGCTTGATTTTTCAGCAGGCTTCTCAACAGAACAAAGGAAAGATCCATGAAAGTGCGAGCTTCGGTCAAGCCGATTTGTGTTAAATGCAAAGTTATTAAGCGTAAGGGTATTCTTAGGGTTATCTGTGACAATCCCAAGCATAAGCAGAAACAGGGATAATCGGATCAGGAGGGAAATACATTGGCACGTATTGCTGGTATCGACTTACCAAGAAATAAACGGATTGAGGTTGCGCTTACCCATATTTACGGCGTGGGCCGCTCTTTATCCCGGGATGTTTTGACCAAGGCCGGAGTTGACCCCAATACCCGGACAGATGATTTAACTGATACCGAGGTCGCTAAAATTCGTGAGGTTATCGACGGCGGATATCAGGTTGAGGGCGACCTGCGACGAATTGTGTCCACGAATATCAAGCGTCTCATGGATCTGGGATGCTATCGCGGCCTGCGGCACCGTCGTGGTTTGCCGGTGCGTGGACAGAAAACCAAAACAAATGCCCGGACGCGCAAGGGTCCTAGAAAAACTGTGGCGGGTAAGAAGAAATAATCGGAGGAACCATGGCGAAGCCTGGTAAAAAGACAGTCAGAAAGAGTAAGGAAAAAAAGAATATTGCCAATGGTATTGCTCACATTCAGGCTACGTTCAACAATACGATTGTTACGTTCACGGATGTCAGCGGCAATGTGGTTTCCTGGTCAACCTGTGGTGCCAACAGTTTCAAAGGCTCCAGGAAGAGTACTCCTTTTGCGGCACAGATTGCAGCTGAAGAGGCGGCTAAAAAAGCTCAGGAGCACGGAATGCGCTCTGTGGAGGTTCGCGTCAAGGGCCCCGGGTCCGGCCGTGAATCGGCATTACGTGCCATTTCCGGTGTCGGTCTCGGAATCAGCATGATTAAAGACGTGACTCCAATTCCGCACAATGGCTGTCGTCCGCCTAAGAGAAGAAGAGTCTAATCACACAAGGAGGAAGAGCGTTGGCCAGATATACAGGACCCGTCTGCCGTCAGTGTAGAAGGGAAAACATGAAATTGTTCCTCAAAGGGGACAGGTGCTATACGGACAAGTGCGCAGTCGAGCGCCGGAACTACGCTCCAGGCGTTCACGGCCAGGGTCGCGTCAAGGTTTCGGAATACGGCACACAGTTGCGGGAAAAGCAGCGCGTCAAGCGTACCTACGGTTTGCTCGAAAAACAGTTCAGAGCATACTTCGACAAGGCGGATCGGGCCAAGGGTGTTACCGGCGAAAACCTTTTGGTTTTATTGGAGCGGCGTCTTGACAGTGTTGTTTACCGCATGGGTTTTACCAGTTCGCGAAATGAGGCACGTCTGCTCATCCGGCAGGGGCATTTTCTTGTGAATGGTCGAAAAGCCAATATTCCCTCGATTCTTGTGAGGGTCAACGACACTGTGGAACTTCGCGAGAAGAGTCGCAAAATGGCGCGTGTCAACGAGTCTCTTGACGGCGTTATGCGCCGTGGCGTTCCCTCATGGGTTGACCTGGAACGGGACGCGTTTAAGGGGACCATGAAGACTCTCCCTGTTCGCGAGGAGATGACGACGCCAGCGTTCCAGGAGCAGCTGATCGTCGAGCTTTACTCAAAGTAGTCGCGACATGAGGTAGCTACTGCCTCGTGATGGAGGATACGAATGCAGAAAAACTGGAGAGATCTCATAAAGCCCAAGGGACTCCAGGTGGTGACGGACGATCAGTCCGACACTTTCGGGAAGTTTAGAGCTGAGCCTTTCGAGCGTGGTTTCGGTACTACTTTGGGCAATGCCTTGCGGCGTGTATTGCTGTCGTCCCTTCAGGGGGCCGCCATAACATCGATACGGATCAAGGGTGTTCTCCATGAGTTCTCGACCATACCGGGCGTAACCGAGGATGTTACGGATATTATTCTCAACCTTAAAGGCGTTCTCCTCAAGCTGCACGGCAATGAGGGTAGAAACGTCCGTATTGTAAAAAAAGGTGCCGGAATTATTACTGCGGGCGACATTATAACGGATTCCCATGTTGAGGTGCTGAATCCGGACCATCACATCATGTCCTGTTCCAAGGAAGCCGATGTGGAAATCGACATGGTCGTAGGGCTTGGTAAGGGGTATGTTCCGGCTGAGAGAAACCGTGACGAAAAAGCTCCTGTAGGCACAATACCGATCGATGCGATTTTTTCGCCTGTAAAAAAAGTAAACTTTACCGTGACCAATGCGCGTGTGGGGCAGATCACCGATTATGACAGGCTGACTCTCGAAGTTCATACGGACGGCAGTGTGCGACCCGATTTTGCCATTGCCTATGGCGCAAAAATCCTTAAGGATCAGCTTCAGATTTTCATCAACTTTGATGAGGATGCTGAAGATCGCGGTTCCGATGACAGCATTGAAGGTCGCAAAATCAACGAGAACCTTTATCGCACCGTTGACGAACTTGAACTGTCGGTGCGGAGCGCCAATTGTCTGAAAAACGCTAATATCCATCTGATTGGGGACCTGGTGCAAAAATCAGAGTCGGAAATGTTGAAGACTCAGAATTTCGGCCGCAAATCTCTCAACGAGATTAAGGATATTCTGGCTGAAATGGGACTGTCGCTTGGAATGACTCTGGACAATTTCCCGGATCCTGAATATCTGAAGATGATTCGTGAAGGTATTGAGGATCTGTGATCCTGATAGCCCCGTAGAGTATTGAAGAAAGGACCGTAGAACCATGCGTCACAATAAAACCGGCAGGCGTCTTGGACGCAATTCGAGTCATCGGGCCGCCATGATGCGCAACATGGTAACCTCACTTCTCAGACACGAGAAGATTACGACAACGACCACCCGGGCTAAAGAACTGCGTAAAATCGCAGAAAAAATGATCACGCTCGGCAAACGCGGTGATTTGCATGCCCGCCGTCAGGCCCTGCAGGTTATTCGTGATCGCAAGGTCGTTGGAAAACTTTTTGAGATGGTTGCGCCCCGCTACAAGGATCGTCCCGGTGGCTATACCAGGATTATGAGACTGGGCAACCGTCTGGGAGACAACGCTCCGTTGTGTCTGATTGAGTTGGTTGAAGAGGAAATGAATCCGCGGACCAGGCGGGTTGCCGCGACAGGCTCTGCGGAGAACGTTGCTGAACCGAAAGTGGTCGACGAGACGCCTGACGAAGGTTCCGCTGATTCGGCTGAGTTGCAGGACAAAGACTGAATAAATTTTTGTTTCGCTTTAAAGGGCAAGGAGTTGAGACTCCTTGCCCTTTTTTCTTACCCGGTACTGATCTTTTTCAGCATTGCAGCATTTGTAATATCCGGGCCGGTGGTGGAATCTTGACCCTTTCGGTGTGTCCGTGATAGTTTTGCCCATTACATTTCCGGAGTTGTCAATGTATTGTCCCAGCCTCGAAAAGTTTCGCTTGCTCGCAGATCGAGGAAATCTCATACCGGTCTACCGTGAAATTCTTGCCGATATGGAAACCCCGGTTTCCGCCTTCAAGAAAATTGATGATGGAAGCAACGCTTTTTTGCTGGAAAGTATCGCTGGGGGAGAGAAATGGGCCCGCTACTCTTTTCTAGGCAGCAGTCCCGGGAAAATTTTTCGTTGCATGGGGCGGGATTACGAAGTTATCGAACGCTGCGGCACGGTGCGTTCCGGGCAAAGCGACGACCCGGTAGCTGAAATCAAAAAACTTCTGGACCAGTATAGACCGGTGGAGGTGGATGGGCTGCCGCCTTTTTATGGGGGTCTTGTCGGCTATCTCGGCTATGATATGGTGCGTTTTTTCGAACATCTCCCTGCCGTCTCCGAGCGACAAATCGGGACCTATGATGCCTGTTTTCTGCTGACGGACACTCTGCTGATTTTTGATAATGTGTCCCAAACCATTAAGGTTTTGTGTAATGTGGAGCTTGCCGAGGATGCGAATGTCGATGAAGCCTATTGTGCTGCACAGAAAGCCATTGATGGTCTGATAGAGAAACTGCGATATCCCCTGGCTTCACCGCCTTCAAACGTGGCACACGGAATCGCGGAGGACTTTGTGTCGAATTTTTCCGCGAAAGAGTTTATGTCGGCGGTGGAAAGGTGTAAAGAGTATGTTCGCGCCGGAGACATCATTCAGGTTGTTCTATCGCAAAGGTTTTCCGGTCGCCTCGGAGCGCCGCCCTTCGATGTTTATCGTGCTCTGCGTACACTGAATCCCTCTCCCTATATGTTTTTTCTGCGCTTTGGTGAGACCCTGGTGATCGGGGCTTCTCCGGAAGTACTGGTCAGAAAGGTCGGCGTTGAGGTTGAAGTACGCCCCATCGCCGGAACCCGTCCTCGCGGTGCAACCGTCGAGGAGGATTTGCAGCTTGAGAATGAACTGCTGTCAGACCCTAAAGAGTGTGCCGAGCACATCATGCTGGTGGATCTGGGACGCAATGATGTCGGCCGGGTCTGTCGTACCGGCTCCGTCGAAGTAAGCGAATTGATGACCGTAGAACGCTACTCCCATGTTATGCACATTGTGTCCAATGTACGAGGTGTCCTGTGTTCTGAGTATGACGCTTTTGATGTGTTGAGAGCGACTTTTCCCGCCGGCACCCTGAGTGGCGCTCCAAAAATCAGGGCGATGCAGATTATTGACGAGCTGGAACCGGCGCGCCGGGAAATTTACGGTGGTGCGGTAGGGTATTTTTCCTATTGTGGGAATATGGATATGGCCATTGCCATACGTACTCTGGTTGTTCATGAGGGTCGGATTCATTTGCAGGCCGGAGCGGGAATTGTCGCGGATTCGAACCCAGCCAGCGAATATGAAGAGACGCTCAACAAGGCCCAGGGCGTTAAAAGGGCTGTTGAAATGGCACGCAGGGGGCTGGATTGATATGTTGCTGATGCTCGACAACTATGATTCATTTACCTATAACCTGGTGCAGTATTTTCAGGAATTGGGTGAAGAGGTCCGTGTTTTTCGAAATGACAAGATCACGGTTGAGGAAATTGCTGCACTGGCTCCGCGGCGGCTTGTTGTCTCTCCCGGTCCCTGCTCGCCTGCGGAAGCGGGAATTTCCGTTGCTGCCATTCAGCATTTGGCGGGTCGCCTTCCGATTCTTGGTGTCTGTCTTGGTCACCAGTCCATGGCCTGTGCTTTCGGCGGTCGAGTGGTGCGGGCTGAGCGTTTGATGCATGGGAAAACCAGTCCTGTCTACCATAACGGGAAAGGGTTGTTTGCCGGCTTGTCCTGTCCTTTCGATGCGACCCGCTATCATTCCCTGATTGTCGAGCGGGAATCGCTTCCTGAAGATTTTGCCATTACCGCCTGGACTGAAGCCGATGAAATCATGGGCATGGAGCATCGTCGGTTGCCCTTGTGGGGAGTCCAGTTTCACCCGGAATCCATCCTGACCGTTGAGGGAAAGCGCCTGCTTAAGAATTTTTTGTCGCTGGGTTGATCTTTGCCGTATCAGAGCGCCGTTGCAGAAGGATTTGTATGATCAAGGAAGCTATCTCCATGTTGGTTGAACACCAGGATCTGAGTGAGGCCATGATGATCGATGTCATGGAACAGATTATGGGAGGTGAGGCGACGGCGGCACAGATAGGCGCTTTTATGGTTGCGCTGCGCATGAAGGGGGAAACAATTGAAGAGATCACCGGAGCGGCCCGGGTGATGCGGGCCCGCGCCACTCCCGTAAGGGTCGGTACGGTGCTGGACATGGACCGTGATGAGATTAACGTGGAGCGGGAAACGATTCTGGATACCTGCGGGACCGGTGGAAGCGGGACCAAGAGTTTCAATATTTCCACGACTGTTGCTTTTGTGGTGGCTGCTTGCGGTGTTCGGGTGGCCAAGCACGGTAATCGCAGTATTTCTTCGGCATGCGGCAGCGCGGATGTTCTCGAGTGCCTGGGGGTCAACATTGAAATCTCGCCGACCAAAGTCGAATCCTGCATAGAGAATCTGGGCATCGGTTTTTTGTTTGCTCCGGCCCTGCACGGCGCCATGAAGCATGCCATCGGCCCACGGCGGGAGGTGGGCGTCAGGACGATCTTTAATATTTTGGGGCCGTTGACCAATCCGGCAAAAGCCGACAGGCAGGTGCTGGGTGTCTACCGCGAAGATCTGGTCGAGCCCCTGGCCAATGTATTGCGACGCCTGGGCTGCCGGCGGGGGTTCGTGGTCCACGGCATGGACGGTATGGACGAGGTTACCCTGGCCGGACCGACAAGAGTAGCGGAAATCGGCTCTGGGGGAGTGCGGCTGTACACCGTCGAGCCGGAAGATTTTGCCCTGACCCGTTGCAAGCTCATCGACCTTCAGGGTGGTGACGCGGCCGGCAACGCCGAGTTGATACGTTCCGTTCTGGCGGGAACAAAGGGGCCTCGCAGAGATGTGGTCCTTCTCAACAGCGCTTTTGCCTTGCTGGCGGCCGACAAGGTGGCCGATATTCCCGGTGGCTTGTCGGTGGCTGCCGAGGCCATTGACAGTGGCCGCGCCATGAGCAAACTTGAAAATCTTATCAGGATGACCAACCAGTGATTCTTGACACCATTCTTGAGCATAAGCGCCTGGAAGTCGATGCGCAGCGCCGGGCCGTCTGTCTTGGGCAACTCAAGGACGCCATCGCAGGGCGAGGTCCGTCGCTGGGATTTGGAAAGGCACTGTACAGGGCTTCGGCCTCCGGCACGGCGATTATTGCTGAAGTGAAGAAAGGTTCCCCGTCCAAAGGCATTATCCGTTCGAATTTTGACCCCTGCGATATTGCCCGGCGGTATCAGGCCGCGGGAGCCACCTGTTTGTCCGTGCTGACTGACAGCCGGTTTTTCATGGGGGACATGGCCTATCTCAAAGCTGTTCGCGAAATTGTTGCCCTGCCGTTGCTGCGTAAGGATTTTGTGGTCGATGCATACCAGATTTACGAAGCCCGTGCCGCCGGTGCCGACGCGGTACTGCTCATCGCCGCAGCTCTGGAAGGGGATAAGCTCGCCGAGTTGGGGGCTCTTTCCGCTGAACTGGGGCTGGACGTATTGGTTGAAGTTCACGACGAAGAGGAACTCAGGCAGATCCTGAAGCTGCCTTTCGGTTTGGTCGGAATTAACAATCGCAATCTCAACAGTTTTGAAACCGATCTGGCCGTCACCGAAAGGTTGTTGCCCCTGATTCCTCATGACCGACTGGTCGTGTCCGAAAGCGGTATTCGCTGCCGTGCTGATATTCGGCGTTTGCAGCGGGCGGGCGCCCGGGCCTTTCTCATTGGTGAAAGTTTGATGCGAGAAGTTGATTTTGAGCGGAAGTTACAGGAGCTGCTTTTCGATTAGCCGTACGCCTTGCCGGCGACAAGCTGTTTAATACGACCGAGATTGCAGGAGATCCCATGCAGACCAAGATATTATTGCAAGATCATCAGATTCCCAAGCACTGGTACAATGTCGCTGCTGATCTGTCATCCTTACCGGCACCGATTTTACATCCCGGCACTTTGGCCCCGGTGCAACCCGAGGATCTGAGCGGTATTTTCCCCATGTCCCTCATCGAGCAGGAGGTCAGTCATGAACGCTGGATAGAGATTCCCGAAGAGGTCTTGAAGATCTACCAGTTGTGGCGCCCTTCGCCTCTGTACCGTGCCCATCGATTGGAAGCGGCTCTGAAAACCCCGGCCCGGATTTACTACAAATACGAAGGGGTTTCTCCAGCCGGTTCTCACAAGCCCAACACCGCGATTCCGCAGGCCTACTACAACAGGATGGCCGGCATCAAGCGCCTGGCCACCGAGACCGGTGCCGGGCAATGGGGGTGTTCGCTGGCGCTGGCCAATTCCTATTTCGGGTTGAAGACCACGGTGTACATGGTGCGGGTCAGTTTTGATCAAAAGCCTTATCGAAAGAATCTTATGGAGTTATGGGGGGCGCAGGTTGTTCCTTCCCCCAGTCGGAGCACGGCGGTGGGGCGGCGCATGCTTGAGCAGTCGCCGGATACTACCGGCTCCCTTGGCATGGCGATCAGCGAGGCGGTTGAAGATGCCGCCAGCCATGCCGATACCAACTATGCGCTGGGAAGCGTCCTGAATCACGTTTGCTTGCATCAGACGGTGATCGGCCTGGAAGCCATGGAACAACTCAAAATCGTATCGGACTATCCCGACGTGGTTATCGGTTGTTGTGGCGGGGGCAGTAACCTGGCCGGGCTGGCGTTTCCTTTCGTACGGGACAAGATGAACGGCAAGCAGGTTCGCCTGTTGGCGGTGGAGCCGAGTTCGTGCCCCACCCTGACCAAGGGCCGCTACGCTTTCGATTATGGCGACACCGCCAAATTGACGCCGATCACCAAGATGTACACCCTGGGGCACGACTTCGTGCCCCCCGGAATTCATGCCGGCGGCCTGCGCTACCACGGAGCCAGCGCCCAGGTCAGCCAGTTGCGGCATGAGGGGCTGATCGAGGCGTTGGCTTTACCACAGAACGCTTGTTTCGAGGGAGCCATTCTGTTCGCCCGTACCGAAGGAATTGTTCCGGCCCCTGAATCTTCACATGCCATTCGCTCCGCAATCGATGAGGCGGTAAAGGCTCGTGAAGAACAGAAAGAGTGCACGATTCTGTTCAACCTTTCGGGCCACGGACACTTTGATATGTCCTCCTATGCAGCGTACCTCGGTGGTCAACTGGAGGACTACGCCCATCCGGAGGAGCATATCGCCGCCTCTCTGGCCGATCTGCCGCGGGTGAAGTGATGTTCTGCGAAGGGCCGGTAATCGAACAACAACGGTCCCGGGTCAAGATCTGTGGAATCACCAGTGTCTCGGATGCCCTGTATGCCGCGGACTGCGGCGCGGATGCTTTGGGGTTGGTGTTTTACCGGAAGAGTCCGCGTTATGTCAGCCCAGATCAAGCTCGGCGGATCGTGGAGGCGTTGCCACCCATGGTGACGACCTTCGGTCTGTTTGTAAATCATCCGCCGCAACAGGTTGTGGAGATTGCCCGCTTTTGCGGTATCGACGTGCTGCAATTGCACGGAGATGAGTCGCCTGTGCAGTGTGGGTTTGCTCCCTGGCGGGTGGTCAAGGCATTGCGCCTGCGGGAGCTACCGTGCCTGCAGGAGCTCGCCAACTACCGGGTCAGTGCCTTGCTGCTGGACACCTGGCACGCTGACAGCTACGGTGGAACGGGTCGGTCTTTTGACTGGCAGATCGCGATTCCTCTGGCTCGACAGCGTCCGGTAATCCTGGCCGGCGGGTTGACCCCGGACAACGTGGCCGAAGCGGTAAGAACCGTGCGGCCCTACGGCGTCGATGTTTCCAGCGGTGTGGAGAGTGCTCCCGGTCGCAAGGATCCCCGACGTGTGGCGGCATTTATTCATAACGCCAAACAGTGAATGGAGTATCAATGTATCCCTATCCGGATGCGAACGGGCATTTTGGTCCTTTCGGCGGTCGTTATGTGGCCGAGACACTGATGCCGGCCCTTGAGGAACTGGAGCAGGCTTATCGGGATGCGCAAGACGACCCGATGTTTCAGCAGGACTTTGAAGACTATCTGCGGCAGTATGTCGGCCGTCCCAGCCCCCTTTATTTTGCCCGCCGGCTGAGCGAACATCTTGGCGGAGCCCGCATCTACCTCAAACGGGAAGATCTCAATCACACCGGTGCCCACAAGATCAACAACACCGTGGGCCAGGCCCTGCTGGCCCGACGCATGGGCAAAAAAAGGGTGATCGCTGAAACCGGCGCCGGTCAGCACGGGGTGGCGACGGCAACGGTGGCGGCGCTGTTTGGCATGGAGTGCGAGGTGTTCATGGGCACCGAGGATATCCGCCGGCAGAGCCTCAATGTCTTTCGCATGAAACTGCTCGGCGCCAAGGTCACCGCAGTCACCAGCGGCACTGCGACCCTGAAGGACGCCATGAACGAGGCGATTCGGCACTGGGTTACTCGGGTGCGTGATACGTTTTACGTGATTGGAACCGTGGCCGGCCCCCATCCCTATCCAGCCATGGTGCGCGATTTTCAGGCGGTTATCGGACAGGAGACCCGACGTCAGATTCTTCAGGCTGAGGGGCGCCTGCCCGATTACGCCGTGGCCTGCATTGGCGGGGGCTCCAACGCCATGGGGTTGTTTTACCCTTTTCTGGCCGATGAAAGCGTCCGCCTGCTCGGCGTGGAAGCCGCCGGCCTCGGCATTGGCAGCGGCAAACACGCGGCCAGTATCGGCGCTGGTCGAGTCGGTGTTTTGCACGGCAACAAAACCTACCTGCTGCAGGACGACCATGGGCAGATTGAACACGCTCATTCGATTTCCGCCGGTCTCGATTATCCCGGGGTCGGACCGGAACATGCCCATCTACACGAAATGGGAAGGGCCGAATATCAGGCGATTTCCGATGTCGAGGCCCTTGATGCTTTCCAGTTGCTGACCCGGCTGGAAGGGATTATCCCGGCCCTTGAAAGTGCCCATGCCATCGCCCAGGTGGTCAAGCTGGCTCCAACGCTGCGGCGTGATCAACTGGTTGTCGTGTGCCTTTCGGGACGGGGTGACAAGGATATCCATACTGTGGCCGAAGCTATGGGCGTGGAATTGCACTGACAGGAATCTGCTTATGAAGTTCACAGAACTTGATCTGCCGCAAACGGTGCTCAAGGGTATCGAGGCGGTGGGATTTACCGAGCTTACCCCGGTTCAGGAAGAAACCATACCCCTGGCTCTGGCGGGAAAGGACGTGGCGGGCCAAGCTCAGACGGGCACCGGCAAGACCGCGGCTTTTTTGATTTCTCTGTTTACCCGGCTGTCCAAAAGTTCCCAAAAGACCGGCAGCGATCCCCGGGCCCTGATTATCGCACCCACTCGGGAACTGGTGGTGCAGATCTGGGAAGACGCCAAGGGGCTTGGCTCCTTTTGCCCCTTTAAGGTCCAACCGATATTTGGGGGAGTCGATTACGACAAGCAGCGCCAGTCCCTCAAAGACGGAGTCGATATCATCGTCGCCACTCCCGGTCGGCTGATTGATTATGCCAAGCAGGGGGTTTTCGGCTTTCAGCGCATCGAAGCCCTGGTCATCGACGAGGCGGACCGTATGTTTGACATGGGGTTCATTCGGGATCTGCGTTACATCCTGCGGAAGCTTCCGCCCTTTGAAAAGCGCCAGACCATGCTTTTTTCCGCGACCCTGTCCAGTCGGGTGATGGAATTGGCCTACGAATTCATGAATCTGGCGGAAAAGGTCAATATCGCACCGGACAAAGTGACGGCAGAGCGAGTCGACCAGGTACTTTATCACGTTGCCAGACAGGAAAAATTTGCTCTATTGCTGGGTCTGATGCAGAGAATTACGGATCCCTGTCGAATGTTGCTGTTTGTCAATACCAAGCGTGAGGCGGAGCACCTTACCGAACGTCTCAAGATCAATGGCTACAAAGCAGCGGTTCTGTCCGGGGACATTCCGCAAAAGAAACGGATGCGGATTCTGGAAGACTTCAAGGCAAACCGCCTGCACTACCTGGTTGGTACGGATGTCGCTTCCCGCGGCATTCACGTCGACGGGGTGACCCATGTCATCAACTACGACTTGCCGCAGGATCCGGAAGACTACGTGCACCGCATCGGCAGAACCGCCCGGGCCGGCGCCAGTGGTCAGGCCATCAGTTTCGCCGATGAAGACCTGGTGTTTTATCTCAGTGACATTGAAGCCTACATAGGGTCCAGCATTCCCACGGTGTTTCCCGAAGAGGATCTGTTCTGCCACGCATATAAACGCTATGTTCCGCGGCGCAAACCGGCAGGCGACGATCGCCGTCGTTCCCCGGAAAAAAGTCGCAAGCCCCCGCGTCGAAGACCCGGCCGAAAAACAGGGGACAGCGGTTCCGGCGGCTCTTCCAAGAGTTAAACGGCCCATGACCGTGTTCGAACCCCTTCTGGACGCGTTGCACTCCTGTCAACGCTGCCCCCGCCTGCTGGCGCACAGAGCGACTCTGGTCCCCCGCCGCGGTCTGTCCCTGGAGGACTATCACAACGGGCCGGTGGCCGGCTTTGGCGACCCAAACGCCCGGGTTTTCCTGGTGGGGCTGGCTCCCGGAGCGCACGGGGCGAATCGAACCGGCCGTCCCTTTACCGGTGACGGGGCCGGCGATTTCATGTACCCGTTGCTGTATCAATCCGGTTTTTCCAATCAGGCCGATGCCAGTGCGCCGGACGACGGCCTGCAGTTGCGGGATCTTTACATCAGCAATGCGGTAAAATGCCTGCCGCCCGCGAACAAGCCGCAGGGAACCGAATTCGCCAATTGCCGTCCCTATTTGCTGGCGGAACAGAAGCGGCTGAAGCATTTGAAGGTCGTGATTCTGCTCGGTCGCGGAGCTTTTGACAGTTATCTGCGGCTGTACTGCGATCTGGGCGTTGTCGGGCGCTTGAAAGATTACCCTTTTTATCACGGCGCGGTGTATTCTTTGCCCGGTGGCCCGGATCTTGTCGCCTGTTATCATACCAGTCGTTATAATGTGCAGACTGGCCGAATGACTTCGGCTTTGTTTCTTGGTCTATTGTCTCGGGTGCGGCAGTTGCTTGACCAAAGCCGCAACGGCTAAAGGAAACGGAGAGCCGTTTGAGACGCTTTGCGCCGTGTCCCGAAACAGGTGCACTTCAGGGGACAGCACCTTATGCGGTACGGAGCCGGATATTTCCGTCGGTTATACATTGTCGGTCTGCGGCCTTGAAGCTTCGGGATACTCGTTGCCCAAGGCCTGCCAATATGTCATTGAGGGAGAAACATGGGACGCATTCAGGCGACCTTCGAACGATTGAAAAAGCGGAAAGAAACCGCACTGATACCCTTTATTACAGCCGGAGACCCCGATCTGACGACGACGGAAGAAGTCATTCACGCTCTGGTGGAACACGGTGCCGACCTTATTGAACTCGGCTTCCCTTTTTCCGATCCCATGGCGGACGGACCCACCATTCAGGCCGCTTCCGAAAGGGCTCTGGCGTCGGGGACGACTCTGGCCGGGATTCTTGAAATGGTTGTCCGGGTTCGTCGCCACACCAACGTGCCAATTGTCCTGATGGGTTACTACAATCCTCTGCTCAGCTATGGGCCGGAGCGCTTTGCCGCCGATGCGGCTGCGGCCGGTGTCGACGGCCTGTTGCTGGTTGATCTGCCTGCCGAGGAGTCCGCTGAAATATTAGGCTCATTGCGGCAGGCGGACATTTGCCTGATACAGTTGCTGGCTCCGACAACACCGCTGCCGCGCATGCGACGCCTGGCCGCAGCGGCTGAAGGTTTCATCTATTTCGTTTCCATGACGGGCGTGACCGGGGTCAGCCAGGTCGATGCGGAGGCCATCAGGGAGCAGGTTCTCGCATTGCGGGAAACAAGTCCGGTTCCGGTGGCGGTGGGCTTTGGCATCAGTTCGCCTGCCGACGCCGCGGCGGTTGGCAGTTTCGCTGATGCGGTTGTGGTGGGCAGCGCCCTGGTCAAGGTGATCGCGGCCTACGGAGCATCCCCCGAATTGGCTTCGCGGGTCGGTTCCCTGATCCGCTCTCTTAAAGAAAGTCTGCGCTAGCCAATTCGGCCGATAGCTTTCAATGGGGGAAATAACATGGCCTGGTTCAGAAAATCAAAGGCACCGATTATGACTGTAGAGACCAAAAAACGTGTCATGCCGGAGGGGGTATGGAAAAAGTGCCCTCATTGTCAGGAGATTGTCTACGCCAAGGAAATCGAGCGTAACCTCAATGTCTGCCCCAAGTGCGATTATCATTTCCGCATTTCGGCTCGGGAACGTATTGCCCTGATCCTTGACGAGGATTCCTTTGTGGAAATGGATGCGACGATGCATTCCGTGGACTTTCTTGACTTCAAGGACAGCAAGCGCTACCGGGATCGACTCAAGTCCTCCGCAAAAAACTGCGGCTGCCCTTCGGCCCTCATCTCCGGCACCGGAACTATTGAGTCGCTGCCTGTGGTTGTGGCGGTGTTTGAGTTCAATTTCATGGGAGGCAGCATGGGCTCGGTGGTGGGAGAGAAGGTGACCCGAGCCATCGAGCGGGCGATTGCGGACCGCTGTCCCTGTATAGTGTTTTCATCTTCCGGAGGCGCCCGCATGCAGGAGAGTATCCTGTCCCTGATGCAGATGGCCAAAACCAGTGCCGCTCTGGCCCGGCTCAAAGAAGCCGGCTTGCCGTTTATTTCTGTTCTGACCGACCCCACCACGGGGGGAGTGACGGCCAGTTTTGCCATGCTCGGTGATATCAACATGGCTGAACCCCGGGCTTTGATCGGTTTTGCCGGGCCCCGTGTGATAGAGCAGACCATCCGCCAGAAATTGCCGGACGGTTTTCAGCGTTCCGAATACCTGCTGGAACACGGCATGGTGGACATGATTGTTTCCAGGGCGGAAATGAAGCAGCGCCTGGCTCAGATCCTGCGTATTTTTACCCGGAACTGAATCCATGGGCTACCGGGAAAGCCTGGATTATCTTTATGGTTTGCAGCGTTTTGGCATCAAGCTGGGGCTGGATAACATCAACCGGATTCTTGACCGCCTGCAGCGCCCTGAAGAATCTTATCTCAGCGTGCATGTGGCCGGAAGCAACGGCAAGGGTTCGGTTTGTGCCGGAATATCCTCCATACTGGTGCAGGCAGGATACAAAACCGGTTTTTACAGCTCCCCCCATCTGCATTCCTTTACCGAACGTATTCGCATCGACGGTCAGCAGATCAGCGAAGCGGAAGCCGTTGAGTTGATCTCGGCGGTGCGCTGCGTCAGCCAAGACATCCCCGTCACGTTTTTTGAATTCACCACGGCTATGGCGCTGCTGCATTTCCAGCGCCGGCAGGTCCATGCCGCCATTCTTGAAGTCGGTATGGGGGGGCGCCTTGACGCGACCAACGCGATTCAACCCCGGAT
>PWVL01000218.1 GCA_003561875.1 Desulfuromonadales bacterium | reverse complement strand
TTGTCGACGGTGGACAGGCCGGTACCGCGTCCCACCTGGGAATTGCCGCCGGAGCCGGCGATGTTGGCGGAGAGCAGGTCGGAAAAGACGGTGCGACTGGCCTTGAAGCCGATGGTATTGGTGTTGGCGATATTGTTGCCGATAACGGACATGGCGCTGCCGTTGGTGTTGAGGCCGCTGATGCCGCTGTAGAGTGAGCTGGAAATGGACATGTTATCCTCCAAGAAAGGGACCACGTCTGTCGGTCGGTGGTCCGCGAACCTCCTGTCAAAGGACCGGTTCGGTTAGGCGATGATGGCGCTGTCGATGTGGGTGAACACGTTGTCCTTGAGATTCTGCTTGTCCACCACGGTGACGACCTGATTGTTTTTAATGCTGACGATCATGGCGTTGTCGTTGAGCATGACCAGGGAATCCCGTCCCCCCTTGGCCCGCACCTGGTCGACGGCCTGGTTGAGCCGGGTCAGATCGGCGGGGGACAGATGGATGTTGCGATGCTCCAGGCGTTGCTGAGCGTGACGGGAAAAGCCGACGTTGCCGCTCTGCAGTTCCTTGCGAAAGACCTCCTCGAATGAGGATTCCGCTGGGTTGCGCGGGGTTCCCGACAAGGCTCCGGTTTTTGCCGAAGGGGGAACCAGTGGTTGTGGTATGAAAGTGATTTTATCGCTCATGTTCAGAGCTCCCGAATGCTCCTGACGCTGTTCAGGGAATAGTTGCCGCAACCGGTAACCAGGATGCTCTTGTCACCTTCCAGGTCTACCCCGGTAACCACGCTTTTAAGCAATGCCTGGTTCGGAATGCCTTCATCCCTGGAATCGAGAGCCAGTACCGACAGCTTGTAGTTGCCGCTGGGCAACGGCAGGCCGTTGTTGTCGGTGCCGTCCCAGGAGACAAAGTGCGTTCCGGCGGACAGCTCGGTGGGTCTGATGATCGCGACGCTTCTACCCCGGCTGTCCTGAACGTGCAGTTCCACCCGGTCAGCCCGGGCATCCAGGGAATAGCCCAGAGCCACGTCACCGTCGCCGAGCTGAAAATCACTCCGATCCACGATGACTTCCCGACCGATAAGGCCCAGGGCCGAGAGTTGTTGCTGGCTCTGGGCGGCGGCGGCCATGTTTTCAATGTTCTGGTTGACGGTCATCAGCTGTTCCAGGGAGCTGTACTGGGCCAGCTGGGCGGTAAATTCCGTCGGGTCGGATGGGTTGAGAGGATCCTGGTTCTGCAGTTGTGCGACCAGCAGAATCAGAAAATCCTCCTTGCCCAGGCTGCTGTTACCGGTGGCATTGCGAGGTTGCGGGCCGCCGGAAGAGTTGCTGACGCCATTGATGGTTGACATGGGTGCGTTTCACCTCCGCGGTTAGATTCGCAGGCTCAGGCCCGCCGTAGGCAGTGTCTGACGGGAAGCTGCGGCTGTCGGCAGCGGACCGTTGTTCAGTTCAACAAAAGGCTCGCCGAAAACCCGCCGGAATCCGTCGGTCTGGCGGCGGTCGGCAAAGGATTCCTGGCCGGGATTGCGGCCGGAATCGACCTCCACCTGAATATCCTCGAGTTTCAGCCCCTGCTTGTCGAGGGCCTCGTGGAGCTTGGGCAGGTGCTTTTCCAGGACCTCCTGGACCTGCGTATTCCGGGTCAGCAACTGAGCCCGCAGCTGGTCTTTCTCCAGGACCAGGGACAGTTTGACTTCGCCCAGTTCCTCGGGATGCAGCCTGATGACGATACGGCTCTGTTCGCCGGCTCGTTCCAGGGACAGACGTTCCAGAACCTGGTTAACAACCTGGTTTTCCGTTACAGGGTTACCCTCGGCGGTGAAAAGAACCGTCGCGGGGGCCAACGCTTCCGGCAGGGGCTTTTCTGTCGCCGGACTGCCGACAGGATTGTGCTGGCCGGTTTCGACCAGCGTGTCAAAAGACGTCTGGACAGTCGAGCCGCCGATCTGGCGGGACCCGCTCCGGTCTGACGCTGCCAGGGGGGTGTTCGACTGTTCCGCCAGCAGGGCCTCAAACGAGCCTTCCTGATCCAACCCGGCATCGGCCGGGATGGCGGATGGCTTGGCGGTTTTGCCGGTCAAGGCATCGCCGCGCAGGGATTCGCCGTTCCAGCGCTGCCGGACTTCCGGGGCCGCCGGACGGCTGTCACGAATCATTCCTCCAAGAGTGCTTTCGGTCAGGCCGGCCGGATCCCGCTGATCGCCCTTGACCACGGACGGGGAGGCGGATTCCTGCAGTTGCCGGTCTGCGTCGGCGGTTTCTTTCGAGTCGATCGAATCCTGAGCCGCGGGTTGTTGTGCCTGCCTCGGTACACGACTCGCGGCTAAAGGATCCGCTGCGGTTGCACCCTGTGCTTCGCTGCAGAGGTCTGCTTCGGGCGACGGTGCAAAGGCCGCAGTGGTTTCCTGGCCGGTCAAAGGGTTGATAATAAATACAGTTTCTTCGCCGGAAAGCTCCTTGGTTTCATCGGCCGAAGACATGCGAAGCGGTTCCGGGAACAGCCCTGCGAGGTCGGCGGCAGTGAGTTCAACGGACTCGGTTGTCGGTTCCGTCAAGGACATTGTTTCCGTTTTGAAGGGGTTTTTACCTTTCGCACCGGTCGCGATGTGCGACGTTTCGCCCTGTTCGTTCTGGCAGGTCTGGTCGAAAACCTCATGGAAGGACTCTTTTGGGGACGTGCCGTTGGGGCTGTTGCTAAGTGCTGCCTGGGGTTCAGCTATTGGTGGTGCCGTTGGGATAACTGTCATTTCCATGCGTTTCACCTCCTTTCCTTGGGAAATCTCACAGTAGGTATTCGCAAAGCGCGCCGCGGTGAACACAACGAAAAGCGGCTCGTCTCTGGCAAAAAAGTCAGCGGCGGTCCAGTCTGGCGTAGGACTGACTCAGGCTGGCGGCGATATCGGGGTCCATGCTGTCAAGAATCCTTCCGGCCCGTTTGCTGTTCATTCCCTCGATGATGGCAACCGCCAGTTCTTTTTCCAGGGTGACCAACAACATGGCGGCGCGCCGGGGATCCATCCGCTCGTAGATTTTGCTCAGCTCCACAGCCTTTTCGTTTTCCATGCGGCGCTTTTCCCGCAGCAGTTCCGTCAACTCCCCACGCTGCTTGTCCAGTTCGGCTAACTTACTATCGACTTCGCGACTGAGAGTCTTTAGTTCCATTTCCCGCATCTGCAACATTTCTTCTTTTTGCTGCAGTCGGGCGACTTCCTGTTGAATGGCGGACTGGATACGACGCTCCTCCACGGAGGTCGCACCCCCTTCTGCGGGCATCAGTCCGGTTTGAGCCTTGAGGGGTGAAGAGGGGACAAGAATCAGCAGCAGTCCTCCCAGCAGCGTGCAGGAGATAAAAAAACGGCTCATGGGAAATATTTTCCGAGTCGCAGGGCCAGCTCATCGAGAGCTGCCGACTCCCGCCGGCGGTTCAGCACCTGGTTTTCGGCCTCCTTTTTTTCTTTAAGGTTTTCGAGAAGTTTCTTTTCCCGGGAAGCGACGGTGAGCAGTTCGCGGTTGCCGGACACTTCGCGGCGATGGCACAGAGCCTGTTCCAACAGACCCTTGAGGTTTTTGCGCTGGCGTTGAAGGCTGCCATTGTAAAGAAGCAGCTCCTGGGCGGTGATGCCGGAGCGTTGCAGCCGGTTCAGCTCCTGCCGGGTTTTTTCCAGTTCGGCCCGTGCTGCGACGATCCGGAGCTGCAGTTCGGTTTCCCGACGCAGGGAATCGGCCAGCTTCTGCTGAGCCAGGTTCTCAAGTCGCTGTCGGTGATCGAGCACGTTCTGCAGTTTGAAGGTGTCTGCCATAAAGTGGTTCCGTGAGCAGGGGCAAAAGAGCAGGAGTACGGATGATTATTCCGGATCGGTGTCTGAGTGGTTCGTGCCCTGGCCAGGACCTGCCCCTGGTTCAGGGAAACAGGGCGTCCAGCTGTTCAAGGGTCGCGGTCAGATCGACGGCCTCATTGATTCCCTGCTTCAGAAACCCTTTGACTTCTTCTATCTTGCTGATGGCGTAATCGATGGACGGGTTGTTCCCTTCATTGTAGGCCCCGATGTTGATCAGATCTTCCGCTTCCTGGTAGGTGGCAAGGATTTCCCGCATCTTGCCGCTGCTCTGGTAATGTTCGTCGGAGACAATATCGCGCATCACGCGACTGGTACTGGTGAGAATGTCAATGCTTGGATAGTGGTTGGCGGCCGCCAGTTTTCGTGACAGGACGATGTGGCCGTCAAGGATCGAACGCACCGCGTCGGCTACCGGTTCGTTCATGTCGTCGCCTTCCACCAGCACGGTGTACAGGCCGGTAATACTGCCGGCCCCTTTGAAGGTTCCAGCCCGTTCCAGCAGCTTGGGCAGGGTGGCGAAGACCGACGGCGTGTAGCCCTTGGTGGTGGGCGGCTCTCCCACTGCCAGTCCGACTTCGCGCATGGCCATGGCAAAACGGGTCACCGAATCCATCATCAGCAGCACGTTTTTGCCCCGCTTACAGAAGTATTCGGCGATGGTGGTGGCGACGAAAGCCCCCCGCATGCGCAGCAACGGCGACTGGTCGGAGGTGGCCACCACCAGCACCGAGCGGGCCAGACCCTCCGGGCCCAGATCCCGTTCGATGAACTCCCGCACTTCCCGGCCCCGTTCGCCGATCAGAGCGATGACGTTGATGTCGGCCCGGGTGTTTTTGGCGATCATTCCGAGCAGTACGCTTTTGCCCACTCCGGACCCGGCCATGATGCCCATGCGCTGCCCTTCGCCGCAGGTCAGCATGCTGTTGATGGCGCGAATTCCCAGATCCAGTGGTTGACCGATATTCTTGCGGGCCATGGGCCCGACAGGCAAAGCGTAGAGGGGCATCTCCGTTTGCGGGGCAACCGGCGCTCCGGTGTCAATGATCTGACCCATGGCGTCGATGACCCGGCCCAGCAGTTCGGAGCCAACGGCCAGGGAGGCGCTGTCCCGAAGGACGCGAATGAGACTGCCGGGCCCCAGTCCGCGAAGTTCCCCGAGGGGCATGAGCAGGGCCCGTCCGTCACGAAAGCCGACGACCTCGGCGGGTACCGGTTCGTTGCCGTTGAGGGGAACCAGTTCGCACAGGGTGCCGACGGTGGAGGACGGGCAATAACCCTCAACCACCAGACCCACGATCTTGGTGATCTTGCCGCTCACCTGCAGGGTGTTGGTATTGGCGATGCACTCCAGCAGTTTTTCCATCAGTTCTGCTCCACGGTGCTCAGCAGGGTGCGGCGGATCTCTTCCAGCTGACCGTCGATGGTGGCGTCGACCATACCGAGTTCCGATTCCAGCACGCAGCCGCCCCGGACGATCTGGCAGTCACTTTCCACGGTGATGTTTTCCAGGCCGTTGATGCTGGTGATAAACAGCGGTTTTCGCTCCGTCACCAGGGCCAGATCGTCGGGATGCACCTTGATGTGATAATGGTCGCAGCGCACTGCGGCACGCAGGGCTTTCTCGATGGTGGTCATCACCAGTTCGCGATTCAGGCTGACTTCACAATGAATCACCTGCCGGGCGATGGACAAGACCAGGCGCAGCATGTCCTGAGTGCTGTTCTGCAGCAGAGTGGATCGTAGCCGCCCGATTTCTTCAATGCCCCTGGCAAACAGTTCCAGGGAGGTTTCAAACTGCAGGCGAATCTCCTGCTGGCCCTCTTCTTTGCCCTGCAGGTAGGCTTCCTGGATCTGTTTGCCCGTCGCCGTCGCCGTCGCCGGGGGAGGGGGCTCTTCGGCGAATGGAGGCGGTTGCGACGCTTCGCAGAAGTTCTCCTCTTCGACCAGCAGGCCGTCAGCGATCAATTCCCCGTCCGAGCCGAACTCCTGAAAATGGATGCGCTTGAGTGTCCGGGCCTCTTCGGGACGAAAAATCCTAGACGAGCGCATCGGCGCCTCCCCGTCCCGGAATCACGATCTTTTCTTCCTCTTCGAGGCGCAGCACGATCTTGACGATGGTCTGCTGCATGGTCTCTACCTCCGACAGTTTGACCGGTCCCATGGCTTCAAGGTCGTCCTGAATCATTTCCGCCGCGCGGGCCGAAATGTTCTGGAAAATAGCTTCTTTAAGGTTGTCTGATGCGGACTTGAGGGCCAGGGTCAGCTGATCGTTGTTGATTTCCCGCAGCACGGTCTGCAGGGTCCGGCCGTCGAGCTGAACCAGGTCTTCAAAGGTAAACATGTTGTTGCGGATTTCCTCGGCCATGTCGGGATCGGTCTTGCCGATGCCTTCGAGAATGCTCTTGTCCGCTCCCGGCCCCATGTTGTTGATAATGTCGACGACCCGGCTGACTCCGCCCAACTGATGCTGCTTGTCCTGGCGTGCGACAATGCCGATCTCCTTGCGAAGCGCCTCTTCGATCTGGGTGACGATCTCGGGAGAAACTTTTTCGGTGCGGGCGATACGGTACATGATATCGGCCCGAACAGATTCGTTCATGCAGTTGAGAATCTTTGCCGCGTGTTCGATTTTCTGGGTCGAAAGAACCAGGGCGACGGTCTGGGGATGCTCGTTTTCCAGCAGGCTCGCTACCATGTGGGGCTGCATGATGGCGATGGTTTCCAGGGGCCGGGCCTCTTCTTCCCAGGCCACGTCCTCGAGGAGTTTTTCGGCCCGTTTCTGATCGGCGCTGCCGGCGATCACTTTTTTGACGAAATCATTGCCGCGCACAAAGATTCCCGCGTGGGTTTTCTGAATGCGGTGAAATTCGGCGACAATCTCTCGGGAGAGTTGCGCCGGAATATGCTCGATATTCACCATGCAGCGGGTGATTTCGCGCACTTCGGCGTCGGAGAGGGATTCAAAGACCCGGGAGGTGGTTTCTTCGCCCATGCATAACAATAGAATGGCGGCTTTTTCCGCACCGGTCAGTTTATTGGCTTCCATGACCACCGAACGCTCCTTCACCCTTCTTTAAGCCAGGTTTTGATCACCCGTGCCGAGAGGTCTTCCGATTGCTTCATTTCTTCCCGTAGTTTCAGTGCCTCGGCGTGGGGCCCTTCCAGTTGCAGCGGTCGGCCGGAAAGCTCTGATTCCAGTTGTTCCACGGTTTTGTAGTGCTCGATCATTTTTCCTTCGCCGCGCAGCGTCCGGATCGTCGGGCGCAGCAGCAGCAGGTAGAAAAGCAGGGCAGCGACGCTCAGCAGGCCGTAGCGGATAAGGGGCATGTAGCGGTAGATGTCAAAGCCGCTGGTGGCTTCGGGGCCGGCTATTCCATAAAAATCGTTTTCAAAGGGCCGGGAAATTACCGTGATCTGGTCTCCCCGCTGGTTGCTCAGGCCCAGAGCGCCGCGCACCATCTGCTCGATGGAGGCCAACTCCTCGGCGGAGCGGGGTTCAAAGGTGGACGGACCCGGTTCCTCGCCGGCAACCTGTCGGTCGGCCACCAGCACCGCGACGGACAGGGATTGAATGGAACCAACCGGTTCGACAATTTTGCTTACCGTCTTGCTGATCTCGAAATTGGTGGTCTCTTCGGAACGGTCGGAGGAATTGCTCCCGGCTGTGCCCCGGTCTTCGTTGAGATTGGATTCCACGCCCGGCACCCCGCCAGTGACGCTGTTGGTGCTCCGCTCGGTCACTGCCTGCTCGCTGCGAACGGCAGAGCGGGCCGGGTCGAAGGCTTCTTCCAGATGTTCCCGTTGGGAAAAGTCAAGAGTGGCGGTAATCTGAACCAGGGAATTGCCGACCCCCAGAGCCCGGTCGAGAAGGGACTGGGCGCGATTTTCCAATCGGGCTTCCAGGGCCTGCTGATAGCGCTGCATGCCCGGGCTCAGCGGACTGTCCATGTCGTTGTCCGGGGATCGGGACAGGACCCGGCCGTTAGCGTCGATGACGGAAATCTGGCCGGCATCAAGGCCCTCGACGCTGCCTGCCACCAGATTCACAATGCCCTGAATCTGGCCTTCGTTGAGCCGGCCGCCTGGCACCAGTTTGACAATGACCGAGGCGGTGGTTTTTTCCTGCTGTTCCCGAAACAGCCGCCGTTCGGCCAACGCCAGATGAATGCGCGCCGTTTCCACCGGTTCGAGGGAGGCAATGGTGCGGGCCAGTTCGCCCTGCAGGGCTCGCTGGTAGTTGATCTTCTGGGCAAAGTCGGTCATGCCGAAGCTTTGTTTATCGAAGATCTCAAAGCCGACGCCCCCGCCCTGGGGCAGACCGGTGCCGGCCAGCTCGAGCCGGGTTTCATAGACCCGGTTGGCCGGAATGTGAATGGCCGAGCCGCCGCTCTTGAGACGATAGGGAACCTTCTGTTCCTTCAGGCGGGTGACGACCGCCGCCGCGTCCCGGGCATCGAGGTTGCCGAACAGCAGCTGATAGTCGACGCGGCGCGCCTGCATTACCAGCAGAGTGAAAAACAGCAGACTGACGGCGGTGACGACGCCAAGGCTGATCTGGCGGGAGCGGGGCCAGTTCTTGATCACTTCAAGCAAATTGGGTTTGGTATCTTCCGCCATGGGGTTTTCCTCCGCTGGGAGCGCAATTACAGGGACTCATGCCAGAGCAACGACAGCTTGCGGCACTTACCGGTTAAACCTGCATGCGCATGATTTCCTGGTAGGCCTCCACCGCCTTATTGCGCAGTTGGACGAAAAGCCGCATGGAGATGTCGGCCTTTTCCAGGGCGATCATCGTCTCATGGAGGCTGCCCGACTGGCCGCTGTGGAGTTTTTCCACCGCCTGATCGGCCACCAGTTGAGCTTCATTGACGCTGTTTATGGCTTGTTTAAGCTGTTCGCCAAAAGCGCCGCGCGGCGCGGAACTTTTATCCGTCGCGGTGGGGGAGGGCAGGTTCGAATGCAGGCCGTTGATGGAAATTGTCATGGGATCACCTGCCGATTTCGAGGGCTTTGAGGGCCATGCGCTTGCTGGCCTGAATGGCCGAGGCGTTGGCTTCGTAACTGCGGGTGGCGTTCATCATGTCGACCATCTCTTCCATGGTGTTGACGTTGGGCAGTTGGACCATGCCGTTCTCGTCGGCGTCGGGGTGGCCCGGCTGGTGAAGGGTTTGCAGGGGGG
>PWVL01000039.1 GCA_003561875.1 Desulfuromonadales bacterium | reverse complement strand
TCGCCCTTCGGGCAGCCAGGGGCTGTCCATTTCCTCTATCCTGTGGAAATGTGCGGCGTACCGATGTACGCCTCCGCGCAACCCTTTGATTTCCTTGCCACAACGAAAAATTGCTCGTTTCTCATATGAAAACTGCGCTGGTGTCCATCCGGAGTTTCCGGATGGACACCAGCTGGCTAATACATTGCACCCAGTTCTTCGGTCATGCGCTGCATCGCTTCCTGCACCCTGGGATCGGTCATATACTGCATGGAGTTCATCATCGCCGCGGGCAGTCGATCCGACGCCTTTTCCACCCGCTGAAGCTCTGCTTCCAGCGCTTTTGGAATGCCGTCCTTATCGTAATCGGGATATTTTTCGTGAAATGCCTTCAGGCGGGGGATAAGCTTTTTCATATCGGCCGTATAGCGATCCACCGTCTTGACCATATCCTCCGCGCTACGGGCCTTCTCCAATCCATCCACATAGGTTTCGATCACCGTCACCTGCTGCTGCATCAGAGACTTGGCTTCACTCGTGCCGTCGCTGCTGCAGGCAAGCACTGTAAGGGAGAAAAAACCCAGGGTAACCAGCATCATCAGAAATCTTTTCACAGACTGAGCCTTTCACGGATTAAAGTAGACAGATAAACGCCGAAAATCATCAAACAACCGGTCACAAGCCTGTCAGACGAAACTGCATCAAAAAAAGGCCCAACCCGCCTTGGCTTGTCGAAAAAAACGTCTTTCCCGGGGCAAGATTCACCCCAACGGATCTGATCACCGAAACATCCAGACCGGCCTCGCAAAACATACTTCATTGGGCACCACGAAGCAAAGGGTTTTTTACAAATGACGCCAGAATCGCCTGCGGCGCCCCTTCAGAGAACATCGCCTCCAGCAGGGAAACCTTTTGAAAAAGATAACGTTTCAGAACCGGATACGGGTCCGGCAGAATTGTTTGCTGAACGAACGGTGTCAATAACCCTCTTCAGGTGAGGCACAGAGAAAGGCTTGGTGACGACGTCGGTGAACCCCTCCGAAATGAATTTCTCACGGCTCCCATCCAAGGCATGGGCCGTCACGGCCACAATTGGCACATTGCGGTTCCGCTGCCACTGAACGTCGCTTCGAACCCGGCGGGCAACGGAAATGCCATCGACCTCAGGCATGGAAATATCCATCAGCACAAGATCCACATCCTGCTCCTCAAGCACTTTCAGTGCCTCGGCACCATCATTTACCGCGACGGTTCGACAGTTGAGGTCGTTGAGAATCGTCGTCAGCAGATACCGGTTGATCGGATCATCCTCGGCCAGCAGAATGCTGAAATCACTGTCATAATCGGTTTGCAAAGTGACTGTTTCCGCGGGCGGGCGCGAAACCTCCTGGGCCTCTGCCCGGAACAAATCAAACCGCGCCGTAAAGTGGAAAAGCGCCCCCCCTTCGGGATTCCTTTCGGCCCAGATCTCCCCTCCCATCAGGGAGACCAGCTTATTGCAGATCGTCAGCCCTAGGCCCGTCCCCCCATATTTCCGGGTAATTGTAGGATCGGCCTGAGTGAAGGGCTGAAAGATGATATTGACAGCCTCCGGTTCCAGGCCGCAACCGGTGTCGGCGATGGAAAACTGAATCAGCACCTGCGCCTGATCCCGCTCTTTTAGCGTCGCGACCAATGTGATCTTGCCGCTATCGGTAAATTTTACCGCATTGGACAAGAGGTTGGAAAAGATCTGCCTGAGGCGGAATTCGTCCCCATACAACACCTCGGGAATATTGCTGTCCAGATCCATGAGAAACTCCAGCTTTTTCTGTTCCAATTGAGGCCGATTCAGGGCCAAAACTTCTTCAATGGCCGAATCCAGACGGAACTTATCGTGTTTGAGAGTAAGTTTTCCCGCCTCGATTTTGGAAAAATCCAGGACGTCGTCGAGAATGTGCATCAGATTTTGCGCCGCTGACTTGAGAATACGGAGAATATCCATCTGTTTCTGTGACAGGCCGGTGTCCGCAAGGAGTTCCACGGTGGCGAAGATACCGGTCATGGGCGTACGAATTTCATGACTCATGTTGGCCAGAAAAATACTTTTGGCGGCATTGGCGGCATCGGTCTCTTCCTTGGCCAGTTGCAGCATTTCGGTTCTCTCCGCCACCTTGAGTTCCAGAGCCTCGTTGATCCGGGCCAGTTGCCGTTCCGCCTCCTTGACTCGGGAAATGTCCGTAAAGGTCATCACCACGCCGTCGACGGCGCCGGTTTCGTTGCGAAAGGGCAGCAAACGTTTCAACAGCCACTGACCGTCCTGGGTCACCACCTCGTTTTCAATGACTTTTCCGGACACCAGTACCTTGCGGATATTTTGCAGCATCCGTTCGTGGTGTTCCAGATGATAGGCAATATGATCGATAGGACGGCCGATATCCTGCGGCAGCAGACGGAAAATTTTGCTGATGGCGGGATTGAATTTACGGATGCACAGCTCCCGATCCAGATAGACCGTGCCGATTTCAATGCTGGACAACAGGTTGTCGTGATCCCGGTTCAGTTGCTTGAGTTCCTTGTTTTTCAGTTCAAACTCAGCGTTGACGGTATACAACTCCTCGTTGACGGAGTGCAGTTCCTCGTTGGTGCTCTGCAACTCCTCGTTGGAGGCCATGAGCTCCTCGTTGGTGGTCTGCAGTTCCTCATTGGTGGCCTGCAGCTCCTCAATGGTCGACTGCAAATTTTCCTTGCTGATCTGCAGATCCTGCTCCAGCTCAGCGATGCGCTGCTGAAGAAATTCCGGAATCTCGCTTTGCGGCAGATGATGAACTTCTTGGGCCAGAGCCGTCGGCTCCACCGGATCTCGCCGTGAAGGCGGAAAAGAAACAAAATAATGCATGGAACGGGCTTTTTTATCAGCAATACAATCCACTTTCAGATCATGGGAACGTCCCCCCAGAATAATCGCGTTAAGGGAGGAGACCCGGTCGCAGTTCTGCGCGGCACGATGCAGGGCGGTACTCAGAGAAATTTTAATCTTCTCCGGAACCAGATCGAGCAGGTCGTTTTCGAAACGACCACGCGGCTGCTCCAGCAGGCCGGAAAGATCGCCAAAGCAGTGCAGAACCCGGCGTTGCTCATCCACCAGCACCCCGGCCGGCATGTATTCGCCGAGCAGAACGTCGTAATCGTGCACCAGTTGGCGATCAAGACTGACCGTCAGGCGCTGAGGTGAGGCACCGGTGGAAGGCACGGCCAGGAGTTTCCTGGTGGGCTCCAGGCGCATGTCCATGGCCACCTTGAGATCGCGGATTTTACGGAAAATCTTCCCGGGGCTGTCCAGGGTTTCGAACTCCGTCGCCAATTTTCCCAGTCCCTCGCTGCTACCGAGAAAAAGAATCCCGTTGAGTTTGAGGGCAAAGTGAAACAGTGCCAGCACCTTGCCCTGAATTTCAGCCTGCAGATAGATGAGCAGATTGCGGCAACAGATCAGGTCCATGCGGGTAAAAGGCGGATCGTCGATCAGGTTGTGGGGGGCAAAAACGATCATTTTGCGAATTTCCTGAATCACCTGATACCGGTCGTCCCCCCTGGCAACAAAATACCGCTTGAGACGTTCTTCCGAAACATTTTTCAGGCAGTTCTTATCGTAAATGCCCTGAGAAGCGGTTTCCAGAGAAGTGCGGTGCACATCGGTAGCGAAAATCGTGATATTCCCCTTGAACTCGTACTGATCCGCCAGTTCGGCGACCGTAATGGCCAGGGAATAAGCTTCCTCACCGGTGGCACAACCCGCAGACCAGAGGCGGATCTCCTCGTCGGAGCGCCGTCCTTCAAAGAAATCCTCGGCAATCTTCTCCTGAAGACCTCTGAAAGTTTTGGGGTCCCGGAAAAATTCCGTCACTCCGATGAGCAGATCCCGGTACAGGGCATCAAGCTCTTCCATATCCCGCGCCAGATGGGCCGCATAACTGTTGACGTCGGAGAGCTTGAGAAAATCCATCCGCCGCCGAATGCGCCGATCAACGGTCGGTGGCTTGTATTTGGAAAAATCGAGGTTGAACTGGCTGCGGAGCACGGCAAAGATCTGCTGGTATTCGCCGTCTTCATCAAGGACCAGAAAATCGCGAATCACCTGGGTCCGCTCTTCGTCTGAGACGGATGCGTATTTCATAATCACTTCCGGCATCGCCTCAGGGGCCAGCATCAGATCGCAGAGACCGGTGGCAAAGGCGCTGCGGGGCATTCCGTCGAACTGGGCCGAGTCGATGCTCTGCACCAGGATCAGACCGCGTTTTTCATGTATGTCCCGAATCCCCCGGGAGCCGTCGCTGCCCGTTCCCGAAAGCACCACTGCAATTGCCCGGCTGCCCGCATCCGCCGCCAGCGAGCGAAAAAAAACGTCAATGGGCAGATCCGGATGATGACCCTGGCCCAGCTTTTCCAGGTACAGCTTTCCGTCGGAGACCGTCATGTGGTTTTTCGGCGGAATCAGGTAGATGGCATTGGCTTCCAGGGTAATTCCCGAGGTCACCCGATGAATGGCCATGCGGGTATGACGGGCCAGAAGATCGTCCATCAGGCTTTTAAAGTCCGGTGACAGATGTTGAATCACCACAAAGGCCAGGCCACTGTCAGAGGGCATGTGATCAAAAAATTCTTCGAGTGCGGCCAGACCGCCGGCGGAAGCGCCGATGGCGACGATAAAGGAGGGCGTAGCGGTCATCAAAGAGCCTGCCTTGCAGAGAGAAGAGAAATAATACTGAAGAGGAAAACACCTCAAGAGCCAACGGGTTTGTTGTAGTTAAACCATTCTGGGCCAATGTCAAGCCCCGTCAGGGGAAAAGTCCGTTTGTCCCCGCAATCTTCCCTGTTCCGCAAAAGCGAAAAAACTGATTTGGTCAGGGAAGCGGGGCCCTGGCAAGGATCCGCAATAGCCTGTTTTCTCGTGATATGGGAATTTCGCAACCGAAAGCTTCAGAAGCGGAGCATATTGAAGGCCCTACGAACAATGAAACCGGCAGCGGCGTAACCTGCCCGGCTTTCAGGTTCGGGAAATAACTCCGTGAACTAGTTCCGGCAAAACCCGGTCGGCTTTTTCCGCAAACCGGACTTCCGCCAGGGAATCGTAGGGGGTTTCCTGATGATTGATAAAAACCAATACGGCTCCGCCCTCGGCCGCTGCCGGAACAATCAGTGCTGCCGGCTGAACGGTCAGGGACGAGCCGATCATCAGCAGCAGATCACACCGTCGGGCCCACCGAAAAGCCTCTGAAAGTTCCTGCTCCGGGAGACTTTGTCCAAAGGATACCGTATCCGGCTTGATCAGTCCTTCGCATGCAGAACAACGAGGTACTTTATCGCCGTCATCGAGCCGGGATTGAATGTCTGCGATCGGCCAGGACCGGCCGCAGTCCAGGCAACTGGCCTGCATGTTGGTTCCATGCAGTTCGATCACCTTGCCGGAGCCCGCCCGCTGATGTAACCCGTCGATATTCTGGGTGATCACCGCCTGCAGCCGGCCGCTACTTTCCAGCGCCGCCAGCGCCTGGTGGGCCGGATTGGGCCGAGCAGCCAGCAAAGAGGGAATCAGCTCACGACGCATGGCCCAGTAGGACATGCGGGCCGTTTCGCTTGCCAAAAATTCCCCGTAGGTCACCACCGGATGTCGATCCCAGAGACCACCGAGGCTGCGAAAATCCGCCAGCCCCGAAGCGGTGGAGATTCCGGCGCCGGTAAACGCCACCACGGTGCGGGCCGCAGCCAGCAACGAAGATGCCCGCTCAAGGCGCTGAAGATAAGACGCGTCCATGCTCAACCCCCTTTCACGACTCGCGGACATCCGCAACCAAACTTTTCGTCAAACGGCCCGGCTCAAGGAATCGTCTCGACCCAGACACAACGCTCCTCCACCTCGGGATGGGTATGGGAACCGCCGATGCCATGGGCTATCAGGCCGAGGGTCCGGGAGTCATCGTCGTAGGAAACATGGGCCGCACGGGGATTGGCCAGGGAGCCCAGCCCCCACAGGGGTGTCACCGGAGCTATATTAAGTACCACGTTGGTCAGGGTCGGACAAATCCGCGAATCGATGTACTGGTCTAGAAACCAAGACGGCAGGGCGTAACTGAACAGATCATTGGGATCACTGAAAGCCACCAGCCGCAACTCGCCGAACTGCCGTTCGGAACGCCGACTGCCATCGGGCCTGCACATTTCATCGATCTGCCCCGTTATCTCCGGTGCGGGACGCCCGAGCTGCAATAGCGGCAGCTGATTGGAGAGCATGAACACGGTGAACTTCTTGTTGCGTAGGGCTTTTTGCTCCGACTGCATTGCCGAGTCCAGATGCGCCAGGGCGGCCAGGTGCTGCAGGGCATCCACGGTGATACGGCTACCCAGGCTGTGTGTTATGAAAACATATTTGTCTTCAAGATGCTCCAACAGGTTTTCCTTGTAGACATCGCAGAACTCGCTGCCCGAAAAAGGCAGATCCTGCCAATCCCTGGCCATCATCCAGCATACGGACTGGGCTACCGCCGACTGGATCCGCTCACCGGAAAGGCCGCTGTACATAAGCACGTCGGGAAAGGTGGTATTGACAAATTCCTTGAGGGCACGATTGACCGAAGCCCGACGGTGGGCATATTCCTCCGAACTGTCAAATTCCAGATTGCGCTTCTCCTCCGCGACGATGGAACTCCAGGTCAATTCGTAAAACAGCAGATTCCGGTGACCGTCACCGCTCAGGTAACGGCTCACTCTCAGCGTCCCCACCGGCTCGTCCTGATGCTCGGGACGATGCAATTCCAACTCCTTGTAACGCTCCTGAACCCGGTCAAGCTGCAGGGAACGGGCGAGATTTTCCGCCAGGCGGGCGGAATAACCCGGCAGGTGCGAACCCATACCATGGACCATAAGCACTTTCAGATCAGGGGCCCGAGTGCCGGATTCCAGGGCCAGATCCTCGGCCCGATCCAGAAAGGGAGCGAGCCCCTCGAAACGCCGCCCCCGCACATAACACTCCCGGGTATCCTCCCGGGGAGCCTCGTGCTTCTCCATGACCGCCTGGGCCACTCCTCTGGCAACGCCGGTGCAGCCACTCAGCACCCCGAGACAGCAGACGCCAACGCCCACCACGGCCAGAGCGCCAAAAAAGCCTCTCATTTCCTTCTCCCTGCTGCCGACAGCTCCCGTCCCATCTCGATTCAATAACGAAAATGCTTGATTCGTTCGCCTTTTTCCTCAATCTCGGTCATGGCCTCGATGCCGATCTGCAGATGGACGTCGGTCCACTGGCGGGTAACCAGCCGATCCATCTCTTCGGTTTTGATGCCTTCAGGCGTCATGGGCAGATCGGACACCAGCAACAGTGCGCCGCGGGCTATGGCGTTGTAATGGCCGACGATAAACAAGGTGGCAGTCTCCATATCGATGGCGATGCATGTCATGGCCTGCAATCGATGCAAAAACTCCTTATCGTGCTCCCAGAGACGGCGATTGGTAGTGTAAACCACGCCGGTTCGATACTCGTGGCCGTGGGCGATGATTTTTTCCGAGACAAACTTGTGCAGTTTGAATGACGGCAGGGCGGGAACCTGAGGAGGAAAATACTCGTCGCTGGTACCCTCGCTGCGAATAGCCGCCACCGGCAGGATAAAATGGCCGATTTCGGTGGATTTCTTCAGCCCGCCGCACTTGCCCAGCAGCAGAACCCCCTGGGGATTGCGGGCACTCAGCAGATCCATAATGGTTGCGGCGTTGGCCGATCCCATGCCAATGTGAATCATAGTCAGTCCCCGGGCGTTGGTGACGGCAGGCATCGGCCGGTCCGCGCTCCGTATCTCACAGCCGAAGCGTTCGGCAAATTTGTTGAGGTAGGAACGAAAGTTGGTCAGCAGCACATAATCCCCGATCTCGTCCAGCGCCAGCCCGGTATACCGCGGAAGCCAGTTTCGAGCGATTTCCAACTTTTCGTTCATTAACCTGATCCCTTCTTCAACACTCTCCCCATCCCCGCATCTTCAGGCGCCGGGGCTGTCCTTGCGGGCGGATCGCGGGTAGCAGAGCACCTCCCGTATCCTCATCTCAAACATACGGTAACTGAAAGCCGGTTTAAGAACCAGCGCAGTGTCCGCCCCGCCACGGTAACCGCCCAGGGCAATGATGTCCTGGTCCATCTCCAGAAAGCCACCATCCGCGGCCATGATCGCACACTCGATGGCCACCTTGGTACCGGTAGAAAAGACCGATTTCAACAGCTCCGCCATCACATCGTGGGCACTGTAACCACCCAACGCATCCCGCAGGGCGCTGCTCACAGCGCCGTGAAAAGGATGCACCCCGGTATAAAAACGTACGCCCTTCTGTCGAGCCCGTTCCATGATCTGAGGATCTTTGGCCTTCACTTTGCGCCCGTAACGGGAAACCTGAATTTCCCTGTCAATGGCGTGCATGGTCACACCGATAATCTCGAGTTCCGGCATCAACTCGGCGCAATCAAGAGCCGTCTGCCCGGTTGTGGTGGCCACCACAAGCTGGCGAATACCCAACTGGCGGGCCCGGTCGTAGGCCTTATTCAGGGTGGCTGTTGTGTTTTCTATGCCTTCCTGATCGTAAAGGTTGATGGACATTTCCTGCATGAAGACTTCTCCTTTCCCGGCGACGACTCGCGTCACATAAAGAGACTGAAAAAGTTCCAAAGGGGCTTCGAGTCGCTTCACTGGCTCCGGCTGATTCCAATGTGCAGGGGGGCCGGCTTCTTGTCAATGCCCATTCCCATCCTTGACGGCACTCACAGAGGAATGGGAATGGGCATTGACCTTTAATTTGACTATGCCGTCCCTCCCCCTGCGACGCCGCCGGAGCGGAGTGGGCGTTTGGCGATACAGACGGGCAACTGTCCGAGCGCAGCGAGTTTTTGCCCGTCCGCCAAACGCCCGCGCAGCGCAGGGAACCCGCCAAAGGCGGGCCAGGAACGGGGCGCCTTTTTCTGCTGACTCTTTTTTGGCGCAAAAAAAGAGTCAGGCGTCGCGCGGGGGCGCAACCCTGCGGTGTTGCCT
>PWVL01000100.1 GCA_003561875.1 Desulfuromonadales bacterium | reverse complement strand
CTGTACCGCAGTGACGGTCGGGAGATGTCCGCGTCCTTTCTGCGAGGAGCCGAAATGACCCTCACCATCGCCCGCCTGACCGAAAGTCAGGCCGCACTGCTCAAGGACGGAAGTCCGTCTTGCGGAGTCCACAGAATCTGCCGGATGCAGCAACAGGTAGCCGGCCAGGGTGTAACCGCCGCCCTGCTGCGCCGCAGCGGCCTGCGTGTTTACAGCGAAGCCGACCTCTGACTGGAAGGGACCGTTGCGGAGATTTCCTTTTGGGTTTCATGAGAACCAGTCTCCAAAAACGGAACCGAAAAACGCATGAAAAATTCCAGAACCTGCCGGAAATTCCGCCTCTTCGCGCTCCATTGTGGCAGGAAAAAAGGATTGCAACAGACCTGAAAGCATGCTAGTTATAGCCGTTCAAATTTACAGGAGGTTTCAAAAATGGCCAGAATTTGCGAAATATGCGGAAAAAAACCCACGACCGGCAATAATGTCAGTCACGCCCAGAACAAGACCCGGAAGGTATGGTATCCCAACCTCCAGAAGGTAAGAGCGTTACGCAAAGGCAGGGTACAAACCCTGAAAATCTGTACACGCTGCCTGCGCTCCGGAGCCGTTACCAAGGCCTGACGGGCCAGGCCCGGATCATACAGCACATCAAAAAAGGGAGGCCTCTCAAGGTCCTCCCTTTTTTGCCGCCGAGGACAAAAGGACTTCCTCTGTTCCTTTAAGTCCGCGGGGCTGGACAAGGTTTGCGCAGCCGCAGGTCAAGGGCACCGGGCTACGCCATCAATTTCGATCAGAGCACCTTTGGGCAATGCCGCCACCTGTACCGTAGCCCGAGCCGGAGCTGAATCGACAGAAAAATATCGCCCGTAAATCTCATTTACGACGGCAAAATCCTTCAGGTCAATCAGGTAAATTGTGGTCTTGACCAGCGCGTCGAACGTCAAATCGGCCGCTTTAAGAATAGCTCCGAGATGGGCCATGACCTGCTCGGCCTGAGCAGCGATCCCGCCCGCCACCAGTTTACCGCTTTTCGGTTCCAGAGGAATCTGGCCGGAAATAAAGAGCCAGTCTTCAACCTGGACAGCCTGAGAATAAGGGCCTATGGCCGCAGGCGCCTCCATCGAAGTAATGGCCTTTTTACCTTGCATTTTTTCTCCCTCCGCTTTGTGTGTCCCGCTGGCTTTCCGTTACCAAGAACAACCCAGACCAATAGAATTCAAAACGACAATCGGTGGTGTCCAAACGACTAGTTGGGCAGCCGCTCCACCGTGGAGACCTCTTTGATCTTTTGCAGGGCCTTCACCACCCGATCGAGGTGGGCCCGATCCTGCAGATCCAGGGTAAAAACAATCTGCGCCCTGCCATCCCCGCTGGTATGAACATTGGCCGAAATGATATTGGCTTCACAGTTGCTCACCGCGCCACTGACCGTAGCCAGAATGCCTTTCTTGTCAAGGCAGGATACCCGGACCCGAACCAGATGTGAGGACTTCTTTTTCAGATCCCACTCCACCTCCACCCGTCGTTCCGGGTCACTCTGCAGCACTCCCGGACATTCGGCGGCATGAACGGTAATACCGCGCCCCCGGGTAATAAAACCGACCACGGAGTCACCGGGCAGGGGATTGCAGCATCGAGCATAACGCACCGCGATATCATCGATGCCCTGAATCTTGATGGCGCTGGAAGGCTTTTTCCGAATCTTGTCGATAACCTGGGCCACAGAACTCTTTTTTTCAGGCACTTCCGGTTTGAGTCGCTCTTCCGGAACCAGGCGCCCTGTCAGTTGCCCCAGGGACAGCTTGCCATAGCCAATGGCGGCCAACAGGTCCTCGCTGTTGTGATAGCCCAGTTCCTCCATAGCCAGCGCCATTTCATCCGACTGCAACACCCGCTTCAGGCTCATGCCGTATTTGCGCAAACGTTTTTCCAGCAGTTCCCGACCGAGAACCAGACTCTTCTCCCGTTGCTGCGCCTTGACCCATTGGCGTATCTTGCCAGCCGCCCGGGAGGTTTTGACAAACTTCAGCCAGTCCTTGCTGGGTTGCTGTGTGCTGGATGTAATAACCTCGACAATATCGCCGCTGTTTAATTCCGTCTTCAGCGGCACCAGCTTGCCGTTGACACGAGCGCCAGTGCAGGTATTGCCTACGTCCGTGTGCACGCTGTAGGCAAAGTCCACGGGAGTGGCTCCCCGGGGAAAAGCCTTGACCGTTCCCTTGGGAGTAAATACATACACTTCGTCCGAAAACAGATCGTCGTCAAGGGCCTCCAGAAGACCCAGTTCATTCCGGGAATCAACCGAAGCGGACCCCGCCTGCATGGCCGCCGCGGCTTGAGTCTCTTCGGCAGAATCCGGTTGTTCGGCCTGCTGTTCCTTGTAGCGCCAGTGAGCGGCGATCCCCTCTTCGGCGACCCTGTGCATCTCCTCGGTGCGGATCTGCACTTCCATGCGCTCCCCATAGGGTCCGATCACCGTGGTATGCAGAGACTGGTACATGTTGGGCTTGGGCATGGCGATGAAATCCTTGAACCGTCCGGAGACAGGTTTCCAGGCTGCGTGAATCACCCCCAGAACCGCGTAACACTCGGGTACCGTCTGCACAATCAAGCGAAAAGCGATAATGTCGTAAACTTCGTCAAAGCCGACCTGCTGCCGAACCATTTTCCGATGGATCGAATAGAGATGCTTGTAACGGCCGTAGCATACCCCCTTGATGCCGTGACGTCCGATTTTTTCCAGCAGCAGTCTTTTGACCTGTTCGATGTATCCGGCCCGCTCCTTCTCGTTTCGATCAACCCTTTCCCGCAGGTCAAAGTAAACCTCCGGCTGGGTATAGCGCAGGCACAAATCCTCCATTTCGCATTTCAGCCAGCTGACACCAAGCCGGTTGGCCAGAGGCGCGTAGATAACCAGGGTTTCTCCGGCGTAGCGTCGCTGTTCCTGCTCCGTACGTCGGTCCAAAATGCGCAGGTTGTACAAGCGGTCGGCCAGTTGCACCAGGATCACCCGAATGTCGCCGGCCATGGACAGCAGCATCTTGCGAAAGTTTTCCGCCTGCGATTGCTGTTCCACCGAGAATACCAGTTTCCGAATGCCTGACAGACAGGACAGCAGTTCCCCCACCTCAGACCCAAAGGACTGTCGAAGGTTTTCCAGATCAAATTGTTGTTGCTCGACCCCGTTGATGAGCATGCCGACAATCAGCGTCGCCACATCAGGCTTGAAACGACTCAGAATAGTGGCCACCTCTACGGCCCGGGAAAGGCCAGAGGAATCGGGTTGACCATCACAGGTCTTTTCACAGAGGGCATAGGCCCGCTGCAGTTTTTCAAGATCGGCACGGGAGTCCTGGTTGCGGACCTGTTCCATAAGAGATTTGAATTGCTGGGATGGTCGCATGGCAAAAGCTGTCGAAACGAGACCTTGATACGTCAGGGTAAAAAAACAGAGAAGGGGACGGCCGACCCGAAGAAGGGCCGGCCGTTTGAAAAATCATCAAACCTTGGGGGCGGGAATTTCATAATCTATCTTGCCTGCGGCAATCTCCCGCAGGCCAAGCACAACTTTTTTGTTGTTGCCCTTGTTTTCAATCAACGGTTGCGATCCCTTGTAAAGCTGCTTGGTGCGTTTGGAGGCCACCATGACCAACAGAAAACGGTTGGGAATCTGCTGCAGACAATCCTCGACTGTAATACGTGCCATGAAGTTTTTGTCCTCTTGAATGTTGGAAGAAGCCCGTCATCGACCAAAATAGCAACGGCGCGCCTTTACTCATAATCCGAATTCGGCAAAAAGTTTTTTTACCGGATCTTTCAAAATCTCCGTTCGGCATGGGCAAGCCAGCATGATCGCCTGCAACTGCTGCCGAGCCTGGTCAAAATCGTCGTTCACCACCAGGTAATCATACCAGAACATTTCCCTAATCTCGACCCGGGCGTTGCGCAAGCGCTCTTCGATCACTGCGCCCGTGTCGGTCTGCCGCCCTCTCAGGCGGCGTTCAAGCTCTTCAAATGAAGGGGGCAAAATAAAAATAAAAACCGCATCAGGGCATTTTTCCTTCAGCTGTGCAGCACCCTGACAGTCGATCTCCAATAGCAGATCCCAACCCGCGTCTCGAGCTTGTTCCAGTTCTGCCAGAGCAGTCCCGTAACAGTTGCCATGCACCCGGGCCCACTCGGCGAACTCCCCCCGGGTCACCATGGCATCAAATTCGGCTTCGGAGACAAAATAATAATCCCGACCATGCACTTCACCGGGCCGGGGGGAACGGGTTGTATGGGAGACAGAGTGCCGCAGATTGGGCAAAATGTCAATTGCCGCCCTGCAAAGGGAGGTCTTGCCTGCCCCGGACGGCGCTGAAACAATATAAAGAAGGCCTTTTCTGCGCATGACCATTTACTGTTGTCTCCTACTCGATGTTCTGTACCTGTTCGCGTATTTTTTCCAACTCCGCTTTGATCGCTATCACCTGTCGAGTCAGCTCCACATCACTCGATTTGGAGCCCATGGTGTTGGTCTCGCGGTTGAGCTCCTGAAGCAGAAAATCCATCTGCCGACCAACGGGTTCAGAGGCTTCAAACAGCTCCTCGAATTGCTGCAGATGGCTGCGAAAGCGGCTCAACTCCTCACTGATATCGCACCGGTCCGCAAACAGGGCCAGCTCTTGGGCCAGTCGCTGGGAATCCCACTCCATCCCCTGTTCCAGCCGCGAGAGGCGATCCTCAAGCTTCAGCCGCCATTCTTCAGGCACTGCCGGAGCCCTGGACGCTGCCCGTCCCAGCAGATTATCGAGTATTTTCAGACGCTCCTGCATATCCACACAAGTGGCCTCCCCCTCCGCAAGCCGCATCTTTTCCACCGCGGAGAGGGCATTTTCCAGGGCACTTTCAAGGCAGTATCGGATTTCGTCCACAGCCACCTCAGCTTCTTTAAGGACAATCACGTCCTTCTGCGACGCCAGCAGTTCCACGCTGACTCCACCGCTCAACTCAAGAGTACGTTCCATTTCTTCGAGCAGTTGCAGGTAATGCTGCGCCAGAGTACGGTTCAATACCGGTACTTTATCCGTCTCCGAGCCAAACTCCAAATGCACGTAGACATCAATTCGTCCCCGTTTGAGACGCGCCGCTACCTGCTTTCGCACTTCGGCTTCCAGAGCCATCAGGGTGCGGGGCAGCTTGACGGTCACGTCGCCATAACGATGATTGACCGATTTGACTTCCACCTTAAGAAAAATATCGTTGCGGGAAGCCTCACCCTTGCCATAGCCGGTCATGCTTTTAATCATAGAGGGATCCCTTGTTCCCGGGAGAGAATGTGCATCCCTGCCGGGTCAGCGCACAGATATAATCCGCCGCCGCCTTGAGGTCCACAAAACGTCGTGCTCTTTGCGAAGAAACGGTTTGCGTCGTCGTTCTGCCGTAGCCGGAAAGCACCAGTAGCGGCGTGCAACCGGCCCGTTCGCCGGTCTCGATATACGATTCCTTGTCACCGATCATGCAAGATCGTTCGAGATCGACACCATGCTCCCTGGCCGCCTGCAGCAATAGTCCCGGCTCGACCTTTCGGCAGTTGCAGAACTGTCCATAACCACCCTGCCCGGCCGTCGGATGATGGGGACAGACGCAGAATCCGTCAATCCGGGCGCCGACTTCGGCCAGCTGGCGGGTCAGAGGTTCATGTAGAACCGCCACCTCCTCCATGGAGAAACAGCCAAGCGCCACACCTGACTGGTTGATCACATTGCCGGCGCCGCCGAAAGGGAGATCCTCACGCGTGATCTTAACCACCTGAACCGGCGCTTACGGGCTGATCCGCTCGGTTTTGCCCCACAGATATTCATCCAGCATCAGTTCCCTACAACCAAAGCCCTGGCTTCCCCAATCCGATTGAGAAACTGTTCAATATCTTCACGATTCATCGGCTTGTATTCACTTTCGCCATGCAGTTCACCTGGAGCACATCTACGGGCCGCAACGCAAAAAGCCCGTTCAAATTACGGCGACGCGGCAAGAAACCCGGTGACCAGAAGATCCTTGCCCCGTTTAAACCGGCAAGTGCGCTAATCCGCTATCATAATAGTGAACTTTATGCAAGAAATTACATGTTCGACAGCTTTTTTTTAAACGATTCCAGAATGGCCAATGCTCCCGGGTGTTCCGTAAAATTGTAAAAGGCTCGGCGCTGACGCGGCAGTCCCTTTGCAATTGAGAGCGCCGCGCTACTGGCATTTCTGCGAACAATCGGACCCTGGCGGCAATCTGCGTAGCCCGCTTCGGTTCTGCTTCGAGAACAAACCCGGTTTCGCCCTCTTTGAGAATTTCCGCCGCGCCATTTTCCGGAGTCGTCATCACCGGGCAACCACAGGCCAGGGCCTCAAGGCAGACATTGGCAAAAGGATCGCTTAGCGTGGGAAGCACCAGCAGATCCGCCGTCCGATAGTGATGTTCCGCGACCCGGCTCGGTCCGACAAAATCCACCGCCTCGGCAATTCCCAAGGTTTCGGCCTGGGTCAGAAAAAGGCGTCGCTTACCGCCACCGCACACTTTGCGAATAACCGCAATTTTCAAGCCTGAGACTCCTCAACCAACGTTCCCTATGAAGTTGCGAAGGGTTCCTTCTCCACAAGATCGCAGATCATGTGGACTATTGCTTCGTAAGCCGCCTGAATCAGCGGCATTTGCCGCACCGCCACCGTCACTGCCAGGTCAACGATCCCAGCAATATTGCCGCCGTCCCGGCCGAGCAGACTGATCGTTCCGCACCCGGCGGCATTGGCGGCTGTCAAGGCATGGAAAACATTGTTCGAGTTGCCGCTCGTCGAAATGCCTAGTACCACATCCCGGAGAAGCCAGAGCCTCCTCCTGGCGCTTGAAGATCTCATCGAAACCGTAATCGTTGCACACTGCCGTCAGGATCGACATGTCGGTGGTCAGGTCAATGGCCGGCAAAGCTCTTCGCTCCAGCAGAAACCGTCCGACCAGTTCAACGGCAAAATGCTGGACGTCGACCGCCGAGCCGCCATTGCCCATGATGAGCACCTTGCGACCCTCTTGCAAAGCCTCGGCAATAACCCGGCAACACTCCAGGACACAGGCCGAATTCTCCATGGAGATGCTTTCAAAAAGATCTCTCAATCTTTTAAAATAATCTTTAATCTCAATGAGTTTTATTGCCTTACCTCATAGCACTTATTAAATAAATAGTATGCCGGCGCAAAAGGTTGAACGGTAAAGAAAACTCTCACTGTTGCATTATCCGGAACTGGTTAGCCACCTCCCGCCAACCTACAGCAGATGCGTTCCAATCGAAGGGCTTCATCCAGCCAGGACGCGGCACCGGGCTCCGCTCTCGACAGACCTCGGCGCAGCGTAACATGCCGTGCCAGAACACGGGCCTTGCGAACGAAATCCGCCGGACCATGGTACAACAGACCCTGGCGTCCCAGCTGAAAGGCTTCGCGATTACCGGGAATATCCCTGGCCAGAACCGGCACACCGAGAACGGCAGCTTCCTTTAGAACCGTCGAGAAACCTTCACTGCAGGAATTGTTCAGAACCACATCCGCCGCCCGCAGAACGCTGGCCATGGCCTCCACCGGAATGACACCCCCATACACCGCCCAGGGCCGTCTTCTCAATGCGGCAAAAAAACCGTCGGCATATTTCGCATCCAGTATCGGGCCGCAGAAAACCAGACGGGTTTGTCGATTCGACGCCACCCTGCCAAACATTTCGAGCAGTTCCCGATTGCCCTTGACCGGCCGCAATCCCGCCGGATGCAGAAACAGTACCCGATTCCGGGAAATACCGAGCCGTTTCCGCAGGTCGTCATGTTCTTCGCCCAAGGTTACCCCCGGTGCGACATGGTAAAGCTTCCCTTCCCATTGCGGATAAGAAAGGCTAATTGACCGACGTGCGGCTGCAGTGAGAGTGATAATGGCCCCGGCGGCTTTCATCACCCGCAACAGATCACTGCGCTGACGAGGCGTATCGTAAAGACCGTTGATATCGGTTCCGGTCAGGGTGACGACCCACGGAACATGCTGAGCCGATGGACAGGCCAGCCAGGGCACGCCGCTGCGCAAGGCGTGCAGGACGTTGACCGCATCGGGCGCAAAATCCTCTACAACCCTCTCAAGGCCTTCACCGGACTCGCTCGTCTCCATAATTCGAACGCTGTGTCCCAGAAATTCCAGCCCTTTTTTCTGTCGGCAAGCCGTCACCCAGTTGCCCGTGGTGCGGGGTTGCCGGGGAGTTACGATCAGAATGCGCAATAGGACCCTCCCAAAAAAAATCGAATAAAAAAGAGGGACGATCAAATAACCGTCCCTCGCTGCCTCGTCGATCAGGAAAGCTGCGCCTGAATCCTTGGAGAACCCTTGCCGGCGCGGCGCGGCACGGCTGAAGCGGACCCAACGCCTTGCGACTTTCGGCGACTTGCGGAAGGTTTGCCGACAGCAACGGCCGGACGCTTGGAGCGCAGCGGGCGGTTGTCGTGAGGCGCTACCGCAGCATAATCAAAACCGTCGATGTTGCGCCGCTCGATGGGGCATCCAAGGACTTTTTCGATGGCCCGGACAGTGGCTTTGTCTTCCGTAGTCATCAGGGTGAAGGCTTCGCCGCTCCGTGAGGCGCGGCCGGTGCGGCCGATACGATGGATGTACGCTTCGACGGTGTCGGGAATGTCGAAATTGACCACATGGGAAACCTGGGACACGTCGATGCCCCGCGCCGCGATGTCCGTCGCCACCAAAATCTGGGTTCGACCCTGGCGAAACCCGTCGAGGGCTTCTTTGCGGCGGTTCTGGGACAGATTGCCCTGCAACGATGCCGTGGCAAATCCGGCCTTGCCCAACTGCTCGCCCAGCCGTTTTGCCCGATGCTTGGTGCGGGTAAATACCAGTACCGAGGCGATTTCGGTCCGTTGCAGCAGTTGCAGCAACAAGCCGGCTTTCAGGTGCGTCGGGACGGGATACAGGGCGTGACTGACCGTGGAGGACGGGGCCACCGTATCGACCTGAACAGTCACCGGATCGATCAGCAGATCCCGCGACAATTTTCGAATGGCG
>PWVL01000151.1 GCA_003561875.1 Desulfuromonadales bacterium | reverse complement strand
GTGATCCAGAATCTGCGAAATGCAGCGCAGTTCCTTGGCAATGGCGCTGGTATGCAAGAGTTCAAAGATGGACATTTGTCGATTGATTTTTCGCCTCACGAGCCCTCCTGACCGCATTGAAGTTGAATAAATTCAATAGGTTAGAAGGCTATATTGTCACACCAAGTTCAAAACTTCAAGTGCAAAAACGTGTATTTTGCTCGTAATTACAATAGCTTATGACTTTCCGGATGAACACTAGGTAGCTGCTCCTGCTCGTCCGTGAGACGAAATGGGTTCTTCAGAAAGAGATAACGGGTCTTGCGCAGTTCTTCAGGAGACTGTCGGGCTTCTTTAGCGCGGATCTTGCTTGGTACGTCATTCATCATCTTGATGAGACGGAGTTTATCAAAGGTCAACACTTTGTCGAGACAGTATTCTGCAGCCATTGATGAAGAACTTTGACATTCAAGTATCAACTTGGCAGCTTGTTTTGATTGGATCACCGGAGCGAAAATCGGCAAGGTGCTGCGGACACCGCTCGGCAGACCCGTGGGTTACACTATAGATTCGGCAACAATGCGCAGCCGTCGCGGCGGTAGCCGGCGCGACGAAAAATACCGGCTGAGGTATCCATCGAGGCGGCTTCGAAGGCGTTCTCGAACAGGATCGCCAAATCTAAGCCTTCCCGCGCCAGTCGCTGGGCAAAACGCCACAGGACACAATGACTCGGCTAGATCTCCTTCTCGTTGAAAACCATGACCATTCGCATCAGGGGTAGTGTTCAAACAGTAGCGCAGTCACAGGATTGGCGACCACCAAAATCTCCGCCTTGGACAGGGCGCCCATGGTCAATGTGGTCATGACGGTGTCTCCCACCAGTCGGCGGTGTGGACCATGACCCGCCGCATTTTTATCGACAGGGATCGGCCTCAGGGGTTGTTGCGCTCCATCAAGGCTTTTAGTCCGGCTCGCCGCCAACCCTTTTATCAACCAAGGGGCGCGCCTCTTCCACCAGCAGGACGGGGATGTCGTCCTCAACGGGATAAGCTAGGCGGCAGGTGCGGCAGATCAGAGCCTTGTCGGCATCGTCCTTTAGCAGGGAGCCATGGCAACGGGGGCAAGCCAGCACTCTGAGCAGTTCTTCAGACAGGGACATGCCGCCCTCCTTTCCGTGAATTAACGGTGCAACTAGAGCCTCCAACCGGCCGGGTTCCAGCCATTCCAGTTCCAAACCAACCCGATAGCAGGGCCGCGGCAGGGCAGCCCCCTGTAGTTTGACCGCATCCTTTTCCGTGGTGATGAGGTAATCGGTGTCTTGGGCGGCGGCCACCAGCCTGGCCAGATCCCGGCTATCATACGCGGCATGGTCGGAAAATGGAAGGGTCGCGGTAAACTGGAGGCCGGTCTCAGCCAGGGCCCCAAAAAAGCTTTCGGGTTCGGCGATGCCGGCAAACGCTAAGCCTTTTTGGTCTGCCAGTTGCTTCATGGGCAACCGTTGCTCCGCAAGGCTGACCACATCCGACGCCAGCCGATGTCGACATCTCAGGGTCGGACCCGGAAGGGACGGCAAAGGCGTATCTGCCTCGGCCCGGGTTAGGACGAACAACTGACCGCGCCGCAGAGCAGCAGGCCGCTCCCGCAGCAGACCGGCGGGCAAAACCCTGCCGTTACCGAAGGGGCGGCGAGCATCCAAAAGTACCACATCACAGTCCCGAGCCACAGCCAAGTGCTGAAAACCGTCATCCAGTAGAATCACTTCGGCGCCCAGATTTTCGACGGCATGGCGCACGGCGGCGGCACGCCGTTTCGCTACCAGCACCAATAAGCGCGGGTGACGCTGTGCCAGAAGCCAGGGTTCATCGCCGCAGTCCCGCACGTCCAGCAAGGCCCCGTTCCCGGCGCTAACAACCCGCACCCCGTGACCCCGGCTGCGGTAACCGCGACTGACCACCGCCACCCGCCGTCCCCGTTGCAGGCAGAAACTGGCCAGGTAGTCGACTACCGGCGTTTTCCCGGTGCCGCCGACGGTGAGGTTGCCGACGGAAATAACCGGGACCGGCGGTCGATAGATGGGCCATACCCCACAGCGGTATAACAACACCCGGAGAGCCATGATGACACCAAAGAGCCGACCTAGGGGCATCAACAGAGCCAGCAGCAACTGCTCGGCACTATTTTCCGGACCGTTCGTCGCCAACCGCCGGTAGAACCGGCTCAACCGCGTCACCTCATCCCTCCAGCGCCCGACGGACGACAATAAGAGTGCGCTCCGTCGCCCCGGCGTGCCGCTGCAGCAGGGCCTGCCCGGCCAGCCCCATAGCGCGTCGCTGAGCTGCGTCGTGTAGGAGATCGCTCATGGCAGAGACCAGTCCGGAAGCCGAAACGCTGCGGCCGCCGCCGGCTTCTTCCAGCAGGCGGGCAATCTCGCGAAAATTGGCCATATGCGGGCCGAACAGCACCGGTCTGCCGACCATCGCGGCTTCCAGGACATTGTGTCCCCCCACCGGCACAAGGCTACCACCGACAAACACCACGTCCGCGGCCCGGTACAGGGGAAGCAACTCACCCACCGTATCGACCAGCAGCACATGGCCCGGTTTGATAGTGCCCTCATGACCTGCCAGGACACTGCGCAGCATCACCTTCAGGCCGCGCCCGACCAACAGGTTTTGCAATCCGGAGCAGCGCTCCGGATGTCGAGGCACCAGTACAAGAACCAGCTCGGGACACTGCTGGCAGAGGGTCTCATAAGCCTCCAGCAGCCAGTCCTCTTCGCCGGGATGGGTGCTGCCGACAACCCAGACCAGGGCGTCTACGGGCAAGTGGAACGTCGAGCGCAAGGCTAGGGGATCGGTATCCGCCAGGCCATCCGCGGGCATGTCAAATTTAAGATTACCTGTCACCGTCAAGCGCCGTTCGGATGCTCCCAGATCCAGCATGCGCCGGGCATCCTCGTTGCTTTGCATGCAAAAAGCAGTGAACCGGTTCAAGACCGGCCGCAGGATCGGCCGAAAAATGCGATACCTGGGGTAGGAACGATCGGAAATCCGGCCGTTGACCAGCACCAACGGAACCCGTTCCAGGTCCGCAAAGCGCGCCAGGTTGGGCCAGATTTCCGTTTCGACAATGAGCACCAGGGCTGGGCGCAGACTTCGCAGCACCCGCCGCACCACCCAGGAAATATCGAAGGGGAAAAACAGGCACAGATCCACTTCCGACATGTTGCTGGAGATGCTGTGGCCGGTTTCGGTAACGTTGGAGAGTACCAGGGCGTGTCCTGGAAACGCCTGGCGCAGGGCGCGAAGCAACGGCAGGGCAGCACGGGTCTCGCCCACGGAAACGGCATGCAGCCATAAAACCGGTCGGCTCTGCAGAGCCGTGAGGCGTTCCCGGGAATAGAAACCGAACCGCTCCCGAATACCGAGGCGGCTTTTGACGCCCACCAGTCTTTTCACCAAGTACCAAGGCACCATGATCAGTGCGGCCAGAACCCAGATTGTATCGTACAACAAATACACGCAGCACCTTTCCATGCGGTGACGGCAGCGTCAAAACTCGCCGGTCAGAAGCGCTCCGAAAACTGCATTTCGTACAGGCGGCGATAAACGCCATCCAGTGCCAGAAGTTGCTGATGAGTCCCTTCCTCGCAGATCCGGCCTTTTACCAGTACCACGATCTTGTCGGCGTGCATGACCGTCGATAGGCGATGGGCGATGACAATGGTGGTACGGTTTTTCATGAGGTTTGACAGAGCCTGCTGAACCACGGCTTCACTCTCCGTATCCAGAGCGCTGGTGGCCTCGTCCAGAAGCAGTATAGGAGCGTCGCGCAGAATGGCCCGCGCAATGCAGATTCGCTGGCGCTGACCACCGGAAAGCCGCACTCCGCGATCGCCGATGTGCTGGTCAAAGCCATCCGGCAATAAACGAATAAATTCATCTGCATAGGCCAGTCGTGCCACTTCTTCAACTGCAGCGTCGGAAGCTCCGGGGCAACCGTATCGAATGTTGTCACGGATACTGTCATTGAACAGGTAGGTTTCCTGATCGACCAGGGCGATGTTGCGTCGCAGGCTGTCCATGGTTATCATGCGGATGTCCTGCCCGTCGATGAGGATCCGGCCGCCCTGAGGATCGTAGAAACGTGTCAACAACCCTACCACCGTTGACTTGCCGCCGCCGCTCGGACCTACTAGGGCAACCACTTCGCCAGGGTTGATTCGCAAGTTGAAGTCCTGCAGCACCGTTTCGTTGTCATAGGCAAAGTCAACCTTGCAAAACTGAACTTCGCCGCGGGCCCGTCCAATAGAGACGGCGCTGGGAACAACTTTGATATCAGGCACCTCATCCAGCAATTCAAAAACCCGCTCGGCACTCCCCATGGCCTGTTTAATCTTGTTATTCACCCTCGTCAGACGCTTCACGGGAGCATACATCATGAGCATGGCTGCAAGAAAAGAGGTGAATTCGCCTTGGGTCATTGACCCGGCAAGGACCCTTTGAATGCCGTACCACATTACTCCACCGATACCAATGTAAGACACCAACTCCACCGTTGGTGAAGACGCGGAGTCATATTTTATGACTTTTCGAATAAAGTGGTAGAATTTCCGATTTTCTTTTACGAATCTTTCCCTTTCGTATTCCTCGCTACCAAAGGCTTTGATCACCTTGATGCCCGCTAGGGCTTCTTGAAGAACCTTGGTTAATTCGCCCATCGCCCGCTGCCCTCGGCCCGAATTCTGCTTGATCTTTTTTCCAAGGAATGCCATGGGGAAAACAATAAGCGGCAGAACGAGAAAAGCCAAGGTTGCCAATTTCCAATCGGTATAGAAAACCAGAGCAATCAATCCCGCTAAAGTCAGACTTTCCCGAGCACCGTAAACCAAAACATCTGCAGAAGCAGTTTGCAGTAATCCAACATCGTTTAACACCTTGGACATGACATTGCCGACGGAACTGCGGGAAAAAAACCTCATTGACAAAGACAAAGAATGGCCGTAGAGGTCTTTACGGATATCCTGAACCACCAGTTGACCTGCGGTTCTTATGTAATATTCCTGGAAAAAACGCCCAATGCCTTTTACCAGCGCCAATCCGATGATTAATAACGGAACCAAATTGGCCAACCCGCGACTGCCGCCGACCAGAATATTATCCACCAACGGCTTGACCAGCCTGACCATGGTGACGTCCGATCCTGCCACCAGCAGCGATGCCGCCACCGCCGCCAGGATGCGCCCAACATAGGGGCGAGAATACCGAAACAAGCGGAGATAAAGGCTATGATTGGACTGTTTCACAATCCTTGACCCCTCTTCTGCTCAGCTCCGATACCATGGCCGCCACCCGACCCGAACAACCGCCCTTGCCCATCTTCTCGCGTACCTCCGCCAAGCCTCGACGGATGGATCGGTGGTAATCGTCATCCCTGAGAATGGCGGCCATCTCCGTGGCGATATTCGCCGGGGTGGCGTGCTCCTGGACGAACTCGCGCACCACCTCCCGTCCGGCGACAATATTGGCCAATCCGATATGAGGCACACGGATCAGCCGCCGGCCGACAGTATAGCTCAGCGGTGCCATCTTGTAAACGATGGCCATGGGCGTGCCGGAAAGAGCGATCTGAAGGGTGACGGTGCCGGACACGGTCATGATGGCATCACAGGCGCGGATTACATCATGGATGTTTTCTTCCATCAACCTGACCGGCAGCTCAGTCGCCGCCAGGCGCTGTTCAATTTCGCCACGCAGTGAATCGGCCGCCACCGGCAACAGGAACCGGGCATTGGGGAACTGTTGTTGCAGCTCCAGGGCGGTTTGCACCAGGGTGTCGAAGATGTACTTAATTTCGTTCCGGCGACTGCCCGGAAACAGACCGATGATCGGTTGCCCCGAATTCATGCCCCAGGACCGCAACAGGGTGGCTCGGTCCCGCCCAACCTCGAACTCATCGAGAAGCGGATGGCCGACATAATCCACTTCGATATCCTGGCCACGATAAAGATCCGGTTCGAAGGGAAAAATGGCCGCCAGTTGATCCACCACCCGGGCGATGCGTTTGACCCGTCCGCGACGCCAGGCCCAGACCTGAGGGCTAACGTAATACAGTACCGGCACACCGGCCTTTTTGGCACGCGCCGCCAATTGCAGATTGAATTCGGCAAAATCGATCAACACCAAAACATCCGGGGGTTCCGGTCCGTTCAAAACTCGCGTCAGACTGCGCATGGCCCGCCAAATGACTGGCAGATGCCCCACCACTTCCACCAACCCCATGACCGCAAGCTGCTCGCTGGGGATCAGAATCTCGCAGCCCGCTTCGGCCATGCGCTTGCCACCGACGCCGAAAAACGCCAGTTCGGGATCCCTTTCACGAGCGGCACGGATGAGGTTGGCACCGTGCAGATCTCCGGAGGCCTCTCCGGTGACGATCAGTGCACGACGACCCGGCGCCGGATTTCCGCTCATAAATCCTCCGCCTGCAAAACCTGACAGACCTCTTCCCGTTGCCCGGCCGTCAGTTCCGGAAGCATCGGCAGAGACAGAACCCGGTCGGCCATCTCTTCGGCCACCGGCAGAAAGAAATTGCCCTGAATGTCGCGCAAGACTTCCTGTCGATGCAACGGAATCGGATAATAAATCGCCGAAGCGATGCCCGCCTCTGCCAACAGCTGCTGCACGGCCTGCCTTTCGGGAGCCAGCAACGCCAGATGCAGGGCATCGGTGCCGGAGGCCACGCCGACGGCATGAGCAACACCACAATAGGCGGCAATCTCCTCTTCCAAAGCCGCGCCGTTTGGTCCAAGGACAAACTGGGTCGAATCAAGTACCGACTGAAAACCGCTTTCGATCTCCGATCGCAGATTTTTCAATTGTCCTTTCAAATCCACCATGGGGATTTTCATAGGGGTGATCCTCGTACCAGGGTTCGACATAGAAAACAGGCGAGGACATGGAGTCAACCTCGCCTGTGCATAGTGAATCGATTCGTCGCCACGCCGGTAAACATCGGGCGTTTTCGGACTCGAGGACCGGTGGCATTGGAAGGCGCGAAGAGCAACTCAGGCCGGAGTGGTTCGCGCCAGTTGACGGCTGATCTGCAGGGCCAGTTCCAGAGCTCGTTTGCCATCTTCCCCGGTCACGGGAGGCGCTGAGCCGCTTCGTACTGCCTCGACAAAGGCGCGGATCTCGGCCAGCAGGCTGTCCCCTTCCTCAAACTGCTGTTCCTTAAGCACGATACCAGGAAGGCCGGGAACCGGAAAACCCTCATCGCCCTTGCGACAGACTCCGATCCTGTGTTTCTGATAGTCGATGGAGATATAGGCATCGGATTGAAATACGCGGATCTTGCGCAGGGAATGCTGGCTGACGCGACTGGCGGTGACGTTGGCCACGCAGCCGTTGTCGAACTCGAGGCGGGCATTGGCAATATCCACTTCGTCGGAAAGAATCGGTACCCCCACCGCGCTGATGCTCCTGACATCCGCCGGCACCATACTGAGAATGATATCGATATCATGAATCATCAGGTCCAATACCACGTTCACATCAGTTCCCCGGCTACGGAAGGAGGTCAGCCGGTGAGACTCAAGGAACATGGGATTGTTGAGCACCCCTTCCAGAGACAGGAGCGCCGGATTGAATCGTTCCAGGTGTCCAACCTGCAGCGCAACTCTTTGTTGCCTGGCCCGCCGGATCAGATCATCCGCTTCGGCCACCGTCTCGGTAAAGGGCTTTTCCACCAGCACGTGGCAACCGGCTTCTAGCAGGTCACGAGTCACGGCATAGTGACAGCTGGTGGGCACTACGACCGAAGCCAGATCGATGCAGTCGAGGAGCTCACGGTAATCGGCAAAGGCCTGCACGCCGAGTTCGGCGCCCACGGTGGCGGCTCTTTCGCCATCCGTATCGACCACCCCGACCAGTTCCACTCCGTCCAATGCAGCGTATTTCTGAGCATGAAACCGGCCCAGATAGCCGACACCGATCACGGCAGCTCGCAACGTACCCACAACCAGCCTCCCCTTGTTAACGCGCTATTCCCCGTGCGCTGCCGCGAATAAAATCGGCGTAGTGAGTCACTTCCGGACAAACGGCCAGGGTGCGAGCAATCTCCTCAAGAGCCGCTTCGAGCTTCAGGCCGGAGCGGAACACCAGCTTGTAGGCCTGCTTGATGGCCCGTATGGTCTCTTCGGAAAAACCCCGGCGTTTCAGCCCGACCTGATTGATACCGACGGTTTTGGCCCGATCACCCTGGGCAATGGAAAAGGGCGGCACATCCTGAGCGACCATGGAGCCGCCGCTGATCATGACGTGAGCCCCGACCCGGGTAAACTGATGGACGGCGCACAGTCCTCCCAGAATGGCAAAATCATCCACTTCCACATGGCCGGCCAAGGTTGCGCCGTTGGCCAGTATCACCTGATTGCCGATACGACAGTCGTGGGCGACGTGGGAATAAGCCATAAACAGGTTATTGTTGCCCACCGCCGTCAGGCCGCCACCATCCGCCGTTCCCCGATGCAGGGTGGCGAATTCACGAATCGTGTTGCGGTCACCGATGGTAAGCAGGGTCTTCTCACCGCTGTATTTGAGATCCTGGGGCGGGGCCCCGACCGAAGCGAACTGAAAGATGCGGTTTTCCCGCCCGATTTCCGTCCAACCGTCAATAACGGCGTGGGGGCCGACGGTGGTGCCGGCACCGATACGAACATGCTCGCCGATGATGGAATAGGCACCGACTTCGACGCTTTCGTCAATCTGCGCCCCGGCATGTACAATGGCTGTCTGATGTATCATAAGTCCTCAAGAGTTCTCGCGCGGCGCGAAGGTGGCTTTGAGTTCGGCCTCCGCAACCAGTTTATCCCCGACATAAGCCTTGCCGTCAAAACAGTAAATTCCCCGCCGGCAGGTCGTAATTTCCATGACCAGGCGCAAAACATCCCCGGGAGTCACCGGTTTGCGAAATCGGGCTTTGTCGATGCCGACAAAATAAGTCACCTTGTCTTCCACTCCACCTTCTGCCAGGGCCGCGGCGACACCCCCAACCTGAGCCAGGGCCTCGAGAATCAGCACGCCCGGCATGATGGGGTGCCCGGGGAAATGACCCTGAAAGAATGGTTCGTTGATGGTGACATTTTTGATACCCACGGCCCGGGTTCCGGCCTCCAGCTCCACAATCCGGTCTACCAGCAGAAACGGGTAGCGATGGGGAAGGATTCCGGCAATATCCTGTACGGTGAGTTCCATGCTCTCTACCCTTCCTTGATGAGTTCCTGCAATTCCTCAAGCTGACGCTTGAGGCGGCTGATTTCTTTGCGCATTTCCGGGAGCTTGGCAAAGTTCTTTGACGCCCTGAGCCAGTCCCGGTGAGGGATGGCCGGAGAACCGGAATAGACGCCGTTCGAGTCCAGACTGCCGGCGATGCCGCTCTGGGCTCCAGCCATGACATTATCACCGATCTTGATATGACCGGCGACGCCCACCTGCCCACCCAGGGTGCAATGCCGCCCTATCTCGGTGCTGCCGGCGATACCCACCTGAGCGACTATGATGGTGTCGGTGCCGATTTTAACGTTGTGCGCCACCTGCACCAGATTGTCGATCTTGCACCCCCGACCGACGCTGGTCACACCGAGTGCCGCCCGATCAAGGCAGGTGTTGGCACCGATTTCCACATCGTCCTCCACCACCACGATGCCCACCTGGGGGATTTTATAGTAACCCTCCCCGTCGGGGGCAAAACCAAAACCGTCGGAGCCGACAACCGCCTTGGGCTGGATAATGACCCGGTTGCCGATGCGGCAACCCTCGCGCACCACGACCCCGGCATGAATCAGGCAGCCTTCACCCACTTCCACGCTATCATACAGCACAACACCCGGATACAGGGTGGTGCCGGAGCCGATCTTTACATGTTTGCCGACAAAACAGCCGGGATAAACCGTGACCCGCTCCCCGAGCGTCGCTTCAGGATCGACCCAGGCACCCTCCATGACTCCCCGAAACTCGGGCGGAGTCACGTGCAGGGCGGTCAATACCTTGGCAAAGGCCAGGTATGGATTCGGACAAACCAGCAGATTAACCCCGGCTGCCTCGACTCCCGGTTTGACCATGACCGCCGAAGCCCGCGTGGTCTGCAGCAGAGGCTGGTACCTGGGATTGGATAAAAAGGTGATGTCGCCCGGTGCGGCGCCGTCAATACCGGCCACCCGATGGATCTCCACCTCGCCGTCACCAACCACGGTGCCTCCGACCAGTGCGGCCAATTCCTTTAGCATTTTCACGTCAATTTCCTATCTGCCGCCGCCGGCCTTGTACACCCTGTTGTACTCGGTAATGACCTTCTCGGTCAGATCAATTGCCTCATTGGCATACAGCAGCGCGCTGCCGGCAAGTTCCAGGATCAACGTGTATCCTTCACGCTCGCCAATGGTGCGAATGACTTCTCCCAGCCCTTCAATAATACCCTGACCGAGACGGCCTTCTTCCCGCTGCAGTTGCTCCTGGGCATCCTGCAAAAAGCGCTGAAATTCTCGTCTCTGCTGCTCGAAATCCTGCTCTTTTTTGGTTTTGGCTTCAGCAGAAAGCATCAGCGTCTTCTGCTCCAGCTCCTCTTGCATAATGCGCAGTCGCTGCTGTCGCTCCTGTGCGGTGGTCTGGACCTCACTCACCCGTTGACCCATGCGGGTCTGAGCCGCTTTGCCGGCATCGGACTCCACCAGAGCGCGCTGTAGATCCACATATCCAATCTTCATGGCGGCGGCAACAACCGGCGAAGCCACCAACATCAATGCAACCGCCAAAGCTATCCAAAGTCTTTTCATGACCTTCTCCTTCGTGTGAGAATGAAACGGTTAAAACATTCTTCCTACAGAAAAATCGAAAACCGAATTTTCTTCGTAATCCTTGGGATTCAGATTGTAGCCCCAGGCGAAGCGTATCGGACCCATGGGGCTGTTCCAGGCCATTCCGACCCCGGCGCTGTAGCGCATATCAGTAAAATACCTTTCATTTTTATCCCAGGCGTTGCCCGTGTCGAAAAACACCAGCCCCTTCATGTTCATAGCCCGCACCAGGGGAAAGGTCACTTCGAAGTTGAAAAAGGCCGATTTGTTACCGCCGTAAAAATAGCCGCGGCCATCCTCTTCCACCTCGCGGGGACCGACTTCCCGGTTTCTGAAGCCCCGCAGACTGTTCATGCCGCCCAGGTAAAATCGCTCATCCAGCGGACTCGGCCGACCCTGCAGTTCCTGAATGTAACCGATCTGCCCCCGAGCGGAAAAAACCAATCCCCAGGGCAAGGGATAAAAATACCGGTGGTCGGCAATGTATTTGACAAATCTTTCTACTCCCCCCAACCCGGCATATTCGACAGACAACTCGGTCACGTTGCCAAGAGTGGGGTCCGGACGGAAGTCGGTGGTATTGCGGGTCAGGGTCGCGGTGAGTGAGGAAAGACTGGATTTACCCTCCTGCTCTCGTATGGAGCGGGGCGCGGTGGTCTCAACATCGAAAATACTCTTGTTTTCATAGCGATAGATCAAGAAACTTCTCAGTTCATCGGATATGGGAAAACCAAACCTGATGCTGCCGCCCGTGGTCCGGCGGGAAAAATCGGTCCACTCCCGCTCCGTATTATACACGTCGCCGCCGAAGGAAATGTTGCTATCCAGAAAATAGGGATCCAGAACGCCGATACGATAGGTCGCGCTTTTAGTGCCCAGAGCCGCCGCCAGATCGAAACGCAGTCCCCGACCGAGAAAGTTGTCCTGGGAAAGGGAACCCTGCAGCAGCAGGCCGTCGGCAGTTGAAAAGCCGGCGCCGATGCTGAAAGCTCCGGTAGGTTTTTCCTGAACATCCACTTCCACATCCATCAGGGTGATGTCGTCCCCCCGGCTGGTGGTCAGGTTGACCTCTTCAAAGAACCCGAGATTGCTGATCCAGCGGCGACTGTCGTTCATTTTGCTGGCGCTGTAGAAATCCCCTTCCGCCAGACGCATTTCCCGACGTACAACCTTGTCCCGGGTGCGGGTATTGCCCGAAATGGCGATGCGACCGATGCGCACTCTTTGACCCCGTTCGACATTGAGCACAATGTTCATTTGCTGCAGGAAAGGGTCGACGTCGGTAATAGGCGAAACGTTGACAAAGGCATACCCTTCATCGGCATAAAGATCGTTGAGGGCCATCATGTTTTCCCGCAACGCCTTGCGGCTGAAGGGCTCCCCCGGCCGCAGGGTCAGTCCGGCCAGCATCTCTTCCCTGCTCTTGATCAGATCGCCCTGGATATCGACCTCGCCGATAAAGAACTGGCGACCTTCGTCGATTTCAAAAAGAACCGTCATCGACTCCTGATCTTCCTTGAGCGTGGTAATCGGCTGGCGCACTTCAACTTCAATGTAGCCTTTGTTGTAGTACTGGTCGATGATCATTTCCCGGTCGACCTGCAGCATTTCTTCCTTGAAGGCACCACGACTGGTAAGGAACGACAAAAACCATTTTTCTTTCGAAAGAATGGCATTTCGCAACTCCCTGTCGCTGAAAACCGTATTGCCGTCAAAAGAAATATCAGTAATGAAAACCCTTCGACCCTCTTCGATGGTGAAAGTGAGGGTCGCTTCATTACGTTCATTGATCTCCACCTCCGGCGTCACCTCGGTGGCGTAAAAACCTTCAAGCATGTAGGCCATTTTGATTTTTTCGATTGCGGGAGCAACGATCTGCGGGCGGAAAAATTCAATCCTTTTTGCATCGACCAAGGTGGCCAGCTTGTCGTTCTTAATCCTTCGGTTGCCGGAGAACTGGAGTTCCCGGAGCAAAGGGCGCTCCGTGACCCGGTAGGTCAACTGCACCTTGTCGCCGACCAGGACCTTTTCCGCCACCACATCGTCAAAACGACCGGTTGCATAGATCGCCCGCAGGCCGCGATCAATATCGGCGGCCGACACGACCTGCCCCGGGTTGATCCCCAGAACCGATTCGATGAAGCGACGCTCAACCCGGCGGTTTCCATCGATGACAATCTCGCTGATCTGGTACAGGGGCGCGGCAAAGGCTTGCAAGACGAGCATCCCGAGCACCAGAACAAACAACAGCACTTTGATCATAATCTGAGCGACTCCGTTGAAATGGCTCATAAAAACCTGGATTATAAGAAAATACCGCTACGCTGTAAAATACAATCAGGCAACGATTTCTCCGTCGACCATGCGCACGATGCGACCCATGCGAGCGGCCAGGGGAGTGCTGTGGGTGACGATAATCATGGTCAACCCTCGCTCGCGATGAATCCGACTCAACAGCTGATAAATCTCGTCGGAGGTACCACTGTCGAGATTTCCGGTAGGCTCGTCGGCCAGAAGCAGTTGCGGTTTCATGACCAGGGCCCGGGCAATGGCCACCCGCTGCTGCTCGCCGCCGGACAATTCTCCCGGTTTGTGATCCAGACGTTGGCCCAGACCGACTTCCTCAAGGATTACCGCCGCCGGTTCCCGGGACTGGCGGAAGCTCCGTCCGGCAATAAGGGCGGGCAGCATGACGTTTTCCAGAGCACTGAACTCGGGCAACAGTTGATGAAACTGGAAAACAAAGCCGATGGTCCGATTGCGAAAGGTATCGAGGGCCGCGCCCCGCAGATCCAGAAGGTCCTGCCCTCGGTACCGAACTGTGCCGCTGGAGGGGCGGTCCAAACCCCCGAGAATATGCATCAGGGTGGTTTTGCCGGCACCGGAGGCGCCCACCAGGGCCACCTGCTCGCCCTGCCGTACCTGAAGAGCGACGTTTCGCAACACCTCGATGCGGCGTTCTCCGCACAGAAAGTGTTTGTTGAGACGATCCACTTCGATCAGGATTTCCGGTGCGGCATCATTCATAACGCAACGCCTCCCCCGGATCCATACGCGAGGCTCTGTAGGCCGGATAAATGGTTGCCAGCAGGCAGATGAGCATGGCGACCAGCACCACCTTGATCACGTCTTCTGGAATCACCACTGAGGGAAAGTGATCCATGCCGTAGACCGCCTGATCAAAAATTTTCACTTGAAACAGAGATTCGATGCCTTTGATGATGGGATCCGCCTGGCGGGCCAGCAACAACCCGAGAATCGCTCCCAAGGCCGTTCCCAGGGATCCGATGATCAAACCTTCCAGGACGAAGATCTTCATGATGCTGCGAGATGTGGCCCCCATGGAACGCATAATGGCGATATCCTTGTGCTTTTCCATCACCACCATGATCAGGGTGGTGGCGATGTTAAAAGCTGCCACCAGCACGATGATGCCGAGTATGATAAACAGACCGAGCTTTTCCAGCTTGAGAGCGGCCAGAAAAGAGCCGAACATATCTTCCCAGGAGCGGGCCACCAGCGGATAAGGCAGCTTCTCCCGCAGTTGGTTAGCGAGGGGGGGGGCCATTTCAAAGGAAGCCACCTCGATTTCAATGCCGCTGGCCTGATTGACGACGTCAAAAAAGTCCTGCGCTACGGCCAACGGAATATAGGCGAAAAAAGTGTCGAGAAATCCGCCCTGGCGGTCGAGTATGCCCACCACCCGAAATGGTTTCATCTTCGGTATCATGCCGAAAGGGGTGATGGTAAACATCGGCGGAATGACATTGACCGTATCGCCTACCGTCACTCCGAGAGTCACCGCCGTATCCAGGCCGATGACCAGGCCGGGAGGCCCGACGGATGGGGCAAAAAGTATTTCTTCGACCTCAGCGCCTTCGGCGGCAACGAAGGATTGCTCAAAAACCTTGTGCCCTCGCGGCAAACCCTTGACGTTTACGGCGGCCACATTGCGACGCGCCAGCAGCATGGCTTCCCGGGAAACAAAGGGCGTGACGGCCAGCACTTGCGAGGAAAACTGTTCGAGTTCGGCGACCAGATCCTCGTAACCGTCAATATTGTTTCCCGGTTGCTGAACCAGGACATGGGGAATATTGCCGAGAATCTGCTGCCGCACACCGTCATGAAAACCGGTCATGACGGCCAGTACAATGATCAGGGCGGCCACACCAAGAGTGACTCCGGCGATGGAAATAAAGGAGATGACCGATATGAAGGTCTGTTTACGCTTGGCACGCAGATAGCGCAGACTGACGAACCATTCGTAGCCCATGATCCTCCGGTAAATACTTGGAAAATAAACCAAAAATCCCTAATCATATGGCCGGAATAACCGCTACTGGCGGCTTTCGGGTCGCAACTGCGGAAACAGTATGACGTCTCGGATCGACGCGGAATCGGTCAGCAGCATGACCAGTCGATCGATGCCGATACCTTCACCGGCAGTGGGCGGAAGTCCGTATTCCAGTGCCCGAATATAATCTTCGTCCATGGCATGCGCTTCTTCATCGCCCGCCTCTTTTTCAGCCAGTTGGTCCAAAAAGCGTTCCTTCTGATCGATGGGATCGTTCAACTCGGAGAAGGCATTGGCCAGTTCGCGGCCGACAATGAAAAGCTCAAACCGGTCCACCACCTCGGGATTGGCGTCATTTTTTCGCGACAGGGGCGAGACTTCGGTAGGATATTCGGTAATGAAGGTAGGGTTCCAGAGTTTCGGTTCGACCACTTCGTCAAAGATTTCCGTGAGCAGTTTACCGTGCCCGATGCCGTCGTCGAAATCCAGACCCAGTTGTCGGGCGTAATCAAGGGCACGCCCTTTGTCCTCCAACACCGCCGCCTCGACCCGGCCGTATTGCATGATCGCCTCTTTTAAGGTCAGGCGATCCCACGGGGGAGACAGATCAACCTCTTTACCGCCGTAAGTCATCTGCAGGGAGCCGACCACCTGCTCTGCCACATGGCAAATCAGCTTTTCGGTAAAGTCCATCAGAGTGTCATAGGTCGCGTAGGCCTGATAGAATTCCATCATGGTAAATTCGGGGTTGTGCTGGATGGAAATACCCTCGTTGCGGAAGTTGCGATTGATCTCGAAAACCCGTTCGAAGCCACCCACCACCAAGCGCTTGAGATACAGTTCCGGGGCAATTCGAAGGAAGAGGTCCATCTTGAGAGTGTTGTGATGGGTCACGAAAGGCTTCGCCGTTGCACCGCCGGCTACCGGTTGCATCATCGGCGTCTCGACTTCGAGGAAATCGTTGGCCACCATGAAGTCACGAATCAGGCTGACGATACGGCTGCGTTTCTTGAAAACTTCGCGAACCTGGGGATTAACGATCATGTCGAGGTAACGCTGCCGGTAGCGGGTCTCCACATCGGTCAGTCCGTGCCATTTCTCCGGGAGCACCTGCAGAGACTTGGTCAGCAGTTGCAGAGATTCGGCCCGCAGCGACAACTCGTTGGTCTTGGTGCGAAAGGGCTTTCCGGTGACGCCGACAATATCGCCAATATCCAGCTTGCGAAACTGCTGAAAGGCGGCGGCGCCAAGCTCGTCCCGGCGCACGAAAACCTGCAGTCGGCCGCTGCGATCCTGAAGCTGAATAAAAGCCGCCTTGCCAAAATCCCGACGGGCCATAATCCGGCCGGCAACGGCATAAGTCTCTTCAATCCGCTCCAGTTCGGACGTTTCCTGATCGGCGTGTGCCGCCAAAATGTCTTCGGCACAATGGCTGACCGAAAAATCGTTGGCGAAAGGATTGATTCCCTGCTGGCGCAATTCGTCGACCTTGGCCCGGCGCTGCAACAGGATATCGCTGAGTTCTTCCATGGCAGTGAACACCTTTCCATCCCCGTCCAAAACAACACAACCTAAACAATGGCCCGGGGCAAGTCAAGGAAAAAGCCTGCCGTCCCAGTACCGCCGAAAACCTCTGAAAACAGGCTCTTACCGCTTTACAAACCGGCACGTGAAAACGACTGCCCGTTACTTTCCCCGCAGCAGATAAGCTTCGATAAAACCGTCGAGATCGCCGCCGAGAACCGCATCGGTGTTGCCCACTTCATGTCCGGTGCGATGGTCCTTGACCATGCGGTAGGGATGCAGAACGTAAGAGCGAATCTGGCTGCCCCAGCCGATCTCCATCTTTTCGCCGGCGATGGCGGAGGCCTCTTTCTCTTTCTTGCTCCGTTCCAACTCATAAAGTCGGGCCTTAAGCTGTTTCATCGCCGTTGCCCGGTTTTTATGCTGGGAGCGCTCGCTCTGGCAGGACACCACAATGTTGGTGGGAAGATGGGTGATGCGAATGGCCGAGTCGGTTTTGTTGATATGCTGACCCCCGGCGCCGCTGGCCCGATAGGTGTCAACCTTGAGATCCTTATCGTTGATCTCAACATCGACTTCGTCCGACAATTCGGGAAACACAAAAACCGAGCAGAAGGAAGTGTGGCGACGTCCACCGGAATCAAATGGTGAAATGCGAACCAGTCGGTGAATGCCGATTTCCGAACGCAGCCAGCCGTAGGCATAATCCCCTTCGACAAAGACGGTGGCGCTCTTGATACCACCTTCCTCAGCGGGCTGATAATCGGTAATTTCGGCCTTGTACCCTTTTTTATCAAAAAAACGCAGATACATTCGCAACAGCATTTCCGCCCAGTCCTGGGCCTCCAGGCCTCCGGCCCCGGCGTTGATGCTGAAAATGGCACTGCTGGCATCGTGCTCCCCGGAAAGCATGCGGGCAAATTCCATCTTATCCACCTGCTGAACCAGTCGAGGCAGCAATTCCCTTACTTCTTCCAGTGTTTCCTGATCCTCTCCTTCTTCGCCAAGTTCCGCCAGCACCTGGAGATCTTCCAGTTCCTGACTTACCTGTTCCCACGAGGATACAATCTTTTCCAGGCCGGTACGTTCTTTCAGCAGATCCTGGGCTTTGTCGCCCTGATCCCAGAAACCGGGACGGGCCATGTCCGCCTCCAGTTCGGCAATGCGTTCCTTCTTCGCCGGCAGTTCAAAGATACCCCCTCAGCTCATCGAGCTTTAATCGGAGCGTGCTCAGCTCCCCTTTTTCTTCACGAAACATGCTCAAAACTCCTTTGACAGATAGCAACGGGGGGGATTATAGCGACTCGCCGGAAAGAGGGCAAGGTGAGTTTGAACTGCACTTATTTTGTTCCGAAACAGGTTAGGGAGCTTCGCGGACTCGTGCAAGCCGCGTTCAGATAAAATTGCCTTTTCGGCGAAAAAATTTAAAAAAAGGCGCGTTGCTCAGGAGGTAAGGACAACGCGCCACAAGATGGAGGTTTAAGACCCGATTCGTTTACCCGTAACGATCTGGGGCTTAGATGGTGTGATTATGTCCCATTCGATCGCGGGGCACCACGTTGGATTGCGTATAAAACCACAACGGAAACCCCATTTCACAACTGTGCGTTTGCACACCTCATGGCCCTGCCCTTACGAAATACCCTCAGTAACGGTAATGGTCGGGCTTGTAGGGACCGGCGGCGGGCACCCCCAGGTAGTCGGCCTGCTCAGCGGTGAGTTCCGTCAGTTCCACTTCGAGTTTGCCCAGATGCAGTCGGGCAACTTTTTCGTCCAGATGTTTCGGAAGTACGTAGACCTGATTCCGATAGCGGTCAGAACGGGTCCACAACTCGATCTGGGCCAGAACCTGGTTGGTAAAGGAAGCCGACATGACAAAGGAAGGATGGCCGGTGGCACAGCCGAGGTTGACCAGACGCCCGCGAGCGAGAATGGTGACCCGCTTGCCGTCAGGCCATTCGATCTGATCCACCTGGGGCTTGATTTCGTGAACCTTCAGAGTCGCATCGCCGTAAACGGAATCGACCTGGATTTCCGAGTCGAAATGCCCGATATTGCAGACAATCGCTTCATTTTTCATCTGATCCATGTGACGCCGGGTAATGGCATCGACGTTGCCTGTGGTGGTCACAAAAATATCTCCCCAGCTACAGGCCTGATCCATGCGCACCACCGGAAACCCTTCCATGGCGGCCTGCAGAGCGCAGATGGGATCGATTTCCGTGACGGAGACCATGGCCCCCATGCCTCGAAAAGCCTGGGCGCAGCCCTTGCCCACATCCCCATAGCCGAGCACCACGCATTTCTTGCCGGCAATCATCACATCCGTCGCCCGCTTGATCCCGTCAATAAGTGACTCACGACAACCGTACAGGTTGTCGAATTTGCTCTTGGTGACCGCATCGTTAACGTTAAAGGCCGGAAACAGAAGACTTCCCTCCCGGGCCATCTGGTACAACCGGTGCACTCCGGTCGTGGTCTCCTCACTGACACCCCGCAATCCCCGGGCCATGGTGCGCCAGAACCGGGGATCTTCGCGGAGGGTCTCGTTAAGCAATTGGTCGACGATGGCCAGTTCCTTGTTCTCGCAGGAAACCGCAGGCAGCGCCCCGGTTTCCTCATAAAGTTTTTCCCGAGCCACACCCCGGTGGACCAGCAAGGTGGCATCACCGCCGTCGTCGACGATCAAGCCCGGCCCTTGCGGATGGGCCAGTGCCGCCTTGGTATAGTGCCAATACTCTTCCAGTGTCTCACCCTTGTAGGCAAAAACTGGAATCCCTACAGCGGCGATGGCGGCGGCGGCATGATCCTGGGTTGAATAGATATTGCAACTGGCCCAGCGCACATCTGCGCCAAGGGCGACCAATGTCTCTATGAGCACAGCTGTCTGTATGGTCATATGCAGTGATCCGGTGATGCGTGCCCCGGCCAGCGGCTTGCTGGCGCCGAACTCCTCCCGCAGGGCCATCAAACCGGGCATTTCCGCTTCCGCTATGCGAATTTCCTTGCGCCCCCAATCGGCCAGGGTAATATCCTTGACCAGATAGTCGCCACTGAGTGTATGGGTCATGGTACGAACCTCCTTGTTAGCGTGATCGTCTTTCGGATAAATTCACGGTCTTTTTAAAACCTTATGAGGAAAGCAGCGTTTTTCTGGCCGTGCACACAAGAACCGAGCATTGTTGTTCCCGACCGGCGATACGGGTGATCAAGGGCCGGGAAAAACCCGCAGCAACGAACCAGGCTTCCAGTTCTTCGATGTCGAACCCCAGCCATTGATCAGCCAGTTCGTCTCTTACCCACTCCCGGTCGTGGCGCTGTAGATCGGCGATGGTCAATCCGCCGCCGGGTACCAGAGTCCGGGCCAGTTCCTGCAGTACCGCCGCCGGTTGCGGCGCATGATGCAACACCATGTTAAGAACAGCCCAATCCACTTCACAGTCGCCGAGAGGCAGGTGGCTCATTTCGCCGAGCCGAAACTCGATCTTCTGTCCCTCTTCCGGCCCGCAGCGCCGTCGCGCTTCATTGAGCATGGCAGGCGAATGATCAACGGCCAGTACCCGCTCGGCCCTGTTCCGCACGGACAACAGCAAACCGCCGGTACCGCAACCGACCTCCAGTAACGTCCCGCAATCCGGTATCTGATTCAGCAGGTCGCCATGATAGTCGGCAACGGGCAACAGCTCCCGGGCCAGCTTGTCCCAGCGGGCAGCATGTTGATCAAAAAAGCGTTGGCTGCGGCCCCGCCGTGCTTCCAGGACCGAGATCAGGTTATGCCGGTCTCTAGGCCAATCGTCCATCTCGTCCAGATGCTCTTCCAGGTATTCCCACAGCGCGTGAAACAGGAGATTGCTCCGATCGAGGCCATAGTAACCCCAGGTCCCCTGGCGCTTGACCGATGCGATCCCTGCATCCGTCAATATGCGCAGATGCCGGGAAACGCGCGACTGGCCCATGGCAAGCATGGTGGTAAGCTCCTGCACGGTGAATTCACCGTGGGAAAGGAGCCCAAGGAGACGCAAGCGGGTAGAGTCAGACAGTGCTTTGAGAAGTTCCAACATTACTGTATCAACTTTTCCTTGATCATATATCAGTTTTACTTGATTTATCATAGACTGTCTGTACGTTCAAGTAAAAAGCGGGAAACACCACAAAGGGTGTTTCCCGCTTTTCATCGCTTCATCGCTGCCGCCCATGTCAGGACAGAGGCAGCATCATCCTGTGAACCTCGCCGCTGCGAGTCTCGCGAAGTTGCAGCCGCAACATGGAGGCTGAAGGAGCTTCTCCGGGGAAAAACAGAAAACCCTGAGCGAGGTCGCCAGGCTCTACGGCCCGATTCACCAGTTGCTTGTTGGCAAGATCCCGTCCAATCTGCCGACTGGCCTCACTGGAAGTGCCCTCCTGAGCACCACCGATAACCGCACCGCCGGCACCGCCTACAGCGGCTCCTTTAAAGGTCGCCGAAGCGACATTTTCTCCTGTGAGGATGCCGATCGCCGCACCGAGCACGGCACCTCCGGCACCGCCCAGCAGAGATCCCCGCCCCGCTCCTTTGGCAATACGGGCATATTCGGAACTCGATTCAACCCGCTGGTAAGCCGTGCGGCTGTCAAGAAGGTTCCACAGGCGGCCTTCACCGTCAATGAGGAATGTCTGCTCGGCAACCACCTCAAGAGGACTGCTACCGCCATTGTCGATCACAATCTGCACTGGTAGCAGACCTGCGGATCGAATGTCAAAACCAAAGGCCTCCCGTGCCGCCCTGCCGTCAGCGTAAGACTGGGCCGCGATCTCCGCTCCCGCGACAAACTGCAGATTGGCGTACGCGGAGGGATGGCGAAAGCCGACCTCCTGACTTTTGTAGGAAGTACAGGCCGCCGGCGCCACACCAATCGTTAAAGCCATCACCAACGGAATAATTTTTTTCGATTTCATGATGCGCTCCTTTATCCGAAGTTGTTTGGCTTTCATGTTAGCACAGTCGACCGCGCTACGTACAATCCGCCATGAAATTCTGCCGAAGCGATTTTTTAGCTGTGCAGGACTGAAAACCCGGCAGACGTGGCAAATTTGAACAGACAACATCAAAAAAGGGCGAACCCGTAGCAACAGTTTCGCCCTTTTTTGATGTTGTTCAGGAGGTTGTCAGAGCCCAGATCACAGTCCCGCTTTGTTCCGCAACGAGACGATGCGATCGGTCTTTTCCCAAGTGAATTCAGGCAACTCGCGACCGAAATGACCGTAAGAGGCGGTTTTCCGATAAATGGGCCGCAGTAAATCCAGCGACGCGATAATCGCGGCGGGACGCATGTCGAACTCTGCTCTGACCACACGGGCAATTTCATTGGAGGGAATCACACCGGTTCCGAAAGTGTTGACCATTATCGAGACCGGTTCCGCAACACCGATAGCGTAAGCCAGTTGCACCTCGCATTTGGATGACAGGCCGGCGGCGACGATGTTTTTTGCCACGTAGCGCGCCATATAGGAAGCGCTGCGATCGACCTTGGAAGGATCCTTGCCGGAGAAAGCACCGCCGCCGTGAGACCCCTGACCGCCGTAAGTATCGACAATAATCTTGCGACCGGTAAGGCCGCAATCGCCCTGCGGTCCACCAATCACGAAGCGGCCCGTCGGATTGACGAAAAATCGAGTTTTTTCATCCATCATCTCAGCCGGAATGACTTTTCTGATCACCTCTTCGACAAGAGCCTCCTGCAGCGTATCGTAAGCCACATCCGGTTCGTGCTGGGAAGAAACCACTACCGTATCGACCCGAATTGGCTTGTCGTTGATGTACTGAATGGAAACCTGGGCCTTGCTGTCGGGACGCAGGAAAGTCAGCAGGCCACTCTTGCGGACCTCGGCCATGCGTGCCGTCAGCCGATGGGCAAATGTGATAGGCATCGGCATCAGTTCAGCTGTTTCGTTGCAGGCATAGCCGAACATAAGCCCCTGATCGCCGGCACCCTGCTCCTTATACAGGCCCTGACCCTCGGTCACGCCCTGCGAGATGTCGGGCGACTGGCAGCCAATGGCGGTCAGCACGGCACAGGTTTCCCAGTCAAACCCCATGGCCGAGTCGTTATAGCCTATTGCCTTCACCGCCTGGCGTGCCACATCCGCATAGTCGATCCTCGCCTTGCTGGTAATTTCCCCGGCCAGCATGATCATTCCTGTCGTCACCAGGGTTTCGCAAGCTACGCGGCACAGGGGATCTTCGGCCATAATGGCGTCGAGCACGCTGTCGGAGATCTGATCCGCAATTTTATCGGGATGTCCTTCGCTGACGGATTCGGAAGTAAAAAGAAAATCGGTCATCGCCATGGAGACGGGTCCTCCTGCTGTGAGAATAGTGGTTGCTGTGTACGAAAAAACGCCCCAACCCTGCCGCCAATCAAGCCGCACGCCATCCTTCGAAATACCGAAAAGTAGCGGCCCGAAACCTGTGGATTCTAGATCGAAGCACTTCAGAAAGTCAAGAAAGCGGCTCAGTTAACTGGAATAATATCGGGAAAACGCTCAAGCAGAACCTCTCCAAGCCGCCGCAAAACATCCTGTGCGGTGCCGAACTCGAGCAGTTCGGTGACCAACTCCACCACCTCGGACCGACTGACCTGGCGCAAAATGCGCTTAACACGGGGGATCGAAGTGGCATTCATTGACAGTTCGTCAAAACCCAGCCCGAGCAGCACCAGCGCATAAAGCGGCTCGGCGGCCATTTCACCGCAAACTCCGGACTCGATACCGGCACTCGCCGCGGCCTGGCAGACCATCTGCAGAGCCCTGAGCACCGCCGGGTGCAGGGGTTCGTAAAGATAGGCCACATGCTCATTACCGCGGTCAATGGCCAGACAATATTGAATCAGGTCGTTGGTACCCACGGAAAGAAAATCGACTTCCCGGGCCAGAACCTCGGAAATCAGAACCGCCGAGGGCGTTTCGATCATGATGCCCACCTCGATCCGGGCTTCGCAGTCATATCCTTCGGCCCGAAGGTCGGCCCTGGCCTTCTCCAGCAATTCCTTGCACCGCCGAATTTCGGCCAGACCCGTTATCATGGGAAACAACACCCGCACCCTGCCGTGAGCTGCAACCCGGACAATGGCTCGCAATTGGTCGGTGAACAGTGTTTCTTCCTTCAGGGAAAATCGTATCGCCCGCAGGCCCAGAGCCGGATTGGCTTCGTCGGAGAGATCGATGTGCGAAACCAATTTGTCGCCGCCGACATCCAGGGTTCTGATGGTCACGGGATTCGGCGCCATCCGCTCCACCACTTCCCGGTACGCCCGATACTGCTCCTCCTCGCTGGGAGTACCGGTACGGTTCATGTAGATAAATTCGGTTCGATAAAGCCCGACTCCCTGCGCCCCTTCCTGACAGGCCAGATCGACCTCGTCTGGCAGCTCTACATTACCTCGCAAGGTGATGCGATGGCCGTCAAGGGTTTCGGCCGCCAGTTGACGATAGCTGAGCAGTTCTTTCTGATGAAATTCGTAGAGCTGTTTTTTCTCCAGGTAGCTCTTAAGGGTCGCTTCACCGGGATTAAGGATGACCACGCCGGAGGAGCCGTCGATAATCACCGGCAGTCGCTCCCGAATCAGGGCGGTCGCCGTTTCCAGCCCGACCACCGCCGGAATCCCCAGAGAGCGGGCAAGAATCGCGGTGTGGGAGGTGCGTCCACCCACATCGGTAACAAAACCGATCATCCGGGATTTGTCCATCTGCATGGTATCCGCGGGAGACAGGTCATGGGCCACAATGATCGACTTCTGGTCCAGTTGGGGCAGGGACTGCTGGGTGGTTCCGATGAGATTGCGTAACAGCCGCTCGCCGACGAAGTCGATATCCGAACGACGCTCGCGAAGATATTCGTCTTCTATCGTTTCAAAAACGCCCCGGAACTTGTCCAAAGTACGCTTAAGCGCTCCTTCGGCATTAATCAGGTTCTTTTCAATCAGTGCGATGGAATCATCGACCAACAGTTGATCTTCCAGGATCAGCAGATGGGTATCGATAATATGCAGATGCTCCGCCAGGCGCCGATCGGCCACGCCTCTTTTGACATCCTCGAGTTGTTTTTTCGAAACCCTGACCGCCTTTCGAAACGCTTCGATTTCGACAGCCACTTCCGTCGGCGCAATGGCCCGTTCAACGGGCCTGATTCGGGTACGATCCAGCACATAGCTGACCCCGATGGCGATTCCCGGCGAAGCGCCGATACCAAAGAGAGTGACCTCTTCTACGGTTTTCCGTTCAATTTTCTCCAAAGCCATCCTCAATCAGCTTGCCGATGGCCTCAAGGGCCTGCACGGCATCATCCCCGATAACCCGCACAAGAATCTTCGATCCCTGCGCAGCAGCGAGCATCAAAATCCCCATGATGCTCTTGCCATTCACCTCTTCTCCATCCTTTACAATGACGACTTCCGAATCAAAGCGACTGGCCGTCTGTACCAATTGTGCCGCAGCCCGGGCGTGTAAACCCAAACGGTTTACAATCGTGAAATCTTTTTTCTGCATGGGTCAATCCTCAATTCAACGCAGCTGAGACCAGCTCAGCGATAACAAACACAACACCCAGATTACCAGCAGGGGCGATATTTTTCGGCGCACCAGCTTGACGACTCCCCAAATCAGGGGGCCGGCACACAGGGCCCAGGCACTTCTCAGTCCAAGGCCGGCCGTCGCCTCAAAACTTATCAGCGCGGCAAAGACGCCGAGAGGCAGAAGCAGTATCTGTTTGCAATAAACTGACCAATCAGAAAGGCGCCAGCGCTGCAGGCTGGACACAACGCGCACCCCTCCCCCATAGCCTCTGAGCAGCCCCAGCGCCCGAAATGCAAGATGCGGAAAATTGTACAGCAACAGATAGCAAACGGGGGCCCACCAGAAACCCTGAAAGGCCAGCAAAAGGGTCACGACCCCTGCAAGGGGGCGAAGGGACCCCCAGAAGAATGCGTCGCCCATGGCGGCACAGGGGGCGACCATGGCCGATTTGAATTCGGACAGGCCGAATCCCGGGTCGACGCCCTTTTGCGCCTGTTCTTCAAGCTTCAGCAAGGCACCAATCACCGCCGTTGCCAGGTAGGGATGGGTATTGAAATGCTCCAGGTGGCGTCGGTAAGCATCCACCAGAGCCAACCCGGTATAATAGCGACGAAAGGCCGGGGTCACCGCATAAAGCAGACCTAGGCTCTGCATCTGCTCATAATTCCAGCTGGCCTGCAACAGAAAAGAACGTAAAAAAACCTGCAGCAAAACAAGGCGGGGCAGTTTCATCGCCAATCACCTTTTATCGAAGCATCAGGACAAACAAGCCAAGCACAAAGGAAGCGCAGAAGATCTGCCAACCCCGGGGGACTTTCAGTCCGCCAAGCAATGAGCCGATTCCCGTCAGGGGAAACAGCAACCAGAGCCAGTTCGATACCAAAGTCAGGGGCTGTTCCAGGGTTTTTAAAACCACTGGCAGCAGCAGCAAGCCGCCGACGACAACGGCGACCAAAGTGGCCACGGAGGCCAGTGTGAAATGGAGCAACCCCAGCAGATGCCATCTCTCCAGGGATTTGACACAACCGTTTTCCAGGCCCTTTTCGACCCGCCGCAGCAGCTTTGCATTGAGGATGCGGGCCTGGCGATCAAAGAACTGTCCGGTCTTGCCAAAGGGCATCCCGAGCAAAAGGCCGGCAACCGCTGCAGCCTGGAGGGGCATACCGGTCCGTGCCTGGGCGACAAGCGCCAGCAGGGTACAGCCCACCGCCACCTGACTGTCATCCGGAGGAATCGCAGAGCCTACGGGGAGTCTTCCAAGCCAGAAAAGTTCAAGCATGGCACCGATCTGGAGACCCGCTTCCGGACTGCCCAGCAGCCATCCGGTCAGGGGTGCGGCAACAATCGGACGCGACAACATAAATTGGCCCGCGGCGGTCCGATCCAGACCGCACACAACAGCCGCCGCCAAAGTCAGACCCACAGTGGATAACTCCATGACCCACCTGTCTATCGAGGCGATCGACGCCAAATTTGCCGGCGATCGCTGGGAATGCACTGCAGAACGATCCTGACCCCTTGATCTTCCAACATCTGCAGTTGCGCCATATCATCGCCCGTAAGCGATACCGTGCAGTTTACACGCAGCTTGTCCTTGCCTCCCTGGAGATTGCCGATATTCAACTCCTGGAACAAAATGCCCATGCGGTAGGCCCGCAGGGCATCCCGGGGACTGGCAAACAGCAACAGAATGCGATGCGCCTCCAATTCCCTGGATTTGAGACGGTCGGCCATTTCTTCGACGCTACCTATGGAAAGCCGGATTCCTCTAGGTACGGCGGCCTCCATGAGGGTTTTTTGAAACGCGACCGTCGCCAGCTGATTGTTCGCCACAACGATACAGTCCACGTCGAGAGCCGGAACCCAGGATTCGATAATCTGACCATGAATCAGCCGATTGTCCACTCGTGCCAGAACGATGCCCATGGCGTCTCCGTTAACTTCGGCCATGGGAGTCCTTCATCAGCTGGCTGACCAACAGAATTCCATTCAAGGCATATTCCTTGACCTCGAGAGCCAGTTCTTCAAGTGGCAGATTGACTCGAGCGTTGCACGCCTTGAGCAGCATAGGCAGGTTAACTCCGGTCAGCACTTCCAATCTGGTCCGTTCCATGAAGGAAAGACCGATATTGGCGGGAGTGCCGCCAAACATGTCGGCAAGAATAAGCACCCCCCCGTCCTCATCCGTGGGCTGCACTGCGGCGATGGCCGCCGAATAACGCCGCCGAATGTCGTCGGGTCCGTCTCGCCGGCCGATGGGCAGGGCAGCCACCCGAGGCTGAGGACCGAGAATCATCTCGGCGGCATCAATCAGCCCGCGGGCCATGGCCCCATGTGTGGCGACAATAATTCCAATCATAACTTCACTCTTTGGCAATATCCCGGTGGAAAATTTCCATGGTGGCAAAGGGTGCCTGAAGTTCCTGAAACAGTTTTTCAACGATGGCCACACTGCGATGGCGGCCGCCGGTGCAACCGATGGAAATGGTCAGATAGCTTTTGCCCTCCCGGCGATAATGAGGCAAAAGAAAACTTAACATGTCGAGGAATTTGCCAAGGAATTGCTGCGTTTCCGACTGCTGCAGCACATACTCACTGACGGCTGTGGCCAGCCCCGTGTGAAGGCGCAACTCGGGAACAAAATGGGGGTTGGGCAAAAATCGCACATCCATGACCAGATCGGACCCGGGCGGCAAACCGTGACGAAAACCGAAAGACTGCAACACGATGGCCAGGGGATAGTTTACCTCGCCGCCAAAACCGATCTGCAGTATCTTGGATCGTAACTGATGAGGGGTTAAATAGGAAGAGTCAATGGTGATCGTTGCCTGCCCCATGACTTCGGTCAACAGGTGGCGTTCCTGGCGGACACTTTCGAGGACGCCCTGTTTCTGGTTGAGCGGATGGCGCCTGCGGGTTTCGGAATAGCGACGAACCAGTACCTCGTCGGCAGCATCCAGAAACAGCACGTCGATTCGGTGCCCGACGGTTTTAAGCTGTTGCAGAATCTCCCGATAGCTGGAAAGATACTCCTGATTCCGCACGTCGATAACAACTGCGACCGGCGTCGATCTGCCGTCGAACTGCTGCGTCAGATCCATAAATTGGGGCAGCAACACCAGCGGCAGATTATCAACAACAAAAAAACCCTGATCCTCCAGAGCCTGGGCCGCAGTACTCTTGCCCGATCCCGACAAACCGGTAATGACAACCAGACGACCCTGCTTCATAATCTATTACCCTCCCAAAAACCGCCCGCATTCCATAAAACAGGGTTGGCCCCAAAAAAGACGTTTTG
>PWVL01000106.1 GCA_003561875.1 Desulfuromonadales bacterium | reverse complement strand
GGAAATGGACAGCCCCTGGCTGCCCGAAGGGCGAGGGCCAGGGATGGTCCGAGTCACAAGCAAACCTGCAGATTGACGCCGCTACAGCGGAAAAGGGCCGTTTCCGGATGAAAACGAGTTAACCAGGCCCTGGGAAACCCGCTTCTCAGGGCCTGGTGCTTTTCGGACGGCGCGGGTCGCCTGCGCCGCCCAGAGATCCTGCGGCCAGGAGCAGGTCGATTCATGGCGGAGCTTCCGGCTTCCCCGGGTGACAACCCTTGTCGTAGACTGTTCAGGCCAGGCGCAGGACTTCCACCAGCAGTTCCGTGACCCGCACCATGTCTTCCAGGCTCACCGACTCCTCCGTGGTGTGCACCTTGGTCATGCCGGTGCCGAGAATCGCCATCTCGATGCCGAAGCTGCCGAGGATATTGGCGTCACTGCCGCCGCCGCCGGCGCAGATCTGCAGGGGCCGGCCGAGATTCGCGGAAGCCTGCTGAACCAATCGGACCAGCGCCGCGTCCACATCCATCGCCAGACGCGGGTAATCGCTGACGACCTCCGACTGAACGGCAACCTCCACCTGCCGTCCGTCGATGACACAGGCGGACTCCCGTGCCGCCTGTTCCAGACAGGTGACCATGTGCGCGGTCTGAACCGCCAGCTTGCCCTCGTCGTGACTGCGCACCTCCCCTTCCAGGACCACCCGGCCGGGCACGATGTTGGTGGCCTCGCCGCCGTGAAAAGTGCCGATATTGGCGGTGGTCTCGAAATCGATCCGCCCCAGGCGCATGGCCGCCACTCCCCGAGCCGCTACGGCGATGGCCGAGAGTCCCTGTTCCGGAGCGATCCCGGCGTGCGCTTCCCGTCCGACGAGAGTGAAGCGCATTTTGTTGGCTGCCGGCGCGGCGGTGATCAGCCGGTCCACGCCGGTGGTGTCCAGGGCCAGTCCTCGGCGGGACCGCAGCAGGGCGGAATCCAGATGCTTGACACCGAGGAGTCCCACCTCTTCGCACACGGTCATCAGCACCTCGATGGGACCGTGGGGAATCTGCCTTTCCCGAAGAACCTCCAGAGCTTCGATAATTTCTGCAATGCCGGCCTTGTCGTCGGCACCCAGCACGGTATGACCGCTACTGGTGAAAACTCCCGCGCGAAAAACCGGCTGGACGTTTTCTGCCGGACCGACGGTATCCATATGCACCGCTAACAACAGCGGATCGAGGTTCCCGTTGTCGCCTGCGAAGCTGGCGATAAGGTTGCCGCTCTGACTGCCGATCCGTTCTCCGGCGTCGTCCATCATTACCGTGGCGCCCAAAGCCCGCAAACGCTGCTGCAGATAGCGGGAAATCTCGCCTTCACCAAAGGCCGGGCTTGACAAGCCGGCCAGGTGGCGGAATTCCCTGGCTAGCCGTTGTCGATTGACCATGGTCTTCTTTCCTGTCTATGGTAGAAAGTCATATTGCCTGTGCCTGCTGTCGCCTGCGGCCAACAACATAGTTGATTTATAGCGATTAGGCAATGCGGGCTTGCTGCGATGCCGCCTAACTGTCCACGGTTTCGCAAGCTCTTGCAAGCAGATCGGAAAACCTTCATGAACCATCTGGCCCACCTGTTTTTGTCCGAACCTACCGATGGCGGGTATCTTGGCGCGCTCATGGGCGACTATGTCAAGGGACGCCTCGACGGGCGGTTTCCGAAAGCCCTGCGGCGCGGACTGCTGCTGCACCGTAAAATTGATCGTTTCGCCGAGACCAATCGCCACTTTCTGCGCAGCAAGCGCCGCTTCCATCCAGCCCTGCGTCACGGCCGGGGCATTCTGGTAGATGTTGCCTACGATCACCTGCTTGCCTATCACTGGTCGGACTTCCTCCCGGTTCCTCTGGAAACCTTCGCCGCCTCGATTTATCGCCTGCTGGAACGCTACCACGAGCTCCTGCCGCCGACCCTGCAACAGGCGGCGCCGAGGATGGTGGCCGCCGACTGGCTGGTCGCCTGTCGAAAAAAGGAGACGATCGCAAGGATATTGCAGCGCCTGGAGAAACGCCTGGAGCAGCGCATTCCCCTGAGTATCGGCCTGAACCAGATTGAAGGCTGTCATCGGCAACTCGCGAGTGACTGTCGTCTGTTTCTGAACGACGCCAAAGCTTTCGTGTCCAGACAAATAAATCTTCTGGATTAAAGGCCGAAGTTTCATGGGCAGTCTTTGAATACTGGACCGGCACATTCTGCAACATCCTTCGTGTTCATCAAGGTACGGACTTTCAGCTGGCTGATCCAGTTCTCCACAAAGCCCTTGACAGAAGGGAGGCCGCTGATCTAATGATTTTTCACAACCCCTGAGTTGCCAATGGGTTCTGCCTCTTCTCTTTCGCCGGGAGGAACTTATGTTTGCCGTCATTGTCAAGGTGCGGATGAAACCGGAACATCGCGAGGAGTTTATCGAGGCCATGCTGCAGGATGGCAGGGGTTCCGTCAACAACGAGCCGGACTGCCTTCTTTTCAACATCATCGAAGACCATACCGATCCCAACCAGCTGCATCTGTACGAGGTCTATACCAGCGAACAGGCTTTCGACGCCCATAAGGAGACACCCCATTTTCAGAACTGGTTGGAAACAACTCGCAACTGGCTCGCCGCTCCGCTGGAAATAGCAACGGGCAGCCACCTGTTTCCTGCCGATTCAGTCTGGCGCAAACAGGGCTGATCCGCCCCGCCGAGTTGCTCCCAAGCTCCCCAGAAGCGGGGGAGCTTTTTTCGTTGACTGCTCCCGGCGGGTGACAAAACAATGCCTTCTCAGGGGCACAATAATTGCTTTCCCTGTCCGTTGCCCCTTGAAGCGTTCCGGAATCCAATCTTCCGCGCCGGCGGCTTTTACATCGAGCCCAGGGATTTTTACCCCTTATGATCAACCACTTGCTCAAATTCCTTGGCAGAGGCACCTTTATCGCCCTGATCCTTCTCGCCGGCGGCTGTGCACCCGACCATCTGCTGGTAAAACAGGCCGACCTGTCCGAACTGTTTCTGCACATGGATGAGCACCACACCCGCCAGGATCATTTTGTCGCACGTCAACTGACCGAGCAGCGGGACACCTTGGTTGCCGGCCAGCAACAACTGCTGCAACAGGCCGATGAGGCCTGCCGCGCTGTGGAAGAGCGCCTTCAGGCGCTGGAAGAGCAATATAAACGCGTCCTGCAGAGCACGGCGCGACTGGAAAGACAACTGGGCGGCATGCCGTTGCAGAACCGACTGCGGGAAACCCCGGGGCCGGATCTGCAGGGACCCAGCCAGACGGCCGTGCATGGCGGCAAACAGCTCGTGGGAGCGGTGGAAAAGGTGTTTCTGGCGCCCCCGGGCATGCTGCTTTCGGCCCGCATCGATACCGGGGCGACCACCTCCTCCCTGAACGCCGACGCTGTGGAATTTTTCGAACGCAACGGCGAAGAATGGGTGCGTTTTGCTCTCGCCTCCCCTGATAAAGACCAGGAAACGGTCCTGGAACGCAAGATCGTGCGCAGAGTGCGAATCCTTCAGGCGAACAGCCAGGAACCGGAGCGGCGCCCGGTGATCGAGATGGGAATCACCGTGGGCAGCACCACCCAATCAGCTCAGTTCACCCTCTCCGACCGCCGCCATCTCGAACACCCGGTGCTGATCGGTCGCAACATTCTCCTTGACCTGTTCGTGGTCGATGTCAGCCGCTCCCATATCGCTTCGCCTCTCATACCCAAGGAACCTTCTTCCGACAAGAAAGCCCCATGACCTCTCGCAGACTGTTTCACTGTATCGTCGCCCTGTTGATTGTCGCCGGCATCGGCTTGGGCTGGCTGCGCCACAGCCGCATGGGCATTCCGTTACTGCCCGGCACCCATCGCCCCGTGTGGCTGGCCGAAGCCCGCATCGACTTCATCGCCCAGGGGGAACCGGTGACCGTGAGCCTGGACATTCCCGATAATCCTCCGGGCTTTTCCATCTTCTCGGAACAAGCCGCATCCCCGGGCTATGGTTTTTCCATCATCGAAGATAAAGGCCTGCGGCGGGGAGAATGGTCGATCCGCCACGCCAGGGGGCCGCAGACCCTCTACTACAAGCTCCAGGTTATCCCCACTCCCCTGGAAAAAGCCGACCCCGGCGGCCCGCCGCCGAAAATCGAACCGGTCTACTGGAATGCCCCGGAGGCGTTGGCGGCCGGTCAGCTGCTGGAAAACGCCTATGCCATGTCCAGCTCTCCGGAAAGCATGACCCGGGAACTGATCAAACTGCTGAACAAGCCGGAGCCGGGCCAGAACGCCGCCCTGCTGCTTGGAGAAACTCCGCTGGCTCCACTGCTGGCCAAGCTGCTCAACTACGCCCGAATTCCAACCCGCATCGTTCTGGGACTGCGGCTGGAGGACGGACGCCGCAACCAGCAGCTCAGCCCTCTGATCGAAATTCACGACGGACGCCACTGGCGGCTGTTCGATCCTTTGACAGGCATCCAGGGTATCCCAAAGGACTTCCTGTTGTGGCATCAGGACGGTCAGTCACTGCTGGATGTGAAAGGCGCCAGTCATTCCACCATCCGCTTTGCCATGATGCGCCAGAGCATTGCCGCCACTCAGCTGCCTTATGCCGTGGGCGACCGGTCGCCGCTGGCCTTTCTGGGGCCGCAAAGCCTGCCGGTGGAGGAACAGAACATGCTGCGCATGCTGCTGATTCTGCCCCTCGGCGCCCTGGTGGTGGTGTTCATGCGGATTATGGTCGGCGTGCGCTCCTCCGGCACCTTCATGCCGATCCTGATCGCCTTGTCGTTTCTGCAGACTACCCTGCTGCCCGGACTGCCGAGCTTCGTCGCCATTGTCGCTCTTGGCCTGTTGCTGCGCGGCTACCTGTCCCGTCTCAATCTGCTGCTGGTGGCCCGCATCGCCACCATCGTCATCATCGTTATTTTCATCATTCTGTTTTCCAGCCTGCTCGGCTACCAGCTCGGTTTCAATACCGGCATGACCGTGGCGTTCTTTCCCATCATCATCATCTCCTGGACCATCGAGCGCATGTCCATCCTGTGGGAAGACGAGGGTCCCCGGGAAGTCTTCATCCAGGGAGGTGGCAGCCTGCTGGTGGCGGTTCTGGCCTACCTGTTGATGCGCTGGCCGCTCATGGCCCACTTAAGCTTTCACTTTCCGGAAATCAACCTGATCACCGTCGCCCTGATCCTCCTGATGGGCAACTATACGGGTTACAAGTTCTCCGAATTGCGTCGCTTTCGCGCCATGTTTCCGAGGCTCGGACCATGAAATGGCTGGTCGGCCGCAAACAACTGCAGGAGATGGGGCTTCTCGGCATGAATTGCCGGAACATCGATTTCATCGGTCGCTACAATCGACGCAGCCTGTATCAGCTGGTGGACGACAAGCTCAAAACCAAGCAACTGGCCGAAGGCCACGGCATTCCCATGCCGCGGCTGCTGTTTTCGGTCAGGGAACAGCACCGGGTCAAACACATCGGCAGCCTCCTCGAATCCTTGTCCGAATTCGTCATCAAGCCGAGCAAGGGGTCCGGAGGCAAAGGCATTCTGGTTATTACCGGGCGCGAAGGGGAACTGTTCGTCAAATCCTCCGGAGCGAAACTGACCCTTCAGGACATCCAGCGGCACATGTCCAACATTCTCGCCGGACTCTATTCGCTGGCGGGTACGCCGGATACTGTCATGCTTGAGGAGCGGATCGAAATGGACGACCGCTTTGACGGCTATTCCTACCTGGGCATTCCCGATCTGCGGGTGATTGTGTTTCAGGGGTACCCGGTGATGGCCATGCTGCGATTGGCGACCCAGGCCTCGGACGGCAAAGCCAATCTGCACCAGGGAGCGGTGGGGGTCGGCCTGGATCTGGCCAGCGGCCAGTGCCTGAATGCGGTGCAGCACAGCCTGCCCCTGCAGTGCCATCCCGATACCGGCAAAGCTTTTACGGATATTGAAGTTCCCAACTGGCGGGAACTGCTGGTGCTCACCGCCCGCTGTTATGAAATGACCGGGTTGGGTTACTTGGGAACCGACATCATTCTCGATCGACAACGGGGTCCCCTGCTGCTGGAACTTAACGCCCGCCCCGGGCTTTCCATTCAGGTCGCCTGCGGTTTTGGACTGCTGCCCCGTCTGCGCCGGGTGGAGTCGCTGCGAAAAAAGCACACCTGCGCCGAAGACCGGGTCGCCTATGCCCTGTCGGTGCTGGGAACGATGAACGAAAAATGCGCGACTGAAATATCGCCCTGAGGGTTCTTTTTGTTTCCCCCGATCACAGGGGCCAGACCCACAACAGCATGGGGATACTGACCAGGATCACCAGGATTTCCATGGGCAATCCCAGCCGCCAGTAGTCGCCGAAACGAAAACCGCCGGGACCCAGAATCAGGGTATTGTTCTGGTGACCGATGGGGGTCAAAAAGGCGCAGGAAGCACCGACGACCACAGCCATCAGAAAACTGTCGGGATTGACTCCGAGCTGAACCGCGCTGCTGATGGCGATGGGACACATGACCGCAGCGGTGGCCGCATTATTCATGAAATCGGACAGGGTCATGGTTAAGACCAGCAGGATACCCATCGCCAAAACCGGATGTCCCTGGGCAAGTTGCTCCAGCAACGCCTTGGCGACAAGATCGGCCGCTCCCGTTGATCCCATGGCCCCCGCCACCGGAATCAGGCCCCCCAACATCAGAATGATCGACCAGTCGATAGATTCGTACATCTTGCCGGGCGAGACGATCTTCAGCACCACAAACAGCAACACTGCGGCGGCAAAAGCCAGGGCCGCCGGCAGCAGACCGAGGGTTACGACGACGATGGCCAGCAGCATGATAGACATGGAGAGCAGCGCGTGGCGGGTGTCGGGAATCACCAGGGAACGGCTGGCCAGCGGCACGCAACCGAAAAGGTGCATGAAACCGTTCAGGGCGTCTTTGCCGCCCTGCATCAGGAGCACATCGCCAGCCTGAAAGGCCGTGGTCCGCAGCCGTTTGATGGTGCGTCGTCCCTGGCGTGAGATGGCCAACAGGTTCAGGCTGTACCGGCTTCGAAGCTGCGTATCCCCGGCGGAGCGCCCGATAAGGGCCGAAGACGGCATTACGGCCAGCTCCTGCAACTCGATTTCCTCTGAAGAAATCGATTTCCTTTCCTCTTCCTCCGGTTTTGGCACTTTTCTGACACTGCCGTTTTCCTCAGCTTTCTCATTGCCGTCCACCGGTACCGCCTCTTCCAGTTTCAGGCCCAGCGCGGAAAGTACCGTGGCCAGGGCTTCCGGATCCGCCTCGATGACCAGAATATCCCCTTCCCGCAGAACCCGGCTGGGGTACGGGGCGACGATTCGAAAATCGTTGCGAACCATGCCGACGATCTGGGCGTCGGCTTCCCCCAGATCCTTTTCCACCTCGCGCAGGGTTCGGTTGATGGCCTTGCTTTTGGGCTGAATCCGGGCCTCGGTCAGGTAGGTTCCGGTATCAAAGGATAATCCCGCCGCCTCCCTGCGGGAGGGCACCAGCCGCCAGCCGACAAGGATCAAAAACAGGATGCCGGCGACGGCCACCGAGGCTCCCACCGGAGTAAAGGCGAACATGCCATAACCGCTGCCGACAAGCTCGTTACGAAACCCTGAAACAATGAGGTTGGGAGGGGTGCCGATGAGTGTGGTCATGCCGCCGAGAATCGTGCCGAAAGACAGGGGCATCAGCACCTTGCCGGGGAGAATTTTGTGTTTCGCGGCCATCTGCACCGCCACCGGCATCAGTAGCGCCATGGCGCCGACATTGTTCATGAAAGATGAAAGCAGGGCGCCCAGGCAAACAAGGGCCGAAAGGCTGGTGAAGAGCCCTGCCGATTTGGGCAGCAGATGCTGGGTCAACACATCGACGGCGCCCGAAGACTGCAGACCGGCACTCAGCACCAGAACGCAGGCCACGGTGATCACCGCCGGATGACCCAGGCCGTAAAAAGCGTCTTCTACGGGAACCAGTCCGGCAAACACGCTGGCCAGCAGCGCCAGCAGAGCCACTATATCGTGCCGCCAGCGGCCCCAGATAAACAGGGTCAGGGAGACGAACAGAATGACAAGAATAGTCAATTGATCATGGCTCATGGGCAGCACCCTATCGGAAATAGCGGCACATAGTTATCTTCACAAGGATTTATCCGGAAAACCCGGTCAGTCCGCCGCTACCGCCCGGCCCCGCCCTTCATCCACGCCGCGGACAATCAGCAGCGCCAGACCAAAAAGCAGAATGCAGGACAGAATCGCTGTGTGCAGACCGACAACAGCCTGCAGAAGACCGAGAGCCAGGACGCCAAAAACTCCCGCAAGTTTCATCGCCATGCCCCAAAAACCGAAAAACTCCGCAGCACGCTCGCGAGGGGAAAACAAACCAACCAGGGTTCGGGTCGAAGACTGACAGGAACCCAGGCTCAGTCCGGCGACACAGCCCACCACCAGAAACACGTATTGGGCCTGCCATTCCAGCCCGAAAGCCTTTGCCAGAAAAACTGTCAGCAGGGGAGTCAGATAAATCAGGGCGATGGCCGTCATCCACAGCAGCAGGGTGATGCGATAGGTGCGCAAAGCGCCGATGCGGTCCTGGACAAAACCAAAGCCCAAAGCCCCGGCGGCAGCGGTGATCTGGACCAGGACAAACATCCAGGTACGCACGTGGGCTTCCCAGCCGATCACTTGGGCGCCGTAGATAAAGGCGTAGGTGATGATGATGTAAATACCGCTCATGGCGAAAAAAACCGAACCCAGCAGCACGGCCAGATCCTGCCGGCGGCCAATCTGTTTCAAGGTCTGGCGCACGCGTTGGCAACCAATGTCGAAATAGCTGCAACCGGCGGGAAGAGCTTGTGGCGTACCTCGTTCCCGGAGCCAGACAAAGGTTGGAATTGCCGCGGTCATGAAGAAAAAAGCGGCCCAGGGTCCTACCCAGCGGATTCGGTGAAAGTTCTCGGCGCTGACCTCGCCCAGATAGAGCAGCACGAAAATCGCCGAGCACATGCCTCCTACATAGCCCATGGCCCAGCCAAATCCGGAAATCTTGCCCAGATCCTGGGGCGGTCCCAGTTCCGGCAGAAAACTGGCAACAAAGGCCTCGCCGATGGAGTAGCCGAAGTTGGAAAGAACCAGCAGCAGGACTCCGAGCAGGGCGTAGCCCGGGGCGACAAAGTACAGAGTGGCGGTCGCCACTACAGTAAGCACGTAGCTGGCGAACAGAAACCGTTTCTTGGTTCCGGTGTAGTCCATGATCGCTCCGGCCACTGGAGAGCAGACCACCACCAGCAGATACCCCATG
>PWVL01000232.1 GCA_003561875.1 Desulfuromonadales bacterium | reverse complement strand
TTTTTTTCTCCTGATTGACGTCGATAAAGGCGATTTTCTTCTTGATCGCGGTAAACAGACTGCGGCCTCCGGCCAGCAGCAGATCGGCGCCGGTTTCGTCGATGATGCGGGCCTGTTGCTGCCCCGGGTCGGTCATCAGGACCCCCGTTTCCCCCAGATAGTGCCGCGCCTTCTCCCGGTCTTCTTCGGTGGCCTTTTTTACCGAGGTGGCGACCACCTCGAGGCCGAGATCCTGCAGCGCCGAGGCGATGGACCAGGATTTGTTGCCGCCGGTATTGAGCACCGCCTTCTTGCCCCGAAACAGAGCCCGGTAGGGTTCCAGCTGCTGTTCCAGACGCGCCTCCTCCCGCCGGACCATGTCCCGGGCACGCTGCAGCAACTGCTCGTCATGCAAGGCTTCGGCGATGGCCAGAATCGCGGCGCTGGTGTCCCGTTTGCCGTAAAAGGACACGGAGATAAAGGGAATGCCGTAGCGTTCGTGCATCTGGCGGGGCAGGGAGACCAGGGATTTGGCGCAGACCAGCACATTGAGTCGGGCGCGGTGGGCGGTGCGGATGCGGGCCACGCGACCGTCGCCGCTGAGGGTGGAGAGGATTCGAATCCCCAGTTCCTCCAGCAGGGGGGTATACTGCCACATGTCGCCGGTGACGTTGTATTCGCCGATGAGGTTGATGTCAAAGGGGGTTAGCTCGTTCGGTTCACGGGTGCCGATGAGTTGCGAAAGAACCGCTTCGCCGGCCAGGCGGCTGCCGAGGTTTTTGCTGCCGACAAAGCCGGGAGCATGCACCGGCACTACGGGAATCCCGTGGTCCTCCGTCGCCTGCCGGCAGACACTGTCCATGTCGTCGCCGATCATGGCGGTGACGCAGGTGCTGTAGACAAAGACCGCCTCGGGGGCGTAATGGGCGACGATATGATCGATGGCGGCACGCAGCTTTTTTTCGCCGCCGAACACTACGTCGTTGTTGTCAATGCCGGTGGTGAAACCCATCTGAGTGAGATCCCGCCCCGGCCAACTGGTTCCGGTAAGGCGGGTCTCCCATGACGCGCCAAGGCAGGTGATGGGGCCATGGACCAGATGGGCGGCGTCGGCAAAGGGAAACAGGGTGATCTGGGCGCCTTCAAAGGCGCAGCCGCCGGTGGTGGCTCCCGGTTTTGGGGCATTGCAGGCCCCGCTTCGGGATTTGTTGTGAGCGCAGGCGCTCTCCTGAAGCAATTCGCGAATCTTCGGTTTCGGTGCCAAGACCGGACTCCTGAGAAAAAGGGGATGAGCACGAACTCCATCTCATCGTCGGGACAAAGGTCTACGGTACGGAACTCAGCAATAGCCGTGCCGTCGGAATTTTTGCTCTTCGGTTGAAAGGAACGACGCAAAGGAAAACCTTCGCAGGCAGCTTCGAATCAGCCTTTGGGGCTTGGAAAATGAGTGATGAGATCGGTGCCCGCGGGACAGCAAGCTGGACTCAAAACCGGATATGGGATGGAGCAGAGTTTTTTTGAAAACCCAAAAAAATCAGGGCTCCCGGGTTTTCGAGCTTTTCCCGGGGATGTTGACGGTGTGACTGCCTGGAAAAAAGGCAGAATGGTCCTGTCGCGCCTTTTTTTTCGGCCAAGGCTGATAGAACACAATTCTTTTCAGGCTTCGATTCCCAGGCGTTTGATCTTTTCAACCAAAGTAGTACGCTTGATGTTGAGCAGGCCGGCGGCCCGCGCTTTGATGCCTTTGGTATGCTGGAGGGAGGCGATGATCAATTCCCGCTCCAGATCGGCGACGATGCCCGGCAGATTTACGCCCTGGTCGGTAAGTTTCGGGCGTGGTGCGACGTACTCCCGCGCACCTTCGCCGCCGCCAATGTCCGGAGGCAGGTCGTCCCGCTGGATCATGTCGCCGTCGGTGAGGGTAATGGTCCTTTCGACCACGTTTTCCAACTCACGGACATTGCCCGGCCAGGCGTAGCCCTCCATGGCGCGCAGCGCTTCGTTGCTGAAGGCTACCGAGGAGCGCCCGCTCTCCTGGCAGATTTTCTGTGCAAAATGACGGACCAGGAGGGCGATATCTTCGCGTCGTTCTTTCAGGCCGGGCAGACGGATGGGGATGACATTGAGGCGGTAATAGAGATCTTCGCGAAAGGTGCCCTTTCTTACCGCCTCTTCCAGATTGGCGTTGGTCGCCGAGATTACCCGGACATCCAGTTGGATGGTCTTGTTGTCCCCGATCTTTTCCACTTCCTGCTCCTGCAGCACGCGCAGCAGTTTCATCTGCAGATGCAGGGGCATGGTCGCGATTTCATCGAGAAAGATGGTGCCGCGGTTGGCTTGCTCAAATTTGCCCTTTTTTTCTGCCACGGCGCCGGTGAAGGCCCCCTTGACATGGCCGAACAGTTCGCTTTCCAGCAGCTCGGCGGGAATTGCGCCGCAGTTGATAGCCACGAAGGGTTGGTCCTTGCGGTTGCCGTTGAAATGAATCGCTTTGGCGACCAGTTCCTTGCCGGTGCCCGAATCACCCAGGATCAGAATGGTGGAATCGGTTCCGACAATTTTTTCCATGCGCGAGAAGACCTGCTGCATGGCCCGGCTGTTGCCGATAATCCTGTCAAATCGGTACTTGCCCCGCAACTGCTGGCGCAAATAAAGATTTTCATTGAGAAGCCGGGTTTTTTCCAGAGCCTTGTCGATCAGGACTTTGAGCCGCTCAAAATTCAGGGGTTTGGTCAGATAATCAAAGGCGCCGCTTTTCATGGCTTCTACGGCGGTTTCCGCCGAGGCTTTGCCGGTAATCAGAATGACACTGCTGGCGGGATCTTTTTCCTTGACCTGTTTGAGGATGTCCATGCCGCTGATGCCCGGCAGAAACAGATCGGTGAGAATGACTTCGAAACGGCTTTTCTGCAGCAGCGCCATGGCCTCTTCACCGCTGGCGGCGGAAAATACCTGAAAACCACTGTTGGCCAGCAGCATGCGAATGGCTTCCCGGTTGCCCGCGTCGTCGTCGATCAACAGAATCTGAAAGGTCGGGTTCATAGGGGCTCACGGGAAAAAGGCGTCACATAATTGACGTTCTTCTTTGGTAGCATATTCCCATCGACAGCGCAACCTGCGTTTGGCCTCCACCGCCGCGGCATCAATTGACAGTCAAGCCTCTTCGGGAGATACTTCAGTCATGATGAAAACTTTTAGACAAGGGCTTTTTTCCCGGTGGGTCTGGCGGCTTTTGCTGGCCGCAGGGGTGATGATCGTCGGGAATTCGGCCTGGAGCGAGGCGCCCCGCCTGGGAGGGGTTCGGGTTGATGCCGTCATTAATCCGACGGTGGCGGAGTTTGTGGTGGCCCAGCTGACTGAAGCGAACCGCGAGCAGCGGGCGGCTTTTCTCCTCGAACTGGACACGCCCGGAGGTCTCGACAGCGCCATGCGCACCTTGATCAAGGGGATTCTCGGTTCCGAGATTCCGGTTATTGTCTATGTGCATCCCGGCGGGGCCCGAGCCGCCTCGGCCGGCGCTCTGATCACCCTGGCGGCCGATTTTGCGGTCATGTCTCCCGGCACCAATATCGGTGCGGCGCACCCCGTAGCCCTGGGACTGGGGGGTGAACGGAGCGAGACGATGCAAGCCAAAGTCCTTGAAGACGCCGTGGCCTATATTCGTGGCATCGCCCGGCAGCGCAACAGGGATGTGGATGCGGCCGAAGCCATGGTTCGTGAGAACCTGTCCTTTTCCGCCGAAGAGGCTCTGGAAAGGGGGCTGGTCGATCTGCTGGCGGCGGATACGGAAGAAATGCTTGCCAGCCTGGACGGGGCCACCTACGAACGCCGGGGAGAGACAAGGTTGCTGCGCAGTTCCGGCGGCACCGTGCTAGTGGCGAGCATGGGCTGGCGGCAGCAGATTCTGAATGCCATCAGTCAGCCCACCGTCGCCTACCTGCTGCTGATGCTGGGACTGCTTGGGATTTTCTTCGAGATTTCCCAACCCGGCGCCATTTTTCCAGGGGCGGTGGGGGCCATCGCCTTGCTGCTGGCCTTCTTTGCTTTTCAGACCCTGCCGGTAAATTATGTGGGAGTGCTCTTTATTCTGCTGGCGCTGGTGCTTTTTCTGCTGGAGGTGGAGATCACCTCCTACGGCCTGTTGACGGTGGGCGGTGTCGTGTCCATGACCTTCGGCTCTCTCATGCTGGGGGAATATTTCCCGCCCTTTCTGCGTCTGTCCCTGGCTTTAATTGCCGGCACCGTAGCCGTCTGCAGCGGCCTGTTTCTGATTATTCTTTTTTCGGTTTTTCGAACTCAGAAGCGGCCCTTTTTTTCCGGCGCCGAGGGCATGGTCGGCAAATTGGCAGAGGCGCTGACCGATATTCACCAGGAGGGTCAGGTGTTCGTCCACGGGGAATCCTGGCGGGCTTTTTCCGCTCTACCTGTCGCCCGCGGCGAGACCGTCGAGGTGGTGCGGGTCGATGACCGATTAAGGCTGGAGGTTCGCCGTGTTCCTGACTCTTCGGCTCAGGATCCGCCGGCATAGTTTCAAAGTGCTTTTTCCACATATCGTTCGTGAAAACCGCACACTAAACTTTTGCGATAGGGGAGGTCCCATGGTTTTTGTCATTTTTGTGGTCATCTTTGTCCTGTTGATTCTCAGTAGCGCGGTACGGATTATCCTGGAATACGACCGGGGTGTGGTGTTTCGACTGGGCCGCTTTTCGTCCATCAAGGGGCCTGGACTGCGTTTCGTCATTCCGGTGGTGGACCGTTTGACCCGCATCAGCCTGCGAACAGTGGCCATGGATGTTCCGCCGCAGGATGTGATCACCAAGGACAATGTTTCCATCAAAGTCAACGCGGTGCTCTATTTTCGAGTGGTTAACCCGGACAAGGCCATCATCGAAGTGGAAAACTATCTTTACGCTACCAGCCAACTGGCCCAGACCGCTCTGCGCAGCGTACTCGGCCAGTCGGAACTGGATGAACTACTGGCCCACCGGGAGCAGATCAACCAGCACCTGCAGGAACTCCTCGATCGGCAGACGGAACCCTGGGGAGTGAAGGTGTCCAACGTCGAGATCAAGAATGTGGACCTGCCACCGGAAATGCTGAGGGCCATAGCCCGGCAGGCCGAGGCGGAACGGGAGCGTCGCTCCAAGGTCATTCATGCCGAAGGTGAGCTCCAGGCGGCGCATAAACTCACCGAAGCCGCAGTTATTCTCTCGGGCCACAAGAGTGCCCTGCAGCTGCGTTTCCTGCAGACCATGACTGAGGTCGCTTCCGAAAAAAACTCCACTATCGTGTTTCCTTTTCCCATCGACCTGGTTCGTCCCTTTCTGGAAGCCAAGGATCAGCAGGAGTGACGGCGTAACGTACTGATTTGATTTCCGGGCGCACGGGCCTTGATGGTTCGTGCGCTTTTTTCACTTCTTGCGGGATGGATAACCCGGCGAATACAATTAATAATTTCTTTTCTGAAATCAAATATCATATTGCCTTGGGCGGGTCCTTCTGCTAGCATGACCAGTCCGAAAGAAAGCTGACCAAACTTTTTATAGGAGGACTCTTGCAATGGAAATAAAGCATTTTAAAAAGATTATGGCGGCAAACCGGGGAGAGATCGCCATTCGGATTTTTCGCGCCTGTATCGAACTCGGTATCAAGACGGTGGCGATTTTTTCCGAGGAAGACCGGATTTCCCTGCACCGCTACAAAGCCGATGAATCCTATCTGGTGGGCAAGGGCAAGGGGCCCATCGAAGCTTATCTGGGTATCGACGAGATTATTCAGCTGGCCCTGAAAAAAGGCGTTGACGCCATTCACCCCGGCTACGGTTTTCTGTCCGAGAATCCGCTTTTTGCCGAGGCTTGCGCCGAAGCCGGAATTGCCTTTATCGGCCCGGACGCTGAGATTCAGCGACGTCTTGGCGACAAGGTGTCGGCCCGCAAGGTGGCCCAGGCGGCCGGCGTGCCGGTGGTGCCCGGCACAGAGGATCCCGTGACCTGCGAAGAAGAAGCCTTGCTGTTTGCGGCCAAGGCCGGTTACCCGATTATTGTCAAGGCGGCGGCCGGTGGCGGCGGACGCGGCATGCGCGTGGCCCGCAACCGCAAGGAACTGCTGGAAGGTCTGAAATCAGCTGCTTCCGAAGCCAAGGCCGCCTTTGGCAACCCGGCGGTGTTTCTGGAAAGGTACATTGAAAATCCAAAACATGTCGAGGTTCAGATCCTGGGTGACCAGCATGGCAATCTGGTGCACTTTTTTGACCGGGACTGTTCCATTCAACGCCGCCATCAGAAGGTGATCGAGGTGGCTCCTTCGCCGGCTTTGAGCGACGCCAAACGTCAGGAATTGTGTGAGTACGCCCTGCGCATCGGTCGCGAGGTCGACTACGTCAATGCCGGTACCGTCGAGTTTCTCATGGATCGGGACGAAAACCTTTATTTTATCGAGGTCAACACGCGGATTCAGGTAGAACACACGGTGACCGAGATGGTCACCGGTCGCAACCTGGTGGGCGGACAGATTCGTGTCGCCCAAGGCTTTCGCCTGGAGGATCCCGAAATCGGCATCAAATGCCAGGAAGACATCCAGATGCGCGGTTTCGCCATTCAATCCCGGGTGACCACCGAGGATCCGGAAAATAACTTTTCTCCGGATTTCGGTACCATCACCGCCTATCGCAGCCCCGGTGGATTCGGTGTGCGTCTTGATGCCGGCAGTGCTTACCCCGGTGCACGCATCAGCCCTCACTACGATTCCCTGCTGGTCAAGATCAGCTGCTGGGGGCTGAACCTTGCCGAAGCGGCCCGGACCATGAACCGCAGCCTTGAGGAATTTCGTCTGCGGGGCGTTAAGAGCAATGTAGGCTTTCTGGAAAACGTGATCATGCACCCGACCTTTCTCGCGGGTCTGTGCGACACTTCCTTTATCGATACGCATCCGGAGTTGTTCCACATTCCGGTGCGTCGGGACCAGGCGTACAAACTCCTGTCCTTCATCGGCCATACGGTGGTCAATGGCTATCCGGGCATCAAGAAACCACTGCATTTCCGAGACCTTCGCAACCCATCGGTGCCGGAGATTGCTTATGAGCGAAGTCTCCCCAAGGGGACCCGCGACATTCTCCTGGAAAAGGGCCCCGAGGGCCTTTCCCGCTGGATTCTCGAGCAGAAAAAATTGCTGATCTGCGATACCACCATGCGCGACGCCCATCAGTCACTGGTGGCCACCCGGTTCAGAACCTACGACCTCGAACGGATCGCTCCGGCCACCAGCCATCTGGCCAGTGATCTTTTCTCTCTGGAGATGTGGGGTGGAGCAACCTTTGACGTGGCCATGCGTTTTCTCAAGGAGGATCCATGGGAGCGTCTGGACCGTTTGCGTCAGAAAATCCCTAACATTTTGTTCCAGATGCTGTTGCGCGGATCCAACGCCGTGGGCTACTGCAACTATCCGGACAACGTGGTACGGGAGTTTGTCGCCCAGGCGGCCAAGAGCGGCATTGACGTGTTCCGGGTCTTCGATTCCCTCAACTGGGTGAAGGGAATGCAGGTCGCCATGGATGCGGTAATCAACTCTGGTGCCGTATGTGAAGCGACCATCTGCTACACCGGCGATATTCTCGATCCCAAGCGGGATAAATATTCCCTTTCCTACTACGTCAACATGGCCAAAGAGCTGGAAAACATGGGTGCCCACACTCTGGCGATCAAGGATATGGCCGGACTGCTCAAGCCTTTTGCGGCGGAAAAACTGATTCGGACCCTGAAACAGGAAATCGGCATTCCGGTGCATCTGCATACCCATGATACCTCGAGCAATGGCGGTGCCACCTACCTGGCCGCGACCATGGCCGGGGTCGATATTGTCGACACGGCCCTTTCGTCCGTGTCCGGTTTGACTGCTCAACCCAACATGAACGCCCTGGTGGCGGTTCTGAAAGGTTCCGAGCGTGATCCCCTGTTCGATGAGGTAAACCTGCAGCGTCTGGCCAATTACTGGGAGACGGTGCGGACCTACTACGCGCCATTTGAATCCGAGTTGCGCAGCGGCACCGCCCAGGTCTACCATCACGAGATTCCCGGTGGGCAGTACTCCAACTACAAGCCTCAGGTCGAGGGTTTCGGTCTCGGAGATCGTTGGGAAGAGTGCAAGGAGATGTATCGCAAGGTCAACGACATGTTCGGCGATATCATCAAGGTCACCCCCTCCTCAAAGATTGTCGGCGACATGGCTTTGTTCATGGTACAGAACAATCTGCAGCCGGAAGACATCGACGAGCGGGGCGAAAATCTCACCTTCCCGCAGGGCGTTGTCGATCTTTTCAAGGGCATGATCGGTCAGCCCCACGGCGGTTTCCCGGAAAAGCTGCAGAAAATTATTCTGAAGGGCGAAAAGCCCATTACCTGTCGCCCCGGCGAATTTCTCGAGCCGGTGAATTTTGCCGCACAGAAAGTGGAGTTGGAAAAAAAGCTGGGTGTCGCGCTGGAAGACCGGGAAGTCGTATCCGCGGTTCTTTATCCGGGCGTGTTCGAAGAGTTTATCCGCCACCGCCAGACTTACGAGGATACCTCGCGGCTGCCCACCCCGGTCTTTTTCTACGGTCTGGATCTTGGTGACGAAACTTCCATCGAAGTTCAGCCGGGCAGAACCCTGGTGGTTCAACTCAATGCCATTGGTCGAATCACGGAAAGCGGCGAGCGCGACCTTTATTTCGAACTGAACGGTGAACCGCGTCAGGTGGCGGTCAAGGATCTTTCGGTCAATTCCGAGGAGATCGTTCACCGTAAAGCCGACCCGGACAACCTGCATCATGTCGGTGCGCCCATGCCGGGCAAGGTCTTTCGCGTCCTGGTGAACGTTGGTGATGAAATAAAGGTCGGCGACGTGCTGCTCTCCACGGAGGCCATGAAGATGGAGACCAATGTCAAGGCCCCCAAAGACGGCGTTGTTTCCGAGATTCTGGTTGCCGAAGGGATTCAGGTCGAGAAGGGCGAACTTCTGGTCATATTGGATTAGTGAAAGCCGCCTGTCCGCCATTCCGTTGAAAGGGGGCCGGCTTCGAGATGAAGCCGGCCCTCTTTCAACGGGAACCGGTCGAAAGGACACAAAAAGAAGCGGAAGCTTGCGGCCCATGTGACCGATATCACCTTGTGGATCGCTTTTTCAGCGGGGGTGCTGTCTTTTTTCTCGTCCTGCGTAATGCCGCTTCTGCCGTCCTGCCTGAGTTACATTGCCGGACTCAGTTTCGCTTGTCTGCAGGAATCCCGCCCCGGAACCCGGATTCAAATCACAATTCTCTGGCATTGTCTGAGTTTCATAGAAATCTCTCGTGGAAACCCCTGATTTGAATCGGGGGAGGAAACGATGAATTGTTCTTGACAACTCCCGTGGTGAACAATACCATGTGGCTATGAATAAGCCTAGAGCAAATAGAAACTGTGTCTATCAAACGCTGTACCATGTGGTCTGGTGTCCCAAATACCGCAA
>PWVL01000044.1 GCA_003561875.1 Desulfuromonadales bacterium | reverse complement strand
CCGCCGTTGAGAATGTTGAGCATCGGCAGGGGCAATTCCCGGGCGTTGGTGCCGCCTATGTACTGATACAGGGAGAGACCTACTTCTTCGGCGGCAGCGCGGGCGCAGGCCAGGGAGACCCCGAGCAGCGCGTTGGCACCCAGTTGGCTCTTGGTTTCAGTACCGTCCAGACGAAGCAGCTTCTGGTCGATGCCGACCTGGTCGGTGATTTCCCAGCCGATCAGGGCTTCGGCAATGGTTTCATTAACGTTGGCAACGGCTTTTTCCACGCCCTTGCCGAGATACCGGGTCGGGTCCCCATCCCGCAATTCCAGGGCTTCCCGTTCTCCGGTGGAAGCGCCGCTGGGTACCGCCGCCCGCCCCATGATACCGCTTTCCAGGCTGACTTCGACTTCGATGGTGGGATTGCCACGCGAATCCAGAATTTCCCGAGCGTAAATATCGATAATTTCACTCATTGGCCCATCCTTTTCTCTTGATAAAAAAGGGTTAATGTCCCCAAACCCCTGCAAAGGATAAGGCTTGCACACCTCGCACGGCGGCGGAACATCTACAGAAATAAGAATAAAAGCGCTGACTTCTTGGTGCTGACTCTTCAGCCGGGCAAAAAAACACTTATAGCACAGCTTGCGGGAATTGAAAGATTCTTTTGTGGCTTGTACACCGGCAGGGGTTTGAAAAGCATTGATTTTGAGATGGGGGAGTGCTATGTAGAATCCAGCGTGAAATCCACTCTAAAAAGGACCCTTGTTTGAGTTACGACATCGCCCGCGGGAGTTTCAGCGCCGACGATCAGCAACTGGCCAACCTCCTGTTCGGACAAGCTAATAAAAATCTCAAGCAGATCGAAAAAGCCCTGGGAGTTTCCATCCGCTCCAAGGGTTTCGATCTTTCTATCGAGGGAGAGTCGCCCCGGGTGGCGCTGACCCGGCACCTTCTGGATGAACTCTATGCGCTGCTACGGCAGGGCTACCCCCTTTACCCCACCGACATCGACTACGCGGTGCGGATTCTGAGCGCCGATTCCGGGGTGCGTCTGGGAGAGATTTTTCTCGACACGGTCTTCATTTCATCGCGAAAAAAACGTATCGCACCCAAAAGCCTGGCCCAGAAAAACTACATCGATGCCATTCGCGACAAGGACGTGGTTTTCGGTGTGGGACCGGCTGGCACCGGCAAAACCTATCTGGCCATGGCCATGGCAGTATCCTTTCTGCTCAGAAAAGAGGTCGCCCGGATTCTGCTGGTTCGCCCGGCGGTGGAGGCCGGCGAACGACTCGGTTTTCTTCCCGGTGACATCGCCGAGAAGGTTAATCCCTACCTGCGTCCCCTCTATGATGCCCTGTTCGACATGCTCGATCACGAGCGCGGCCGGGAATTGATCGACAAGGGGGTGATCGAGGTGGCGCCGCTGGCCTTCATGCGCGGGCGCACTCTCAACGATGCTTTTGTGATTCTGGACGAAGCCCAGAACACCACCGTCGAACAGATGAAGATGTTTTTGACCCGACTCGGGTTCGGAAGCAGGGCAGTAATCACCGGTGACATTACCCAGATCGACCTGCCCGCGGCCCGCAGTTCGGGATTAGTTGACGCCATGCGGGTTTTGCACGATACCGAAGGAATTCATTTTACCCGGTTTACTGATCGCGACGTGGTTCGGCACCCCATCGTCCAGGCCATTGTTCAGGCCTATCAGCGTTCTTCTTCTGCCGCGGAACGGTCTGTTGCGGCCGCTTCCGACTCCGATAAAATCGATGACCAATAAAAGCGATAGACACCCGGAAGGCGGTTCCCGCAAGGGACGCTCCACTTCCGTTTTGCCTGCCTGTCTCGAAGGTCTGTTTACCGATCACCAGCGGCGTTCACTGCTCATGTTGCTGCTGGCCCTGCTGTTGACCTTCGTTTTGCTTCCCAAGGGTGGATTCATTCCCGGTTACTATGCCCCTGGCGATATTGCAACCCGGGATGTCAAGGCGCCCCGTGATCAGCTGATTCCCGACCAGCCTCTCACCGATGAGAAACGCCAGGCCGCCGCTCAGGCCATTCTGCCCCTGCACGATTTCGATCCGCGAGCTTCTCAGGATGTGATCGATCGCATCATGGCATTGCTGGCGCAGGCCGCCGCGGTGCCGGATTCGGAGCAGGAGCCCATTGAAAACCGTGTCAGCCACTCTACGCTGCTGGACGAACTCACTTCGGCGCAGAGAGGGCGATTGGCGCGCTGGAATGAGGAACCCGATATGGCGGTTCGGTTGCGCCTGCTTCTGGAACCGGTGCTGTCCCGTTTTGTTGTCGGCAACATGGAGGTTTTCGAAACCGGTCGCGGGGGCGCCATCGTGGTGCGGGACCTGGTCAGCCACGAGGAAAGAACTCTTACGGATACGGGGCAGGTGATCGGCATCGACGAGGCCCACGACCAGTTGAGTCGCCACTTGCGCCAGTCGGATCATTGGGACGACGCTGAAGGAACCCTGCTGCTCGGCCTCGTCAAGCGTTTTCTGCGGCCCAATCTCACTTTCAACCAGAGCGAAACGGAAGAGCGACGGCAACTGGCCCGGGAGCAGGTCAAGCCGGTGCTGTTTCAGGTAAAAAGGGGAGAGATGCTGGTTCGTGAAGGGGAGCGGGTCAGTGAAGATCAAATTCGCAAGATCAAGGCTCTGCGCGGGGCAGGCGGCTGGCACAGCGGACTGCTCAAAGGGGCCGGCCTGTTCATCGGCATTCTGGTGCTGCTGTTTGTCGGCCACCGCTTTGCCCAGCGCAACATCACCAAGTATCGGCCTAAAACCCGTGACCTGCTCTTTTTAGTGCTGGTTTTTGTCGGGCTCTTCGTGTTCGTCAAACTGGCGATTTTTATGGCTGCGGCCATGGAGACGGCTTTCCCCTACATCGATTCCAGCAGCTACTATTATGCGCTGCCTTTCGCCGCGGGCGCCATGCTGGTGCGCATTGTGCTCAATTCCGAAGTGGCGCTGGTATTCGCGCTGATTTTTTCAGTGCTGCTCGGTGTCATGTTCGGCAACAATCTCTACATTACCCTTTATGCCCTGGGGGGAAGCCTGACCGCAGCGCATTTCGTGCGCCACTGCCTGGCACGCAGTGCCCTTTACCAGGCCGGCCTGCAACTGTCGCTGGTTAATGTGTTGTTGGTTTTGAGTCTGCACCTGATGGCCGGCAACCCCTTTACGACTCAGTTGCTGTTCAAGGCGGGATTCGGTTTTGCCGGCGGTTTTTTCTGCGCGGTGCTGGTTACCGGACTGGTTCCCCTGGCGGAAAGCCTGTTCAAATACACCACCGATATCAAGCTCCTTGAACTGGCTAACATGAATACGCCGGCTTTGAGGGAGTTGATGATTCAGGCGCCGGGCACCTATCACCATTCCATTATTGTCGGCAACCTGGCCGAGGCGGCAGCCGAAACCATCGGCGCCAATCCTCTGATGGCCCGGGTTGCGGCCTACTATCACGATATCGGCAAGACTCGCAAACCCCTTTATTTCGTCGAAAACATCGGAGCCCAGGAAAATCGTCATGACAAGTTGACACCGTCCATGAGCGCCTTGATCCTCATGTCGCATTTGAAGGATGGGGTCGACGCGGCCCGGGCCTGCAGTCTCGGTGACGAGCTGGTTGAGATTATTCGTCAGCACCACGGCACCGCGCTGATAAAATTCTTTTTCGAAAAGGCCAAAAAACAGGCCGAGGCGGCCGGACAGCAGGTTGATGAATGCGACTACCGTTACCCCGGTCCCAAACCCCAGACGCGGGAAGCGGCCCTGATCATGCTGGCCGATGCGGTGGAGGCGGCCGGCAGAACCTTGACCGATCCGACGCCGGCGCGAATCCAGGGCATGGTGCAGAAGATCATCAACAACATTTTCATTGACGGCCAACTGGACGAATGTGAACTGACTCTCAAGGATCTGCACAATATCGCCAAAAGCTTTAATCGTATTTTGTCCGGCATTTTTCACCATCGCGTCGATTACCCGGAACCGGTTCACAAGGAACGCAAGGAGGATGCGGTGAAAAAAGAACAGAGCAAAAGGAAGAATGGTGACGATTCATCTGGAGAACAGACAAAAGAACCAAAAGATCGAGGAAGCGACCCTAAAAAAGGTAGCGCAGAAGATCTTAAACGACTTGGAATGTCCTGAGGGCGAGCTGTCGCTGCTACTGGTGGACGATGGGCAAATTCAGGAAATAAACCGGGATTACCTGCAGCGGGATTGGCCGACCAACGTGATCTCCTTTCCCATGCGGGAAGGCGCGGACGTATCGATGCACCCCCATCTGCTTGGCGACGTGGTGATTTCAGTAGAAACCGCAGCTCGCGATGCCGCCGAAGTGGATGTGCCCTTTGAAAGCGAACTTTATTTTCTTCTGCTTCACGGGATCCTGCATCTTTTCGGCTATGATCACGAGCGCGGCACGCAACAGCAGGCTCTTGAAATGGAGGCGCTGGAAGAACGTCTGTTTCAAGGTATTGCCGGTGAATTTCTGACGGGCGGCCGCGGGTCGCGCCATTCTTTCGAGGAATGTTGATGAAGCCGACAGGAGTCTGGGCCAGTTTCAACTGCGCCATTGAGGGCATCCTTTGGGCCGCCCGCACCCAGCGTCACCTGCGCTTTCATCTGATGATAGCTGTGGCGGTACTGGTAGCAGCGCTTTTTCTGCGCGTGTCCGCCCTTGAGTTTATCCTGCTGGTTTTCAGCATGGTGCTGGTACTGTTTGCCGAACTGCTCAACACGGCGGTGGAGATCGTGGTGGACATGGTATCGCCGGAATTTCACCCCCTGGCCCGCCGGGCCAAGGACGTGGCTGCCGGGGCTGTGCTGATGGCTTGCGGTGGGGCTGCGGTGATGGGCTATCTCGCTTTGACCAACTACTTTTTTCCGCTGGAAAAAGAGGGAATCCCGCTGCTGTCCAGACCTTCCGGTGACCTGGCGGTGATTTCGGTGCTGGTGGTGACGCTACTGGTGGTGCTGCTCAAGTCCCTGAGCTTGCGGGGCAGCCCTCTGTACGGTGGCATGCCCAGCGGCCATGCCGCCTTTGCCTTTTCTGTGGCTACCGCAACCTTTCTGACTTCGACCAGCACCCTGGTAAGCCTGCTGGTATTGGCGGTGGCGGTCATGCTCAGCCAGAGCCGTGTTTATCTTAAAATCCATAATATGACGGAGGTTTTGGCGGGCGGCGCTCTAGGCGTCTTGGTCACGGCCCTGTTGTATCTGTTTTTTGCCTGATGAATCGTGACAGACAACAGATGATGAGGGGAGAAAAATCGTTGGATGGCGACAATCACGGTGACAGAGCATTTTCTAAAAGGAACTTTATAGCACGCTTGTTGTTCGGTCGGCCGCGGGTTCGCTCTGAAGAGGAATTGCAGCAGATGATCCATGCCTCGGAAGAGGAGGGGATCATCAATGAAGAGGAAGGAGAGATGTTCCACTCCATCTTCGAATTCGGCGACACGCTGGCGCGAGAAATCATGGTACCGCGTACCGACATGGTCTGTTGCAGCAGCGAAGCGAGCGTGGCGGAAATTCTCAGGACGGTCATCACGTCCGGACATTCACGGTTGCCTGTCTACGAGGGGACCACGGACCGGATTATCGGCCTCATCTACGCCAAGGACCTGCTTAAGTTTTGGGGAGTCGCCGAAGATCAGATTGCCATTCGGTCGGTGATGCGCACACCATTCTTTGTTCCCGAGTCAAAGAAAATCGGAGAACTGCTCAAAGAATTCCGCAGTCGGCGGATGCACATGGCCATCGTCATCGACGAGTACGGTGGCACTTCAGGCCTGGTCACCATTGAAGACCTGCTGGAGGAGATTGTCGGGGATATCCAGGACGAATACGACCTGGAAGACGACTGGCTGGTCACCGAGGATGGAGGCGCCACGCTGGTGGATTGCCGATTGAATATTGAGGAATTTGCAGCTCATTTTCGCCTCTCCATTCCTCGGGACAAATTCGACACTGTGGGAGGGTGGCTGGTCGATCTTCTGGGTCGGGTTCCGCTCCCCGGCGAAAAATTGACCGCCGGCAGTCTTGTGGTGAGTGTCTTGGAGGGGGACGAGCGCAGTCCGCGCAAGATCCGGGTTCATTGCCTGCCACCGGCAGAAAAAGCGGAGCCTGTATGCTGAGACGCTTGTCAGCCCTGCCCATCGACCGGTCCGACTGCCGAGCGCTGTTCTCCGGTGTGTTGCTGGCCCTTTCCTTTCCCCGACCGGACCTGGCCATCCTTGCCTGGTGCGGACTGGTGCCCCTGTTGACGGACGGGGAGCGTCGTTCTTTTCGCAGCGGTTTTCTGGCCGGTATCGGTTTTTTTGGCCTGGTGCTCTACTGGCTCAATATCGTCATGACCACCTACGGACGCCTGCACCCGATATTGTCCCTGGGGGCTTACCTGATGCTGGTGGCTTATCTGGCGCTTTTTTTTGCTGTCTCAATCTGGGCCGCCGACCGCTGTCGGCTTCGGCTTGGTCTGCCCATCACATTGACCCTTCCGGTATTCTGGGTGGCGCTGGAGTTTCTGCGTTCCTTTCTGCTGACCGGTTTTCCCTGGGCCACTCTTGGTTATTCCCAGCAATCCTTTCTATTGTTATTGCAATCCGCCGATCTGTTCGGTCCCTATGGGCTGAGTTTTCTACTGATTTTAAGCAATGCCACGCTGGCCGCGCTCTGGCAGTGGCGCAAGCCGCGATCCACTGTGGCTTTTCCCCGCATCTCACTGGCTGTCAGCGCGCTGCTGGTGGCCGGCGGCCTCGGTTATGGGGCGCTGCGCCTGACGACGGACGTGGATGGGCGGGATCAGACCATGAATACGCTGCTGGTGCAGGGCAATCTGGATCAGTCGGTAAAATGGGATCCGGCCTATCAACAGCTTACCGTCGATATCTATGAGCATCTCTCCCTGACTCCTCCGGCCGGGTCCCCCGAACTGATTCTGTGGCCGGAAAGCGCCACGCCGTTCTTTTTTCAGGAAGGCGGTCCGTTGGCCGAAACAGTTCGTGGGGTGCCCCGCCGCAGCGGAGCATATCTGCTTTTCGGCAGTCCGGCTTTCGAGGTGGCCAATGGGCATCACCGCTACCTGAACAGCGCCTTTCTACTCAACCCCGACGGGGACGTTCTGGGCCGCAGCGACAAGGTACATCTGGTCCCTTTCGGAGAATATGTGCCACTGGGTCGCTACCTTCCCTTTATCGACAAACTGGTGGTCGGTATCGGTGATTTCGCCCCCGGCTCTTTGCAGCCTCTGTCTCTGAACGGATGGCGCCTGGGGGTTCTGGTATGCTACGAAAGTATCTTTCCCGAACTGGCCCGGGAGCAGGTTCGGCTGGGTACCGACCTGCTCATCAACATTACCAACGACGCCTGGTTCGGCCGCTCTTCGGCTCCCTATCAACATTTGGCCATGGCCCGTTTTCGGGCGGTGGAAAATCGGGTCTGGCTGGCTCGGGCTGCCAATACCGGGATCTCGGCGCTGATCACGCCCTCCGGGCGGATTGTCGATCAGACCGGGCTTTTCGAACGGGTTTCGCTGCAGGGGCAGGTCGGCCTGGGTGCCCGACCGGGATTCTACACGCGTTACGGCGACCTGTTGCCGTCCCTGCTGCTGTTGCTGTGCGGTTGGTGGTTGTGGCGGGCCAGAAAAACTTTGCAGCCCTGATTTCGGGATTCCCTGTTTTCCTTGCACAGGTCTTTGCCAAATTCAGAATCAAACTTCCCTTTCAGTCTTATCTTCCTTGAATAAAAGGTCTTTTCTGAATGAAGGTTTGAAGAAAAGGGCCTCAGGGAAACCGGGCGGACTCAACTTTCACTGCCCAGAAACAGCCAGCAGGCGAACAGCAAAAACAGCAGATTGGCAAACCAGGCGGCGAGGATCGGAGGCAGGGCGGCCGCGTAACCGAAGGCAAGAGCAATGGCCTGCACAATAAAATAGGCCACACCGATCATCACGCTCATGGCGACGCCAAGGGCCAGGCCGCTGCTGCGTCCCTTGCGCAAGGCGAAGGGGATGCCGAGGAAGGCCATGACCAGGCTGGCCAGCGGGGTCGCCAGTCGCGCATGCATGTCCACTTCAAAGCGTACCGGGTCATAGCCCTCGGCGCGAAGCCGGGTGGCCAGCCGGCGCAGTTCCCGATAGCCCAGGTCATCGTTGCGCCTGCCGCCGGGAAGACGGAAATCCTCTGGCGTGAGATGAAAGTCGACACTTCGGTCGTAGTAAAGACGACTGGCGGTGAGTCCTTGGTCGTCGAATCGGCGTTCGACAAGAAAGTCCGTTTTCCAGGTGTTGTCGACGAAGATCGCCCGGGGAACATCCTTACGTCCGGCGAGTTTGAAATCCTGGTCCAGATCGAGCAGAGTCAGGCCGCGCAGTTCACTGGCGTCCGCTTCAACCAGGCGAATGTTGATGATTCTGCGGCCATCCCGCAGCCAGATGCGACTGCGCTGGATTATTACCGAAGGATCTCCGCGCACTTCGCTGTTGTAGATCAGGTTGGCCCGCTTGACGCAGACCGGAACCAGGTATTCTGCAGCGGCCAGAGCCAGCAGGGAGACCAGCAGCCCGGTCAGGAGCAGGGGGCGGGTAATCCGCCAAAGGCTGATTCCGGCGCCGTGCATGGCTGTCAATTCGCTGTTGCGAGACAGCCCACCAAGGGTCATGAATACTCCCAGAAGGCAGGCCAGAGGAGCTACCTGCAGGGCAATGAAGGGGATCTTGAGGGTGAAATAACGCAGGTAATGGTGGGCGGCGGCGCCGTGTTCGATAAAGTTGTCGACCCGTTCAAAGAAGTCGACCAGCAGATAGAGGCCGATGAAGGCCGCCAGGGCGAGTCCGAAGACCCGACCGAAAGAGCGCAGAAGGTAACGGCTGATGAGGGTCACGAACGGCCTCCGGGACGAAAAAGGCGGCGGCCTGCCCGGGCCAGGGCATGCAGGGGAACGGACAGCGGGAAGAGGGGCCGTTCCATCGCAGCGCGGCGCAGCAGATGGACGCCGGCCGCCAGAAACAGGCCGTTGGGCAACCAGAGCGTTAACGCCGGCCAGCCGGCATCGGCTACCAGGGTTTGGCCGAAGGACAGGGCCAGATAGTAGCAGAGGAACACGCCCAGGGCGATGGCGAAATTCCCTCCCCGACCGCTGCGATGGGGCTGAATTCCGAGGGGGACACCGAGCAGGGCAAAGAGCAGCGGCGCAAAAGGCAGAGCCATGCGAGTGTGCAGCTCGGCAAGAAGTTCCTGTCTGTCGTCCCCTGTGGCTCCGTCAATAGCAGTGCGCAGTTCGTCCATCGCCAGTTCCTTATTGCGAATGCGCCGCTGGCCGGTTTCGGTAGCTTCCTCCATGTCGAGCTGAATGTCGTGGCTTGTGAAGCGCAGTACCTGGTAGTTCTCAACGTCGGCCCTGCCTTCGCCGCCGCGGGGCTGGCGGTGCATGGTGCCCCGTTCCAGCTGTAAAAACAGGCTCTGGGTCGTCCGGTCGGAAACCAGACGGCCTGCGTCCGCCACAATGAGGGTGGGTGTCTCCGGTTGGCGTTCGTCGGAGATAAAAACCTCACGCAGGGTACCGGTCTGTTCGTCGATTCGGTTCGCATACAGGATCAGGCCCGGAAAACCGTCGTTGAAAACCTGCGCCTGCAGGGCCACGGAAGCACGGCTGGCAGCGATGTCAAACAATTGTTGGCGAAAAAAGCCCTCGCTGGCCGGCCTCAGGTAGAGGGACATGCCTGCAGTCAGCAGGCAGGCCGGCAGGCTCAGCAGCACGACGGGCCAGGTTATCTGGTAGAGACTGACACCGCCGGCCTTGAGGGCCAGAATTTCCCGATCGGCCGAGAGCCGGCCGAATCCCAGCATCACCCCGAGCAGAAAAGCCAGCGGAATAGTCAGCACCAGGAAAGTCGGCATGAGGCTGAGAAAAAGCCGCGCAATCTCAGCCAGGGGAACGCCCTTGGTGATAATCAGCTCCACCAGCCGCAGCAGGCGGCCCAGCAGAAGCACAAAGGTAAAGACGACAAGTCCCATGGCCATGGGAACGGCCGTCTCCGCGAGCAGGTAGTGTTGAATTCGACGACTTGACATGGAGCGAATAGTAATACAGTTCGACCACCCCGCGCAATGGAATCGACGGCCTCCGAGCCCCGCTTTTCTCCTTGCCACGGGCAATAATCCGTGTTAAACAGACACGTTGTTCAAATGAGCACGCGTCTGGACCCGACTCAGTGGTGCCCCGAACAGTGCGGGGTTCTGGCGGGAAGGAAGGACGCGGAAGCAATCAAAACTGCCGCAAAAGGAGAGATCATGTCCCAGATTACCATGAAACAACTACTCGAGGCCGGTGTTCACTTCGGCCACCAGACCAAGCGCTGGAATCCGAAGATGAAGCCGTATATTTTCGGTGCGCGTAACGGCATCTACATTATCGATCTGCAAAAAACGGTTCGCTATTTCAGGGAGGCTTACGGTTTTCTGCAGCAGACGGTTCAGAACGGCGACAAGGTGCTTTTTGTCGGCACCAAAAAACAGGCCCAGGACGCCGTTCGCGAGGAAACCGAGCGTACCGGTCAGTTTTATGTGGACAGCCGCTGGCTGGGCGGCATGCTGACCAACTTCAGTACTATCAAGCGCAGTATCGAGCGGTTGAAAAAGATCGAGACTATGTCTCAGGACGGTACCTATGACCTGCTGGTTAAAAAAGAGGTGCTCGGCCTGGAGCGGGAGCGGGAAAAGCTTGAAAAAAGCCTGGGCGGCATCAAGAACATGAACAAGCTTCCCGGCGCGATTTTCGTCATCGATCCGAAGAAAGAGGCCATTGCCGTCAAGGAAGCGCGCAAGCTCGGAATTCCCGTGGTAGCGGTTGTGGATACCAATTGTGACCCTGACGAAATCGATTATATCATTCCCGGCAACGATGATGCCATTCGAGCCATCCGGCTTTTTGTTTCCCGTATGGCCGACGCCTGCGCAGAAGGTGAGCAGGCCCGCCAGGCCATCCTGCGGGAAGACCGTAGCGAGGCGGAAGATGCCGCTGACGAGGCGATGGTTGAGAGCGCTGAGATGGCGTCTGAAATGACTGGCGATCAGGAGTAACTCACGGTTGTAAAACCCAAGAGGCGGTCCGGAGTTCTGGCCGCCTTTTTTCTCATTATCTTAACGGGTTCTGCCCGGCGACAGTTGTCAGTCCGTCGTTTTGCCGAAAAGCGTCGGCAAACAACGGTTCAATTCAGGAGGAGAGAGTGGCTAAGATATCTGCATCGATGGTTTCCGAACTGCGTGGCAAAACCGGCGCCGGTATGATGGACTGCAAGAAAGCCCTTGCGGAAGCAGAGGGCGACCTGGAAGTGGCCGTCGATATTCTGCGCAAAAAGGGCTTGTCCGCCGCGGCCAAGAAGGCCGGCCGGGCGGCTGCCGAGGGCTTGATTGTGTCGGCCGGTGAAGGTGGGCGCGGGGTGCTGGTGGAAGTCAATGCCGAAACCGACTTTGTGGCCAAAAACGACGGCTTCGTGGCTTTTGCCCAGACGGTTGCGGAAACTGCTCTGAAGGAGGCCCCCGCCGACATGGAGGCCTTGCTGGCCTGTGCCTTTCCCGGTACCGGACGTACCGTGGGGGAAGAACAGACCCACCAGGTGGCCACCATCGGCGAAAACATCAATATCCGTCGTTTTGTCAGGTTTGATGTGGCTTCGGGACAGGTGGTCAGCTATATTCACGGCGTCGGCAAGATCGGCGTGCTGGTCGAGTTGGCTACCGAAAAAGCGGACGACGACAGGGTGGCTGCCCTGGGTCGTAACCTGGCCATGCATGTGGCCGCCGCCAACCCCCAGTATCTGGACCGGGATTCGGTTCCCGCTGATGTTATCGAAAAAGAAAAAGAAATCATGCGGGCCAAAGCCAAGGACAGCGGCAAGCCCGACGAGATCATCGAAAAGATCATTGTTGGCCAGATCAACAAGTATTTCGGTGAGACCTGCCTGCTCGAGCAGGCTTATGTCATCGATCCCGATCACAAGGTGAGCAAAATTGTTGAAAGCCTCGGCAAGGAACTCGGTGCCGGAATCGCGTTGAGCCGTTATGCCCGTTTTCAACTCGGTGAGGGTGTGGAAAAACGGACCGACGATTTTGCTGCCGAAGTGGCAGCGATGACCAAATAAGGGAAAACGGACTATGGCAGACCGGAAACCTCGTTATGGCAGAATTTTACTCAAACTGAGCGGAGAAGCTCTGGCCGGCGAACGTGGTTACGGCATCGATCCCAAGGTGCTTTCCGGTCTGGCCATCGAGATTCGAGAGGTCCTGGAACTTGGCGTGCAGGTGGCGGTGGTTATCGGCGGCGGAAACATTTTTCGCGGAGTCGCTGCCGCTTCCAGCGGCATGGACCGCGCAGGGGCCGACCACATGGGAATGCTGGCCACGGTGATTAACAGCCTGGCATTGCAGGATGCCCTGGAACAGATCGGTGTCATAACCCGTGTACAAACGGCCATCGAGATGCGGGATGTGGCGGAGCCCTACATCCGTCGCCGTGCCATCCGCCATCTGGAAAAGGGGCGCGTGGTGATTTTGGGAGGCGGCACCGGAAATCCCTACTTCACCACCGACACCGCCGCCAGTCTTCGCGCCATGGAAATTGGCGCCGAGGTGATTCTCAAGGCGACCAAGGTGGATGGGGTTTACAGTGCCGATCCCGTCAAGCACAAGGATGCAATTCGCTACTCCCACCTGTCCTATCTGGACGTGCTGAAAAATGGTCTTAACGTCATGGATGCCACGGCGACCTCTCTGTGCATGGACAACAACCTGCCTATCATCGTGTTTAAATTGAGCTGTCGGGGAAATATCAAAAAGGTCGTTCTCGGCGAGGAAATCGGCACTATCGTCAAAGGAGATTGATGACTATGTACAGCACTGTCATGAATACCGCCAAAAAGGCGATGGAGAAATCCATTGAAGCTCAGAAAAAGGAATTGCAGCGTGTGCGCACCGGTCGCGCCTCGGTGAATTTGCTTGATGAAGTAAAGGTGGATTATTATGGCACCCCAACACCCCTGAACCAGGTCGGAACTCTGGCGGTTCCCGAAGCCCGGCTGATCACCATTCAGCCCTGGGAAAAAAATCTGATCCCCGAGATTGAAAAAGCCATTTTCAAGGCCGATCTGGGTTTGAACCCCGCTTCGGACGGACAACTGATCCGGATCAACATTCCTCCCCTGACGGAGGAACGGCGCAAGGAGATGGTTAAGCTGGTGCGGAGGATGGCCGAGGATACCAAGGTAGCCATTCGTAACGCCCGCCGGGATGCCAACGATGCGCTGAAAAAACTTCAGAAACAAAAGGAAATTACCGAAGACGACCAGAAGCGCGGTGAAAAAGAGATTCAGGAACTCACCGATCAGTTCGTCAAGCTGGCCGACGAGGTGGTGGAGAACAAGGAAACTGAAATCATGGAGATCTGAGCGGGACTCTTCCGTGACGTTCTCACCCGGGATCTCATCGCTTTCAAGCAGGTTGTTATCGCACTGAAACAGGGGCGCCGTACTCGGCGCCCCTTTTTTTTCAACCCCGCTGAATTTATTGCCGGGTTTTCGCCCTTATGATAGGGTGTAGCGGTTTTTTGATTCGAAACGGCTTTTTACGCTGTGCAGGACAGTTGTTTACGGTGCCCGAGGTTATGAATATTCCCCGCCATATCGCCATCATCATGGACGGCAACGGCCGATGGGCCGAGCAGCGCCGCCTGCCGCGGATCTTTGGTCATCAGCAGGGGGTCGAAAGCGTCCGCCGAGTGGTGCGGGAATGCCTGGCTCTGGGGGTTTCCCATCTGACTCTTTACGCCTTCAGTTCCGAGAACTGGGGTCGTCCCGCTGATGAAGTTGCGGCTCTGATGGAACTGCTGGCGCGATTTCTGGCCCAGGAACTGGATAGCCTCATGCGGGAAGAGATTCGTTTGCGGGTCATCGGTGATATTACTCTGCTTCCGTCAGCCGTGCGGCGCATCCTTGACCAGACGATTCAGCGCAGTTCCGGCAATGGGCGCCTGGTGCTGACTCTGGCCCTGTCCTACGGTGCCCGGGACGAGATTTTGCGCGCCGTGCGCAGATTGGTCCACCAGGCTGTTGAGGGGAGCCTGACTCTTGACGAGATCGACGAGACGCATTTTGCCGCCAACCTCGATACGGCCGGGCTGCCCGATCCGGATCTGCTGATCCGCACCAGCGGGGAAATGCGGGTCAGTAATTTCCTGCTCTGGCAATTGGCTTATGCCGAATTCTTTTTCAGCGAGGTTCTGTGGCCTGATTTCTCCGCTGAAGAGTTGCGCAAGGCCATCGAAGATTTTGGTGCCCGTCAGCGTCGTTTTGGCTTGACGGCGAGACAGGATTCTGCCGAAACCTGACGCGTTTTTAAGGAGCACATTATCAAACAGAGAATTCTCACCACCCTGGTGGCATTGCCCCTGCTGATCCTGATCCTTCAATTCGGCGGTATTACCGGCTTCACCTTGTTGATCAGCTTTGCCGCCGTCGTCGGTCTGTATGAGTTTTATCAGATGACCCTGCCCGGTCAGCGTCACGCGGAGCGGGGATTGGCGATCGTATTTGGTGCTTCCCTTGTTCCGTTGTGCGGCAGGTTCGGCATGCAGGCCCTGTTCCCCTGCTTGACCCTGGCCCTGTTGTTTTTCGGTCTGGTCTTTCTCCGGCGGCATGGAGAACTGCAGCAAGTGATCGGGCAGCTGGCCCTGCTGTTTTTCGGATTCGTTTATATTGCTCTGACGTTAACTCATCTGGTGCTGTTGCGGGCCCTGCCTTTCGGACTGCAATGGATCTACCTGGTCCTGCTTATTGTCATGGCCTCGGACTCGGCAGCTTATTTCACCGGGATCAATCTGGGGCGCCGCAAGCTGTATCCTGTGATCAGTCCCAATAAAAGTGTCGAAGGGGCGATTGGCGGTCTGGCCGGTGGCTTGCTTGCCGCCTTCATTTCCCGCTACACTTTTTTCCCGGTATTGAACAATGTGGATTGTCTGGTGCTGGGACTTGGTCTGGGAGTTCTGTCACAGCTTGGCGATCTTTTCGAATCGATGATCAAACGGGCTTGTGCGGTCAAGGATTCCGGATCCTTGCTGCCCGGCCACGGGGGTATTCTGGATCGTCTCGATAGCTTGCTGTTTGCTTTTCCTCTGGCCTATTATTACGGAAGGTATTTCCTGGGTTGATGGTCCTTAAGGTGACGGCAGGGAAGGATTCCGGCCACCTGCATATGCTGGAAAGGTATGCCCAAGCATGAAAAAATTAGCGCTTCTTGGTGCCACCGGCTCCATCGGGGTGAGCACTCTCGATATCGTCGCCGCTTATCCTGATCGGTATGAGGTGGTTTGTCTTTCCGCCGGCAACAATCTGCGGCGGCTGAAGGAACAGATCCACCGTTTCCGTCCCAAGCTGGTGTCCGTGATCAGTGAGGAGGCGGCCCGCGATTTGCGTAGGGAACTCGGAACAAAGGGGCCCGAGGTCTGTTGCGGTGTCGAGGGTCTGATCGCTTGCGCCAGCCACCATGAGGTGGACATGGTGGTCACGGCGGTGGTTGGTGCGGCCGGTCTGGTACCGACCATGGCCGCCATCGAAGCCGGCAAGGATATCGCCCTGGCCAACAAAGAGACCCTGGTGGCCGCAGGTCCCCTGGTGATGGCGGCGGCAGCCCGCAAGGGTGTCTGTCTCTATCCGGTGGACAGCGAGCATTCCGCCATTTTCCAGTCTCTTCAGGGGCACCGCAGGCAGGATGTGCGACGCCTCATTCTGACGGCTTCGGGAGGGCCTTTCCGGGATCGGCCGCAGACGGATCTGACCCGGGTCACCCTGGCAGACGCCCTGGCACATCCCAACTGGAACATGGGTCGCAAAATCACCATCGACTCGGCGACCATGATGAACAAGGGGCTCGAGGTCATCGAGGCGCGCTGGCTGTTTGACCTGCCCGCGGACCGGATAGCGGTTCACATTCATCCTCAGAGCATCGTTCATTCCATGGTGGAATATGTTGATGGCGCGGTGATGGCCCAGTTGGGCATTCCCGATATGAAGACCCCCATCGCCTATGCTCTGTCCTATCCCGAACGTCTACTCCTTGACCAGCCGCCGCTGGATCTATGCGCCCTGAAAAACTTGTCTTTTTTTGAACCGGATCTGCAAAAATTTCCCTGTCTCGACCTGGCCTACCAGGTCTTGAACTGCGGAGGAACGGCCCCGGCGGCGTTAAACGCCGCCAATGAAGTCGTCGTGGAGGCTTTCCTCCAGCAACAGATTGGTTTTCTGGATATCGCCGCGACTCTGCGGACGGTTCTGGACGGGCACGATTGCGCTCCGCTGGAACAGATCGACGATGCTCTGCGGGCTGACCTTTGGGGCCGGCAGGAAGCCCGTCGCATTCTGGCGAAGACCCGCTGAGCGGAGGTTTTATGGTGACAATTCCCGCCGGCATCATCCTGCTCGGCATTCTGGTTTTTATTCATGAACTGGGTCACTTTGCAGTGGCTAAGCTGGCCGGAGTCAAGGTCCTGAAATTTTCACTGGGTTTTGGTCCGCGCCTGGTTTCCCGTCAATGGGGGGAAACGGAGTACATGATCTGCGCCATTCCCCTGGGCGGATATGTACAGATGCTGGGAGAGGGAAGCGAAGAAGAAAAACCGCTTTCGGAGAAGGACCGGGATCGCTCCTTTGCGGAAAAAAGTGTCTGGCGGCGGTTGGGCATCGTGGCAGCCGGACCTTTTATGAATCTGGTCCTGCCTTTTTTGATTCTGCCCGTGGCTTTTATGGCCGGCATGCAGTGGCCGGTCTATCTTGACCAGCCCGCCTGCGTCGGTCACGTTCATTCCGATTCGGTTGCCGCCGCGGCCGGTCTGGCTGCCGGCGACTGCATTGTCGCCGTCGCAGGGCAGACCGTCGACAGTTGGGCCGAAGCCGACAGGGCGCTGCTGAACCGGGCGGGAGATTCGGTGGTTTTGGAGGTGCGGCATCAGGGAGAGACTGAACCGACACATTTTTTCGAGGCGCAGGCCGGAGTTGAGGGTCTGCAGGGACTCGGTCTGTCGCCGGAGCAGTCCGCTGTAGTCGGAGCCCTCGCGCCGGGAATGCCGGCCCATGGGGCAGGATTTGCTGTCGGCGACCGTATTGTTGCCATTGATGAGCAACCCGTTGAATCCTGGTACGATCTGCGAAGGCTTATTCAAAAGAGCGAAGGTGCCTCTCAGCGTTTTCTGGTGAAGCGCGATGGCCGCCTTCTGGAACTGGACCTTGTTCCGGTCCGTCGCGACGGACAGGGTGATTTTCTTATCGGAATCGCCCCGCAACTGGAAGTCACTTTGCGACGCTTCCCGGTCCGGGAAGCGCTGAGCCAGGGAGTCGCCCGCAGTGTCGAATTGATCGAGCTGACCCTGGTTTTTATCAAGAAACTGGTTTTTGGACAGGTGTCCACCAGCAATATCGGAGGGCCGATCACCGTTGTGCAGGTCGCCGGGCAGGCGGCTCAGACCGACTTGGCCAGTGTTCTGTCGATTCTTGCCTTTCTGAGCATTCAACTGGGGATTCTCAACCTTTTCCCCATTCCGGTACTGGACGGCGGCCACCTGCTCTTCGGTCTCTTTGAGGTGGTTTTTCGACGCCCCTTGTCCCTGCGAGTACGTGAGGCGGCCCAACAGATCGGCCTGTTGCTCATCCTCTTGCTGATGGCTCTGGCCTTCTACAACGACATTTTACGTTTTTTCGCCGGGGGACAGTGATGGCCGAATATCTGCTGACTCTGGATACTTCGACTGCCGCGGGCAGTGTCGCCCTGAGCTGCGGCGAACAGCTTATCGGCGAGATTCTGCTGCAGCTTCCGTCTACTCACAGTGAACGGTTGCTGCCGGCGCTTCAGCACCTTCTCAAGGCGGCCGGCTTAGAGCTTGCGGATCTGGACGCTTTCGGAGTCGTACTTGGCCCCGGTTCCTTCACCGGACTTCGAGTCGGGGTAGCGACGGTCAAGGGCCTGGCTCTTGCGGTCCAGAAACCGGTGGTGGGTGTTTCTTCGTTGCACGCCCTGGCTCTGCAGATTCCCTGCCCCGCCCATGGGTTGTCCGTCTGGCTCGATGCCCGCAAACAGGAAGTTTACGCCGGTAGTTACGGTTGGGAGGCCGGGCTGCCCGTGCTTACGGGCAAGGAGGTCGTGGCGCCGCCCGACAGACTTCTGGAGTCCCTCTCGGAAGAAACGATTTTCATCGGTAGCGGAGCCGAAGTCTACCGCTCCCTCATTGTTCGGCGGCTCGGTTCTCGCGCTCATTTCACGCCCTGGGCCCTGCAGCAGCCTCGTGCATCGGCGGCGGCGGTACTGGCCCTGGCGGCTCTGCGCAACCGCGAGACCATTGCTCTGGAAGTCCTGGAACCTCGCTATATCCGGCCTTCTGAAGCAGAAGTAATGCTCTCCCGACAGGCCGGTGACAATCCGATTCAAGGTTGACAAGAATTGGGGCTTTGGTTATTTTAGATACGGTTTTGTAGCTCTTTGTCAACCCTTTGCAGGGAGGTGCTGAATGGAAGAACAGGATCTGGACATGCTCCAGCAACTGTGCGATGCGAAGCCCCGTTTTCGTCTTCTTTTCGAGGAGCACAGGGTTTTGGAAAGGCAGCTGGAGATGTTGAACCAACGACCGTATTTGACCCCTGAAGAAGAGATTGAACGAAAGAAGATGCAGAAACTGAAATTGGCCGGCAAGGATGAGATGGAGGCAATGATTCGGGCGTGGAGTCAGTAGTTTTTTCCCGGTACCGGTTTTGAAAGGGTTTGGGCTGGTTGCTCGAACCCTTTCTGTATTGGGGCCTGTTTTGCGGGGTTGTGTTCCCGCGTTGCCAAGGCGTTTGCTTTGCCGCTAATATGCCAGAAATCCGATGTTTTCCACTCAATGTGTACAGAGAGGTTTGATTCTATGACGAGCAAGCGCAGTGATGCAATCACCCTTGGTTTTGAACGCGCACCCCATCGTGCCCTGCTCCTCGGCACCGGTATTCCCCGTTCTGAGATGGGCAAGCCTCTGATTGGGATTGCCACTTCCTTTACCGACCTGATTCCGGGCCATATCGGCATGCGCGACCTGGAACGTTTTATTGAAAAAGGTGTACATACTGGCGGTGGATACTCCTTTCTGTTCGGCATTCCGGGGGTCTGTGACGGTATCGCCATGGGTCACAAGGGCATGCACTATTCCCTGGCGACCCGCGAATTGATCGCCGACATGGTTGAATCCATAGCCGAAGCTCACCGCCTGGACGGACTGGTGTTGCTGACCAATTGTGACAAGATCACACCGGGAATGCTGATGGCCGCCGCCCGCCTGGACATTCCCAGTATTGTTGTTACCGCCGGTCCCATGCTGACCGGTACCGGACGGGAAGGCCGTCGTTATTCCTTCGTTACCGACACCTTCGAGGCCATGGCCCGCTACAAGGCTGGCGCTATCGACGAGCAGGAACTGACCCTTTGCGAAGAGAAAGCCTGTCCCGGTGCCGGTTCCTGTCAGGGGTTGTTTACCGCCAATACCATGGCCATTCTTACCGAAACTCTTGGCATGAGCCTGATCGGCTGCGGTACGGCGCTGGCCGTTTCTTCGCACAAACGCCGGCTGGCTTTCGCCTCCGGTGAGCGGATTGTCGATCTGGTTCGGAACAATATAACGCCCCGGCAGATTTTGACTCGGGCCGCCTTTGAAAATGCCATTCGGGTTGATCTGGCTCTCGGCGGTTCCAGCAATACGGTGCTGCACCTGCTGTCCATCGCTCATGAGGCTGGCGTGGACGTGCCTCTGGAAATGTTTGACGAACTCAGCAGGACCACTCCGCAATTGGCTTCCATGGACCCCGGTGGCAAACACTTCATGGAAGACCTTGATGCCGCCGGCGGCGTTCCCGGTGTCCTCTCCCAACTGAGGAAACTGGTTCTGGACAACCCGACTCTGAGCGGTCCAACGGTGAAGGAAATCGTTTCCGGAGTGCCGCCGGTGGACGAGAAGGTTATTCGGCCCATGAGCGCTCCGGTGCGGGCCGAAGGTGGAATCGCCATTCTCAGGGGCAATCTCGCTCCCGACGGGGCGGTGGTCAAACAATCCGGCGTCTCGGAGAAGATGATGCTTTTTGAGGGTCGGGCCCGCTGTTTTGATTCCGAAGAACAGGCCATGGCGGCGCTGATGGGCGGGCAGATTGTTGCCGGCGATGTGGTGGTGATCCGTTACGAGGGTCCCAAGGGCGGACCCGGAATGCGGGAAATGCTGGCACCGACAGCTACCCTGATGGGACTTGGACTGGGAGACAGCGTGGCCCTGGTGACGGACGGCCGTTTTTCCGGCGGCACTCGCGGTCCCTGTATCGGCCATATCTCTCCCGAAGCCATGGTCGGTGGTCCTATCGCTCTGGTGGAAGATGGGGATACGGTACGACTGGATATCCCCGCTCGACGACTTGAACTGCTGGTGGATGATGAAGAAATGGCCCGTCGTCGGAGGGTCTGGCGGCGACCGGAGCCGAAGATCGGCCGCGGCTGGTTGTCTCGCTATGCCGCGGCGGTCCCCTCCGCCAATACCGGCGCAATCTGCAAGGCGGACTGAGACGCTTGATGCCGCCCTATCCTTGATGAGGCTTTCTGCAGGAGGTTGTTTGTGAAAAAGACCGGATCACAGATTTTGCTTGAGTGTCTGCTAAGGGAAGGTGTTGATACCGTTTTCGGTTATCCCGGTGGAACCGTTATCAACATTTATCACGATCTGGCGGATTATCCCATACGTCATATACTAACCCGTCATGAACAGGCAGCGGTGCACGCCGCAGACGGCTATGCCCGCACTACCGGCAGAGTGGGCGTGGCCATCGCCACCAGCGGTCCCGGAGCCACCAATACCGTTACCGGCATTGCCACTGCCTATATGGATTCGATTCCCCTGGTTGTCATTACCGGACAGGTGCCGACACCGCTTATCGGCAACGATGCCTTTCAGGAAGTGGACATCGTCGGCATTACCCGTTCCATCACCAAACACAACTATCTGGTACAGGACATAAAAGACCTGGCCCGGATCATCAAGCAGGCCTTCTATATTGCCCGAACCGGGCGCCCGGGTCCGGTACTTATTGACTTTCCCAAGGACATACAGATTCAGAGTACCTGGTTTGAGTACCCCGACAAGGTCGAGATGCGCGGGTACAAGCCGACATACAGCGGCAATCTGCGTCAGGTGGAAAAGGCCGCCAACCTGATCATGGCGGCGCGCAAGCCGGTGATTTATGTGGGTGGAGGCGCCAGTGGCGCGGATGCTTCGGAGGAGTTGCTGGCTTTTGCCGAGATGACCCGAATTCCGGTCACCACCACCCTTCTGGGCATGGCGGTTTTTCCGCAGCGGCACACCCAATCCTTGGGCATGCTCGGCATGCACGGAACTTATTACGCCAATATGGCGGTGACCCACTCCGATCTTCTGATCGCGGTGGGGGCCCGCTTTGACGATCGGGTCACGGGCAAGATCGCTTCTTTTGCTCCCCATGCCAAGATTATCCATATCGATATCGACCCGACCTCCATCAAAAAGAATGTGCGGGTCGATCTGCCCATTGTCGGTGATCTCAAAGACGTTCTAAAGAAACTTGCCGACGCCCTGGATCGGCGCAGCGACGAACTGCCTGCCCTGATCCATGCCATGGGCCCCTGGCGAGAAGAAATTGCCGCCTGGAAGCGTGGCTACCCAATGGTGTACCAGTCCAGTGACAGCGTCATAAAGCCCCAATACGTGATCGAGCAGCTGAGCGAACTCTGCAGCGAGGATGCCATCATTACCACCGAGGTTGGCCAGCACCAGATGTGGACGGCGCAGTTTTTTGCCTTCAGCCGGCCTCGTACGTTTCTCACCTCCGGAGGCTTGGGAACCATGGGCTACGGTCTGCCGGCGGCGCTCGGTGCTCAGGTGGCTTTTCCCGAACGGCAGGTGATCGATATCTCCGGCGACGGTTCCTTTCAAATGAATTCCCAGGAGCTCGCGACCCTGGTCCAGTACGGTCTGCCGGTCAAGATCGTTATTCTCAACAACCAGTATCTCGGTATGGTACGCCAATGGCAGGAATTGTTCTTTGACCGTCGTTACAGCCAGACGCCCTTGGAGTTGCCCATCGATTTCGTCAAGCTCGCCGAAGCTTACGGCGCCACCGGGTTCAGCGTCAGTCGGCCGGATCAGGTGCGTGAGGTGATCTGCAAGGCCTTTGAGACACCCGGACCGGTAATCATGGAATTCAAGGTGGATCGGGAAGAAAATGTCATGCCGATGGTACCGGCCGGGGCGGCTATCAACGAGATGGTGCTGGCTTCCTAGACGGCTTTCGATCGCATCCAGGGGGATTTTGCCAAAATGAAACATACTATATCAGTTCTGGTGGAAAACGAATTCGGCGTTCTGACCCGGGTAGCGGGGCTGTTCTCCGGTCGCGGGTTTAATATTGAAAGCCTCTCCGTGGCGCCGACCCTGGACCCGAGCGTTTCCCGCATGACCATTGTCACCTGCGGCGACGACGGGATTCTGGAGCAGATCACCAAGCAACTTAACAAGTTGATTGACACGATCAAGGTGACAGATTTTACCGGACAGGATTACGTGGAGCGGGAAATGGCTCTGGTGAAGGTAACGGCGGAAGAGGATACCCGTGCGGAAGTGTTGCGGATTGTCGACATTTTTCGCGCCAAGGTAGTGGATGTTACGCCCCGTTCCTATACACTGGAAATCACCGGTGCCCCGACCAAGCTCAACGCGGTGATTGATCTGCTTCGGCCCATGGGCATCAAGGAATTGGTCCGTTCTGGTCCGGTTGTCATGGGAAGGGGTTTGTAAGGGCGGTCCCCTGCTGAAAGGCTATGTAATGATGAAGGTTTTGTATGACGGGGATGTTGACCGGAACCTGCTCGCCGGAAAGACAGTGGCAATCATCGGCTACGGCAGCCAGGGTCGGGCGCATGCCAATAACTTGCAAGACAGCGGTGTCGATGTGGTGGTGGGGCTGCGTTTAGACAGTGCTTCCCGCGAAGCGGCCGCTCGCGCAGGGCTGCGGGTGTTGGAGACCGGTGAGGCGGTGGCAGCCGCCGATCTCGTCATGATGCTGGCTCCCGACGAGTTGCACGGAGCCATCTATCACGCTTCCGTCGAGGGCCGTCTGAAGCAGGCAGGCTGTCTGGTCTTTGGTCACGGCTTCAGTGTTCTGTATGGGCAGGTTGTGCCTCGACCGGATCTCAATGTTTTTATGGTGGCACCCAAGGGGGCTGGCCATATGGTACGCCAGGAATTTCTCCGGGGCGGCGGGGTTCCCAGCCTTATCGCTATCCATCAGGATCCCGACGGCATCGGCCGGGGACTGGCCCTCGCCTATGCTGCCGCCATTGGGTCGGGGCGGGCCGGAATTATCGAGACCAGTTTTCGTGAGGAGACGGAGACCGATCTTTTCGGCGAGCAGGCCGTGCTCTGCGGCGGTACCGCAGCCCTGGTACAGGCCGGCTTCGAGACCCTGGTGGGAGCGGGCTATACTCCGGAAATGGCCTACTTTGAATGTCTCCACGAGCTGAAGCTGGTGGTTGATCTGCTCTATGAGGGGGGGCTCACCGGCATGCTGGATGCCATCTCCAATACGGCCGAGTACGGCGCTCTGACCCGGGGTCCAAGGATTGTCACCGAAGAGACCCGCCGGGTCATGGGCGAGATCCTGGCAGAGATTCAGGACGGCCGCTTCGCCCGGGATTTTATTCTGGAAAATCAAGCCGGCCTTCCCCTGATGACCGCTCGTCGTCGCCAGCACGCCGAACATCCGGTGGAGGAGGTGGGGGGACGTCTGCGCGGTATGATGAACTGGACGCAACAAGCGGAAGTGAAACCTTGAAAGAAATGGCATTCCGCCAGTCCGCTTGTACAAGTAAAGAGAGCTTTTGGCGGTTCTTTGACGAGCCTTGCAGGCCGTTGTTTCGGTCTGACCGATTTTAACAGTCCGCCAGCGCTCGAGGTGTTGTTCCGGACCTCGCGGCGCGGCCCATCAGAGGTATTCACCATGAAGAATCAGCATCAGCCGGTCGCTTCGGAAGGTTATCCCTTTATCGGCCTGTTCGCTTTCGTGACTCTGGTCTTCGCGCTTCTCGGTTGGGGGTTGCTGACCGTTCTGTTTCTCGCCCTGACCCTGTTCACAGTCTATTTTTTTCGCAACCCCGAACGCCACCTGGACGCCGAAGAGTCGGCGGTGGTCTCTCCTGCGGACGGCAAGGTGGTATTTGTCGGGCCGGTAACGGAAGAGCGTTATTTCAAATGCGAGACCATCAAGGTCAGCATTTTCATGTCGGTTTTCGACGTACATGTCAACCGGGTACCCTGCGATGGCAAGGTCATCGACAGGTACTATCACAAAGGTGAGTTTTTCAACGCGGTGCTGGACAAGGCAAGTTTGCAGAATGAACAGGCGGGAACCCTGCTGGAACACCCCTCCGGCAAGCGACTGCTCTTTGTTCAGATTGCCGGACTGATCGCGCGGCGGATTGTGGTCTATCCCCAGGTCGGCGATCTTCTCACGCGCGGCATGCGTTGTGGACTGATTCGCTTCGGTTCCCGGGTGGATGTTTATTTTCCGGCGGATTCGGACATTCTGGTCAAGGTGGGAGATCGGGCCACCGCCGGCGAAACCATTCTTGGTTATTTGAAATGAACGATCCGGCACCGTCTTTTGATCGCCGGGGCAGTCTTCGAAAAGGCGTTTATCTTCTGCCCAATCTCTTCACTACCGGCAGTTTGTTCGCCGGGTTTTACGGCATCATCGCCACTATGCACGGCAATTTCGTCATTGCCGCCTGGTTTATCCTGGTGTCGTCGATTTTCGACGGCCTGGACGGCAAGGTCGCTCGGCTGACCGGCACGACCAGCCGTTTCGGCGTCGAGTACGATTCCCTGGCGGACCTGGTGGCCTTTGGCGTCGCCCCGGGTTTGCTCATGTATGCCTGGGCGCTGAAGCCCTTCGGCAAACTGGGATGGCTGGCGGCTTTTCTCTACGTGGTCTGCGGGGCTTTGCGGCTGGCCCGTTTCAACGTGCAGGTCGATACGGTGGAGTCGAAGCGTTTTCTCGGTCTGCCGATTCCGGCGGCCGCCGGCATGGTGGCCACCTCCGTGCTGCTGTTCTACCATCTTGGTGGAACCGGAACCATTCGCAAGGTGTCGGTTCTTTTGCTCATCTACGTTCTGGCCTTGTTGATGGTCAGCAATGTGCGTTACTACTCCTTTAAAGATCCCGGGCTGGTCAAGCGGCAGCCCTTCGGTTTTCTGGTGCTGTCGATTTTCCTGATCATTGTCGTGGTGGCCGAACCACAGATCATGCTGTTTGCGTTGATCAGTGCCTACGTACTTTCCGGTCCCTTTGGATATCTGGTCACGTTGCCGCCGTTTCGTCGTAATCGGCGCTCGAAAACCGATCCATAGGGTTATAGGCGGATCCCGGTTGTTTCGGCGGATGCCATTGCCCGGCTGCCCATTGCGGGACTCCCGGCGCAATCTGCAAAGTTTTAGCTTATCGAAAGATCGTCTTGTTTCCCTGAAAATCGATGCTATTTCGGTGGGTTGGCGTAAAATTCCTTGACAATCCTAAAGCCGATCTGGTTTAAATGGCCGCTAAATGAAACTTAAAGGCGTTGAAGAGGAGTAGTAGGCCCGTCCCCTGTTGCAGAGAGCCGGCGGTTGCTGCGAGCCGGTACAGTGAAGGGTTGAACTCGCCTCCGAGCCGTCCGGATCAAGCGCATGTTGCGATCAGCGTGCGTCAGTTCGGGCCGTGTTCCCGCGTAAAGGGTTAACGAAGGGCCGCCGTGGCGGTTGAATCAGGGTGGTACCGCGAAGCGAAAGCTCTCGCCCCTGTGTCTGGGTGGGCGCTTTTTTTTGTCTGCAGGGCGCCCGGGTACAGGGTCGGCAGGGGATGACAAAGGCCCCGTGTGCCGCGATGAGGATTCACCAGTCTCAGTATTCAAGGGGACGGTGCGTGCGGCAGGCGCTGACCACAACATGAAACCGGAGTAGGAACAGAATCCTGGAGGGACCATGGACAGCATCAAAAACATCAAGATTTTCGATACGACCTTGCGCGATGGCGAACAGTCCCCCGGCGCCAGCATGAACGTCGAGGAAAAACTGCGCATCGCCGCGCAACTGGAGAAACTGAACGTGGATGTCATCGAAGCCGGCTTTCCCATCGCTTCGGAGGGCGACTTCGAGGCGGTAAAGAGAGTGGCCAAGGCCACCCGCCACAGTCAGGTCTCGGGACTCTGCCGGGCCAATGACAAGGACATTGACTGTGCCTGGAAGGCACTCAAACCCGCCGGTGAAAGGGGGCGTATTCATACCTTTATCGCCACCAGCGATATTCACATGCAGTACAAGCTCAAAATGAGCGAGCAGCAGGTGATCGACACCGCCGTGGCGGCAGTGCGTCGGGCGGCCGGTTACACATCCAACGTGGAGTTTTCTGCCGAGGATGCGGTTCGAACCCGACTGCCTTTTCTGGCCCGGGTGGTGGAAGAAGTGATCGCCGCCGGTGCCAAAGTGGTCAATATACCAGACACCGTCGGCTACACCATACCTTCGGAATATTTCAACATTATCAAGTATTTGAAGGATCATGTGCCGAATGTCGAGCAGGCGATTCTTTCGGTACATTGTCACAACGATCTTGGCTTGGCGGTGGCCAACTCTCTGGCCGCTATTCAGGCCGGCGCCGAACAGGTCGAGTGCACCATCAACGGCATCGGCGAGCGGGCCGGTAACTGCTCCCTGGAAGAGGTGGTCATGGCCCTGCGGACCCGCCAGGATATTCTGCCGTTCCAAACCAACGTGGTGACGGAACATATCTATGCCACCAGTCGCCTGCTTTCGACGGTGACCGGGATCGTGGTGCAGCCCAACAAGGCGATTGTCGGTGCCAATGCTTTTGCCCATGAAGCGGGAATTCATCAGCACGGCGTCCTCATGGAGAAGACGACCTACGAGATCATGACTCCCGAATCCATCGGTCTGACCCAGAATAAACTGGTACTCGGCAAGCACTCGGGTCGTCACGCCTTTGGTCAGCGTCTCACCCAGTTGGGTTACGATCTGGGCAAGGAAGACCTCGATAAGGCCTTTGTCCGTTTCAAGGCTCTGGCCGACAAGAAGAAGGACATTTATGACGAAGATCTCGACGCCATCGTGGCGGACGAAATCGTACGCATTGAAGAACGCTACAAACTGCTGGAGATGAGTGTGACTTCCGGTTCCTTTGCTGCACCGACCGCCACTGTGGCCATGGAAATTGACGGCAAGGTGAAGAAGACTGCGGTGATGGCCAACGGACCGGTGGACGCCACCTTCAAGGCGATCAAGAAGTTGACAGGAAGCCAGGCGGCGCTCAAGGATTTCACCATCGGTGCCATTACCGGCGGCACCGATGCCCAGGGCGAATGCACCGTGCGACTGCAGCACGAGGGGCGGGAGGTGCTGGGGCAGGGCGCCCATTCCGACATTATTGTTGCCAGCGCCAAAGCCTACATCAATGCGTTGAACAAGCTCGCCAGTGTTCTGCAGCGCACATCGGGCGGACTATAACGAACCGGCTTCGGACTGCGCCGGGGCTACTGGTATGAGGAGCAGGTAAATGGGACAAACGATAGCTGAGAAAATTTTTGCCGCGCATCTGCGGGATGAACCCTTTGAAGGGACCTATGTGCTGGATCTCGACCGGGTGCTCTGTCACGAGATCACCACGCCGGTGGCGATTGCGGATCTGCAGTGGCGGGAAAAGGATCGGGTCTTCGATCCGACCAAAATCAAGGCGGTCATCGACCACGTCACTCCGGCCAAGGACAGCAAGACGGCTGTGCAGGGGAAAATTCTGCGGGATTGGGCCGGGCGTCACGGTATCGCCGATTTTTTCGATGTGGGACAAAACGGCGTCTGCCATGTGCTTTTCCCGGAAAAGGGCTTCATTCGGCCGGGCTTTACGGTCATCATGGGGGACAGTCACACCTGCACCCACGGCGCTTTCGGGGCCTTTGCGGCCGGTGTAGGCACCACCGATCTGGAGGTTGGGATTCTCAAGGGGGTCTGCGCCTTTCGCAAACCGGTGAGCATTCTGGTGAACATTACCGGACAGTTGCAGGAGCAGGTGGTTTCCAAGGATGTGATTCTCTACGTCATCAAGCAGCTGGGCGTTAACGGCGCCACGGACCGGGTCATCGAATTTCGTGGTCCGGTGGTGGACGCCATGAGCATGGATGCCCGCATGACCCTGACCAACATGGCCATCGAGGCCGGCGGCACCAGCGGTATCTGCTGGCCCGACGCGGTGACTGTGGACTATCTGTGGCCCTTTATCAGTGCCGATTACCCTTCTAAAGAAGCGGCCCTGGCCGATTTCAGCAAATGGCATTCGGACCCCGACGCCGAGTACGACCGGGTTTTGAATATCGATGTAAGCGATTTGCAGCCGCAGGTCACCTTCGACTACAAACCGGACTGTGTCACCAATGCCCGGGATCTTCGCGATGCTCCGGTCGATCAGGTGTATATCGGCACCTGCACCAACGGTCGTCTGGAAGATCTGCAGCAGGCGGCGGAAGTTCTCAAGGGCAGGAAACTGGCTCCCGGGGTGCGGGGAATCCTTTCTCCGGCTTCGCCGAAGATTTTCCGTGAAGCCATGGAACTCGGTATTCTGGGAATTTTCATGGACGCCGGTTTCTGTATTACCAACCCCACCTGCGGAGCCTGTCTCGGCATGAGCAACGGCGTACTGGCTCCCGGCGAAGCCTGTGCCGCCACCAGCAACCGGAATTTTCAGGGACGCATGGGGCAGGGCGGTATGGTCTATCTTATGAGTCCCGCCACCGCTGCCGCCAGCGGCGTCAAAGGTGTTGTAACCGACCCTCGCGACCTGTGATTCAGACGGGACTTTGATCAAGGAGCAGATACGACATGAACAGAACATTTGGCGGACCCGCGATATTTCTCGACCGGTCCGATATCAATACCGACGAAATCATTCCGGCCCGCTACCTGACCGAAGTGACCAAGGAGGCGCTCCAGCCTTATCTGCTGGAGGATCTCACCCTGGAAGGCTTTGACCCACGTGGCGAGGCTCTCAAACAGGCGGCGGTCATCGTGACGCGCAAGAACTTTGGTTGCGGGTCCTCCCGGGAGCACGCCCCCTGGGCCCTGGAAGTCAACGGCATCTATACGGTGATTGCCGAAGGCTATGCGCGGATCTTCCGGCAGAACATGTTCAACTGCGGCATGCTGGCCATTGAGTTGCCGGCTGCGGACATCGACCGGTTGTTTGCCCTGCAGCAGCAGGGTGTGGTTACGGTGGCCGTGGACCTGGATCGGCAGCGACTGGTTGCGGCCGGTTCCAGACAGGAGCTGAGCTTTGACTTTCCCCTGTCGCCTTTTGACAAGGCTCTGGTGAAAGCCGGCGGCTGGGTTGAATTTGCCGATGCACGCTACTGACACCATCCTTTAAGCAGAGTATTTGACAGCGGTTGTGCCGGGTTCTATAGTAGCGCCCGGCGGGTTTCATGCTGACCGCAAGCCCTATTCGTCCCACGCGATTACATGCGAAAGAAAGGAACAGATTGAGATGAAATCCTACAATATTGCCCTGATGCCCGGCGACGGTACCGGTCCCGAGGTGCTTCGCGAAGGCGTCAAGGTTCTTGATGTCGTTGCCGCCGCCTACGGCCTGAAGATGAATTACGAAGAGTACGATTTCGGCGG
>PWVL01000215.1 GCA_003561875.1 Desulfuromonadales bacterium | reverse complement strand
TCACCGCCGGGATCAGCCCGCCCATCTTATCGAAATCAATTTTGATCATGGTTCGCCGTTGCGCCTCCATTCTTCACAATGGGTGAATAAAACCCCTCTCTCATACACTGCGGTACCGATAATGCCAACCATTTTCCCGGCTTGGGCCTGGATCGACCTGCGTCAGGCAGCGCATCAATACGCACCACCTGCTTTGCGGAACCTCGCGCTAAACTTTCAGGCCTTGCGGATCCGCAATCAAAATCGTCCTTCTGCAGATGACAAGCCGTTGCAGCAGGCCGGAGGTTCCAAGGGCTGACCCCATCAACGACCTGCCAAGGTCCAGCATGCGGACAAAAAAACCGGGCCTACAAGACCCGGGTATCTGGTAAAACCTGCGTACCTTTGGTGCGTTTTTTCGGGTGGGCGGGTGCCGCGCTACTATGGCAGCAACACCGTATCGATTACATGAATGACTCCATTGGATGCGGCAATGTCGGTCTGCACCACATTGGCGTCGTTGACCTTGACCCCTTCACTGGTATCGATGGCTATGCTTTGACCCTGAACCGTTGTCGCTTCGGTCAACTGCACCACGTCGGCGGCCATCACTTTGCCCGAGACCACGTGATAGGTAAGAATGGACACCAGCTGGTCTTTGTTTTCGGGTTGGAGCAACTCGTCGATGGTTCCCGGCGGCAGTTTGGCGAAAGCTTCATCAGTCGGCGCGAACACGGTAAAGGGACCCGGTCCGGAAAGGGTCTCCACCAACCCGGCAGCCTCGACTGCCGCTACCAGGGTGTTAAAACTGCCGGCAGAGGATGCCACTTGGACAACGTTCATCTGAGGTTCTTCGGCCGCGGTCGGCTCTTCCTGTCTACATCCCGCCAGACCGAACGCCATTAAGGCTACGGCCAGCAGCAACCACACAAACGCCTGTTTCTTCTGGATCGTCATGGTAAATCTCTCCTTGGATAAAAAGAAGCTCCGCTAATTTTGGATACGCCAAGTTTTCGCCCAGACCTGATATGTAAACGCTAACATTTTCCAAGCCCTTTGCAAGAAAATAACTTGGGAAACCGCCTGCTGAACTCGGGGTGGCGCTCAGAATCAAAAAGGGCTTTCCAATTCCGGCAGGTCCCTACCAAGGGCAATCAGGAGAACACATGGACCAGAAAGTCAAAGACCAGGTCCGCCATTTCTTTCAGGCCTTGCCGATCCGCAATCAAAATCGTCCTGCTGTCGATGACAAGCCGTTGCAGCAGGCCGGAGGTTCCAAGGGCTGACCCTATCAACGACCTGCCAAGGTCCAGCATGCAGACAAGAAATCCGGGCCGAAAAAGACCCGGATTTCTGGTGAATCCAGCATACTTTGACCAAGAGAAGACAGAACGTCCTGTTAGCATTCTCAGCACTTGGAGGCGGCGGTCCTGAATGCCGAGTACTTCATTCTGGCGCGGCTGAGCAACCGGATCTTCTTCAGTCTGGCCGAGGTCAACCCCGCCATCGGTGAGCTGGTGGGGCGGTTCACCCAGAGTCCCTTCAAGAAGTTCCCCGGCTGCCGCCAGAAATTCTCGTAAGACGGAATCGTTCGGCCCTCGAGTCCTTACCAATTGCCCCCCTGCCAGTTTGCCGAGTGGAAGAAGGCCCGGGTGAACATGGACTATCAAGCCGATGTCGACCATCACTTTTATTCGGTTCTCTATACGTTGCTCGAAGAATAACTCAAAGGTGTCGCCTCGACTACACGTCCCTCTATCTGCGGTTTCACGATTGACGGAAGACTTGACACTGGCCAGGGCCGAAGGGAGTTACCCCAAGATGCTAGCCAAGACAGGCAAATCCCACTTGCTCGCTCTCGACGATTGGGGCCTTTGCCCCATGACCACCGCCGGTTGCCGTGATCTGCACGAAATCCTCGAAGATCACCACAAGCTGCGATCCACTGTTATCACCAGCTAACTGCCGGTCGAAGCCTGGCATGACTACCTCGGCGAGCCTACGGTGGCTGGCGTCGTTCTCGACTCCTTCGTTCAACACGCCTGCCGACTCGCTCTGAAAGGAGAATCTACGCGTAAAAGGCGATCCCGACTTGACCTTGACAGCGACTTGACGTAAGACAAAAATGCCAGCGTCACTTCGCTCCAATAAACTGGTTATTTTGCCTTGGAACAGGTGGTCGGCTTGCGTTGGAATGACTGGTAGGCTTCGTCGGGATCAGCACTTAATCTGAAAGCAATACAAAAGGAAGAAAAGCCATGAAATTACGCAACTCAGCCATCACTCTCGCGACCATAATCCTAACTCTGGTCTTCGTCCAAACCGTGAGCGCGGGAGAAGCCGCTCGCAAGTTTGGTGAAACCGACCGTTTCAGCTGGGGAGGCGATATCCGAATTCGCGGCACCCACATCCACCGTAATACCTTTTCTCCTGACGGCGCGATCCCCAGCGGCCCCGCCGTCCAATGGCTGCGCGTCCGGACGAGACTCTGGCTGGACTACGCCATCACGGACAAGCTGCGCTTCGATCTTCGTCTGGCGCAACGCTGGCATCATGTCAGCAGTCACTTTCTCGATCCCAACAACCAGGACACAATCACCTGGCGCTTCCCTGATGAAGTCATCTTCGACCAGCTGAAAATCACCTTTGACGAAGTCGGTGGCCTGCCGCTCCGCCTGACCATTGGCCGCCAGGACCTGATCCTTGGCCGAGGAATGATTGTTCTCGAGGGAACGGCCTATGACCAGGGTCGGGGCATCTATTTCGACGGTCTGCGCGGCACGTGGCAACAGGGAAACACCACCGTCGACCTGTTTGGGTTCTACAGCAGCAAGACCGATGACTTCATTGTCATAAACGACCGGAACCGGCGACTGCGCCGCGGCGACACCCTGCTCACCGGCATCTACTGGACCGAGAAGATCAACCCTGCCTTCAACACCGATCTTTACTACATGTACAATCAGATCAGGGATGACTTCGTCATTGGTGATGACGTCCGGCTCCACATCACGGGAGGCCGCATCTTTGGCAAGCCCCACGACCTGATTGACTACAGCGCGGAATTCGCCGTGCAAAGAGGCAAACTGCGGCAAACCGACCGCGACATGAAAGGCATGATGTCCGACCTGCGACTCGGCTTCCTGCTACCGGGCAATCTGCCGTTCTCGCCCAAATTGAACCTGCAGTACACCTGGATGCGTGGCGAAGACAAAACCGCCAATACCTACAAGGGATGGCATCCGGTGGCTGCCGAATACCCGATCTGGCGCGAAGAGCTGATGCCCATCGCCAATCGCGGCAACTGGACCAATCTGCACAACTATCGCCTCGAAGCCATCCTCCAGCTGCACGACAAGGTTCGCTGGACCAACGCCGGCTCCCTGCTCCGGGCCGACACGGTCGCCGGCTATACCGATCCCTTTGGCAACCCGCGAAGCGGCAAAACCATGGGACAGCTCTACAGCAGCTTCCTGGACTACTCCGCCACCAAAAACTGGATTCTGCGGCTCGAGGCGGCTCTGCTCAAACCCGGCAGCTACTATGCCAGCGACAACTCAGCCCACTGGTTCCGCCTGGAAAGCTATTACCGGTTCTGAGATTCCGAAAAGCAAAGATACGGAGGAGTGGAAATTCAATCACATGATCCCGCCTCCCGAAGTCCGAATTGCGTTCGATTCGGGTGGGGGACACGAGGGGATTTTGATCGACCATCCTTGGGTCCGCAGGCTTTTTTTCGGCGGCCTGCAGCGGGACAGGGGAAAGTGTGATGGTATATCGACGAATCGATCGGATGCTTGACATTCTGTGGCGTCTGGTTTCGTGTTTTCCGCGCGGCATTTTGGTGACGGGAGTGCTGCTCGCCGCTCTGTCTACATTGATCGCGGTACTATTTCTGCGTTTGGACGCCGATCAGGACAACCTGGTATCTCCAGATGTGCCTCACCAGCAACGCTACCTGGAAGTGTTGGAAAATTTCGGGGATCAGGAGTACCTGTATGTGGTGGTTGAGGTGCCGGATGCCCCGGACGGAACAGACCAAGCGGAAGCCTTTGCCGCCGCTCTGGCGGCGCGCCTGTGGGCCCATCCTGAGCACCTGAAAGAACTTTTTTATCGTATAACCGCTGAGGATTTGGGATCCGGCGCTCTTTACCATGCGTCTCTGGATGAGGTGGCCGAATTAAGTCGTCTGGTCGCAAATCTCGGACCTGAGCTTATCGCGTGGTTACAGCGCGGCAGTCTGGTTGAGTTGGTGGAGCGGAGCGCGGCCCTGCTGCACGGCCCGGACGGGGTCACCGACCCGGATCCAGGCATGCTGGGTCTGGCGTTGCCGGCACTGGAGGATTTCAGCTCCCGCATGAACGATGCCCTGAGGGGTGAGCCTCGGGACGAGCGGCTGTTTGATCTTCGCGAAGGACTGCAGCAATATTTCTACGCCGGCGAGCAACAGCTCCTCGTCATGCGCATTCTGCCGGTCAAGGATTATGGCACGGTGGATGTCATTGCAGAGCCGCTGAAGGCCATTCGCCGGGAATTGGCGGCGACGCGGGCCGAATTTCCGCAGATCTCTGCCGGCCTGACCGGTCGTCCGGCATTAATGGCGGATGAAATGGCCACCACCAATCGGGACATGACTCGAGCCTCCCTGATTGCCGTCGCTTTGGTCGGCTCCTTGTTCATGATCGTGATGCGCAGTTGGGTGAGACCGGTGCTTCTGGTTTTTGCCCAGATTCTCGCCATTGCCTGGACCTTCGGTTTCGCCACCGTCAGCGTGGGTTTCCTGAATCTGCTGTCCATCGTCTTTGTCCTGGTGCTTATCGGCATCGGCAAGGATTTCGGCGTTTATCTGGTGATGCGTTATGTGGAGTGTCGTCATGATGGAATAGGCTTCAAAGAGTCGGTGCAAATCGCACTGACCCGGACAGGTCCCGGGGTCCTGCTTGGTGCCGTCACCTCCGTGTGCGCCTTTTATTCCGTGGTTGGCTCCGATTTCCTCGGCCTGGCGCAGCTCGGGCTCATCGGCGGTACCGGCATTCTGCTGAGTCTTGCGGCGATGCTGGTGATTTTGCCGGCCCTGATGCTGCTGGTTGAAGGTCGGGTCAGGGCACCGCGGCGCATGGTGGCATTGCCGTTTCTGGGCCGGTGGAACTCACACCCCAAACGACTGCTGGCGTTGCTGTCGATCCTCACCCTGTTGCTGCTACCGGGCCTGATGCGGGTGCGCTTCAGTTATAACCTGTTGGAACTGCAGGCAAGGGGCCTGGAATCCGTAGCTTACGAAAGGCGGCTCGTCGAGGTCGCCGATGAGTCGACCTGGTACGCCATCTCGGTAGCCGGGGACCTGGCCGAAGCCCGGGATCTGCAACGCCGCTTTGAGGCCTTGCCTACGGTGAGCCATACTGAAACCCTCACCGATTATATTCCCGAAGAGCAGGACCGTAAGGCCATGCTGTTCGCAGGGGCGGCCGAGTCACTCGGTCCGGCCCCACCGCCCTCCGTTTGGGTGGAAACAGTCGAGGGCACGGCCCTGGCCCGGGCTTTGGGCCGGCTGGCAGAAGAGCTGGAACAGCTGGCGGAGAGGTTGTTCGCCGCCGGCGCTGGGAAGGAATTGGCCCGTCTTGACGGGGTGCTGTCCCAGATCGAGAGGGCACGCATGCAGCTCGTCGAGGATCCCGCGAGCGCCCATAACCTGGTCAACCTGCAGGCGCAGCTGCAGCGGGAAGCTGACGACGCCCTGAGCCTGTTGCGCCAGTGGCTGACAGCGCCACCGGTAACGGCGGAGACCCTTCCCGAGTTTTTGCGTCAAAGATTTATCGGCCGCGACGGACGCCTGCAGGTGCAGGTCATGCCGCGCGAAGATGTCTGGCAGTTTGACCAACTGGAGAGGTTTATTGCCGAAATGCGCCAGGTGGACCCCCAGATCACGGGGGCACCGATCAGCGTGTATGAATCGGCCCAGTTGATGCGGCGAACTTTTCTCAATGGCGCTCTGCTGACCCTGTTTCTGGTCAGCCTGCTGCTTTACGTTTTTTCGCAGTCGCTCCGCTTCCTTGCGATGGCTCTACTGCCATTGGCTATCAGCATGACCTGGTTGCTGTCCATAATGGGCTGGATCGGCCTGACCTTCAACCTTGCCAACTTCTTCTCCATCCCCATGCTCATCGCCATCAGTGTCGACGCCGGCGTAAATCTTCAGCACCGCTGGAAAGACATGCCGTCCGAAGATCTGTTCGCAACCAGTATGCCTATGGCGGTGGCCGTGAGTTTCGCGACCACCATGATCGGTTTTGGCGGTCTGCTGCTCGCCCATCATCGGGGCCTGGCCAGTCTCGGCGGGGTGATGGTGCTGGGCTCATTAACCGGCATGTTCAGCTACCTGCTGGTCCTGCCAACTCTCTTGCGATGGTTTTCCGGCCGGGAGCGCACCAGGACCGGCAGCTGAGGTGTTCGCGCTTCGTCGCGTTCCTCTGCCCGGCTGCCGGGTAATCATGTCCAATAAACGGACAGACAATTCCTGCACCAGACCGGGTCTGTCTTGGAACCCCCTCTGTTACGGGCGGCCGCCTCCGGGCATCTGCTGATGCATCTGCCCTTGACCCTGCTGACCCCGCTGCATTGCCGGACTCGTAGACCTGTGAGGCGCGGGACGCATTTGCAGCTCTTCCTCTTCCTCTTCCGCCGCCAATCTGCCGCGACCGGTAGACATGGCGCCGCCCCCTGCAGGCGCAGCTGTTGCGCCCTGTACTGACTGCCCCTGCTGATGCTGGAGGCCTCTTCCCGCAGGCTGCATTGCCGGACCCGTAGACCTGTGAGGCGCGGGGCGCATTTGCATCTCTTCCTCTTCCTCTTCCGCTGCCAATCTGCCGCGACCGGGAATCATGGCGCCGCCACCGACAGACGAAGCCGTCTCCCATGCCGAGTCCGGGTCAGATCCTACCTGGATCTGGTCAGCTTTGCCCAGGGGGTGTGGCGGCATGGCAAAGACCGAACCCGCCAGAACCAGACCGGCTGTCATGAGCACAACCGCTACCACCGCGATCAATGATGTTTTCATTTCACCGTCCTCCTGTTCCCTGTTGATGATCCCGTCAACTTCTGATAACCGCCATTAACAAAACCGTCAGGGCATCCCTGCGAAGGGATGTTCCAGTTTGGGTTCTATCAGAAAAAGGGTTGGAAAGCCATACACTCTAGTTTTGAGCATCGGGGTTGATGGTGACGCCGCGACGTGCCAGTTCCTGGACGATCTGGATGGCGTGGGGATGACCCGCGTCCGCAAGGCGTTTTGTCCCGGCGGCAAGGGCGTCGAGCTGGCCCCGCATCTGCTGGGCCGTGAGGACGGTTGGCTCCTGATTTTTGTGCAAAGCCGTCAACCTGCTGCGTTCTTGGATGAGCTGCGCCGTTTGGAAACCGATCCAGGTAAGCCAGGAAACCATTAGTATCAACAGAGGAACAAAGAGTTCGGCTCGCACGCGTCTGCAGCGAGTGGTTGTCTGTGGCAAAATAGAGGACCTCGACAACAGAGTTTAAAAACAGGTTTTCGTGTTAAAAATTTCGACAGGATTTTTCATTCGCCGCCCCAAAGTTGACATATGCGTACGGTCGGCACCGTGCCGGAGATCTGGTAATCTGAAGGTGCTTGAGAAAAACCGACCGCTTAGAGTGATCTCGTTTTTGATCAGAAGGATTTGCGGGTTGTTTGATGGTGCTACCGACTGAGCAGGTCGATGCCGTGGGAGGTTGTAGAGGTGGCTGGTTGTAACCCGGAACAGAAAATCCCCGAATGCGCCGTGCTGAACAAACGCATGCGCCTGGCTGTCGTGCTGATGGGTTTCAGTGGCCTGATCGCTGAAATCTTTCTTTTGCGGGAGTTGCTTGTGGTGTTTTCCGGCAACGAGCTCTCCATCGGGCTGATCCTGGCAAACTGGATGATAATCGAAGCCGCCGGCTGTTTTTTCCCGGGACATCTGATTGATCGTACGGAAAGGAAACTGGAAGCCTTTGCCCTGCTGACGGTGCTGTTTTTTCTGGCGCTTGGTGCCGCGATTTACGCGATTCGCATCCTCAAGCCGCTGTTAGGGGTTGCCATCGGTGAGCACTTTGCCCTGTTGCCCATGTTCTCTGCCTCCTTCCTTGTACTCCTGCCGGTCAGCCTGTTCCACGGGGCCCTGTTCACCTTCAGTTGTCGTATTTACGCCCTGTACCCTCAGGTGCAGGACAAAATAGCCGGCAAGGTCTATCTGGATGAGAGCCTTGGCACGATCCTCGGAGCATTGGCCTGCACCTTTCTTTTCATCCCTTTTTTCAACAGCTTCGAGGTTGTTTTCGGGGCGGCCGTGCTCAACTTTTTGGCCTGTCTGTGGATTCTCCGCCCGGTTTCGCCGCCGCCGGTCAAAGGGCCGGGTCAGGGTTTGCGGCTCTGGTTCATGCCGGGGCTTTTCATCCTGTTGAGCTTGGCTGCCGTTCTGGCTCTGGTCTTCGCCCAGGTTGATCGGTTGCAGCACAGTTCCCTCAGGCGGCAGTGGCAGGACCATGACCTGGTCCATTATCAGAATTCGGCTTACAGCAATATCGCGGTGCTGGAGAACCAGGGACAGTATCTTTTCTTTCTGGACGGCATCCTTGATCTGATCACCCCGGTGCCGGACCGGCTTGCTGTCGAGGAATTCGTGCATCTGCCCATGCTGGCCCATCCACGCCCCCGGGAAATCCTCATTATCGGCGGTGGGGCAGGGGGCATGATTGATGAGGTCCTGAAGCATCCTGCGGTGGAAAAAATTCACTATGCCGAACACGACCCGGCACTTTTGGAGGTGATCAGGCAATTTCCCACCCCGCTCACCGAAGCGGAACTTGGCGATGGCCGGGTGCAGGTAAAACATCGGGATGGGCGGTTTCTGCTGGCGACAAGCCCCCACCGCTACGACCTTATTTTCGTCGGAGTGGCGGAGGCGGCGAATCTTCAGGCCAACCGGTATTTTACCCGGGAATTTTTCAGCCTGGCGCGCGGTCGGTTGCGGGAGGATGGGATTCTGGTGGTGGCCGCCCCCGGTTCTTTAAGCTTTTTCAGTGACGAACTGCAGAGTCTCAACAGCAGCCTTTATCTCACCCTGGCCGCGGTTTTTGACCATCTGCGGGTCGCTCCCGGAGACCAGCGCAACCTGTTTATGGCTTCGGGTTCCGCCGGGGTGCGGGATTTGGATATGGAAACCTTGGAACGGCGGCTGACAGAGAGGGGACTGGTGGCGGACACGGTGCCGCCCTGGCATATCGAAAGGAAATTGCATCCGGGCTGGGATCAGTGGTTTCTCGATTATATTGAAGGCGCATCGCAACGGGTGAACCGGGATTTCAACCCGGTGGGGCTTTATTATTACCTGAACCATTGGAACTCCATCTTCGCCCCCGGTTTCGGGGAGTTTTACCGCCGGCTGGAGGGAATAAGCCCGGTTCGAATCCTGTTGTGGGTGCTGCCGCCTTTCGCCGTTTTTCTGCTGCTGCTCGGCGGCGGCAGGCGCAGGGCTCAGCCATGGAGCCGGCGGAACGGGGCGGTGCGGCCGGAGGCGGAAGACCGGTTGCAGCCTGCCACAGAAGAGCCGTCTGCCCGGGAGTCTCGAACCGGATTGGTGATTAATGTGCTGATCCGGGGACTGCGACGCAAGGCGCAGCGCCTGGCCCTTCCCGCTGCCATTGCCGGCAGCGGTTTTGCGGCGATGATTTTCAGCCTGGTCATAATCTTC
>PWVL01000186.1 GCA_003561875.1 Desulfuromonadales bacterium | reverse complement strand
GGGCCGGGCGGTAGTTGCCAATCAACCTTTCGGCCTCTGCGCTGCGCTGCAGCAGTGCATAGGCCCCGGCCATGTATGCCGCCGCCAGATCCTGCCGCCAGACCCTGGGCCGACTCTCTTCCAGTCCGGCCTGCAGGCTCGCCAGATGGTTGCTGGTGACTTCGCCCATGCGGGTCAGCAGGTAGATGGCGTAAGCGCGCAGCCGCGCCCCCTCCACATCGTCCCGGGACCGGGTCACATAATGACGCAGGTAGCTGCGCCCCCGCCGCAGCATCTCCTCGGGCACCGCATGGCCCTGTTCCGAGGCCTCAAGCAGAAAGTGCAGCGTGTAGAGGCTGGGGAACTCGGCGGTCTGCCGACCGCCGGGCCAGGCACTGAAGCTGCCGTCGGCCAGTTGCCGGGTGCGCAAGGCGGCGACAAGTTCGGCTACCGACTGGCGAAGGGCGTCGGCGGAAAGTGCAAAACCGGAAGCTTCCCCGGCACCGATGTAGGGGAAAACGCGGCTGACCCGCTGTTCGGTACAGCCGTGGGGAAAATCCTCCAGAAAGGCCCCCAGCCCGGCCACCAGCACCAGAGGGCTGAAGGCGGCGGCGGCCTGCCGGCGGGACAATTCATCGTAGAGGTCGCGGGACAGAGCCAGATCCACCCGGCCCCGGTCGGCATATCCGCTGTCAAAGGTGGTGGCGTAGGGGCGCGCCGGGCGCAGGCTCATGCCGGCGCGCCGCACAGCCTGGTCGGTATCGGAACTCACCGTAAAACGCACTTCGGCAGGCCCGATGCGATCCCTGGCCCGCAACTCAAAATGCACCGTGGTTTCGCTACCTTCATCCAGGGTCAGGCTCTGCTCCGCAGGGCCGATGATCTCCAGGGCGTCGGAAACTTCCAGAGCGACCTTCAAAGGCATCTCCGCCCCGCCGCCTTCCACCAGATTGCTGATCCCGGCAGTGACGCGAAAACGGTCGTCGGGAGCGGCGTGCAGGGGCAGACTCGGGGTGATGACGAAGGGACCGCGCACCACAGAGCTTTTTTGCGCCGCGCCAAGGGCTTCTTCGGCCACCGCCACCGCCATGATCCGCAGACGACCGGAAAAGCTTTCGGGAACGGTGAACGCCACGCTGCCGTCCTCACCGTCGGAATCGATGATGCCGGACCAGAACAGAGCCGGCTCGTCGAGAGTCCGGGCAAAGGGATTGAGACTTGCGGCCAGGGCTTCGGCGGCCCCCTCTTCGGCCATGTCGCCGCCCTGGGCGGACAACTCCCGAATCAATGCAAATTCGGGCAGCACCAGATCCAGCATCTGCAGGGTGCCGACCTGCAATGCCCGCTTGCGCAGAAAATGGTCAAGAGGTCGGGGACTGCGGTAGTCGGCCACCTGCAGAATGCCTTCGTCCACGGCAAAAACCAGGATTCGGGCCGGACCCGCCGTGCTGTAGCCGATCTCCAGTGTTTCTCCGGGGCGCACTCGGGAGGGCGCCTGCAGATCCAGCGCCAAGGTGCGACGGCTGCGGTCGATACTGAAGGGAGCAACGGCATAGCTCAGGGGGCTGGTAAAAATTTCCCGCGAGCCGGCGTCCCGCACAAAGGTGACGTTGACATAGGCATTGCCTTCCAGATCGTCGGGAATGTCGATGGTCTGCAGGGTGCTGTTGGCGTCGTTGCGGAACCATTTCCAGGCATGCACCCGGTCGCTTTCGATGGTGATCAGACCGCTCCCCGCGTAAGGCGCGACAAGGTTCATTTCGATGCGCTCTCCCGCCTTGTAGTCCCGGCGGTCAAGCTGCAGTTGCAGTTCGGCGGACTTTTCCAGCGTCCCCAGCAGGTTGCCGTGCCCCACCACGGTAAACCGCTGCCGGGCCAGGGTCAGACCCTCGGCATCCACCACCTCCCACAGATAGGTGCCGGGCCGCTCGGTGGGCAGCCGGAAGCGACTGCCATCGGCGGCGATGGCAAAAGCCTCCCGGGTCAGTTCCTGCTGTCTTTCCACCGACTGGTAGGCGTAACTGCCGTTGGGTTGCAGTACCAGGGTCGACAGACTGCGCAGCTCCGAAAGCCGCGTCTGCAGGTTTTCCAGCGACTGAGTCTTGAGGGTCGGGTCGATGGCGATCAGTTCGATAAACCGCTCCGCATCCTGGTGGATGTAATCGAGCGGTCCGTCGCTGCGGGTTCCCACCAGCCTGTCGAGGGGAGAGATGAGCAGGCTGTTGCGGGCGCTGACGCTGCGGCCGCCGCCGGGTTCAAAGCCCTCGCTGATCATGGTCAGCAGATAGGTTCCGGCCGCGTAACGGTCAAGGGGCAACACAAATTCCGCCTCGCCCCGTGCATCAGTGGTCGCCGGCGGCAGGGACTCACGGACCTCCAGCGGCGGCCGGTCGGGATCGTACCAGGGGTCGGCAAAACTGTAGTCTGCGTATTCGTCAAAACGAAACCGGGCACTGCGCAGGTTCAGGACCGCCGTCACCCGGCGACCCTGTGCAGCAGTGCCGAACAGATTGTGCAGGCG
>PWVL01000078.1 GCA_003561875.1 Desulfuromonadales bacterium | reverse complement strand
TAACATAATCCGGGTCAAAGGCATCCCGAGCGAAGAGGCATTCGGGACCCCGACACTCACCCAGACCATCAAGGACGCAGGCGGGATTGAAAGTGCAGAAGCATTCGGGACCCCGCGTCTTTTGGTCTGGATTAAGCTACGTCCGGAGCTCGACTACCTACGAGAATTCACCACCGTCGACCCCGCGAGCCAACTGACTGTATCCCGTAGCATGATCGAGTTCGCGGAGCACAACAACGAAACCCATACCTGCGTCTACCGGGACATGGGCGCTAACTATTTTAACGCCCTGAGCTACAAGTTTTCGGTCATGTCGCAACACACCCCAGGCGGATGGAGCGACATCATCGGCGGCTGCTTCGCTAACGAATTCGCGGACCAGAACGGGATCGGGAGCCAGGCCGTGGTAGCAGGCATGTTTTTATACAGCGGCGGGTCCGTGTCCGTATTCTTAATCCGCGGCGATTGGTGGGACTACGCGGAATTCACCGCGGAGCACAACAAACCTTATTATTGCGAACTCACCCGGGCTGCCGACGGCCAAACAGTCAGCCTGGCTATCTACGGCGATGCGGCCATGACGTCGCTGCTCACGACGCTAACCCTGAGCACATTTATGAGCTCGAACCGCTACCGCTACCATTACGCCTTCAATAACCGGGTAGGCGCCCACCTGATGAGCGGACGGGTTGCCGCTACCGGCGGGAAAGGGATCGGGAGCGAAGAAGCGTTCGGGACGCCGACCATCGAAGCCGCTGCATCGACCGTAACCTTTGAGGTGAAAGACGAAGCCGCTGACCCGCTGGGCGGCGCGATCTTGATAGACGAATTCCTGGACGAATTGGCTGCGGGGACTTATTACGGGTTCGAGTACGATACCACCGAAGACAAGTTTATTTTTAACAACATCGCTGCTGACGAACGTACCGTAGTAACCAGCAGTGGCAACCCGTGGACCCATCCTTACACGAACCCTGCGATAGGGGACCTGATTCTTATCGCGATTCATACCCAGGGCGGAGAGGCGATCAATAGCGTCACTTACGGCGGCGTTCCCGCAACCATGCTCATCCACCGCAACCCGGGATTCCCGGGAGTGGCCCTATGCGCAATTCCCCGGCAACACCAACCATCGCCCGGGACGCACGATTTAGTAGTCAACCTCGGTGCAGCGACCGTCGGCGGGACTTCTTTTTTGAAGCTCATGGACATCCACGACAACGTATTAAACGACCTTTTCACTATCGCCACCTCATACAGCGAAACCCGGGGGCGAGCGATCTCCACCACCGTAACCGCATCGTGGCCGAGCTTCGTCGCCGACGCGATCACCTGGCGGGACACGACCGAAGCGGCACCCGGCGCGGCCCAGACCCTGCGCTACCACGAAATATTTAACAACCCGCGTAGCATTTCGGCCAGCTACCGGGCTTTGGCAACCGGTAATATAACCATGTCCTGGTCACAAATCTCCGGCGGCTTCGCGGAACGGCGATTAGTGGCCGCCGCGATCAGGCGGAACGGGGAGATCATAGGACATCGCATCGGGGAACCCGCGGCCCTGGCTGCCTTCGGGGCTACGAACCCGACCCTGAAAATCAACTGGTGGGACCGGATATTCGCAGGGACCACGCTCAAGGTAGAGACCGCCGTTACGGACAGCGATACCGCGATACCCGCGGAAGGGGCCTGGGAAGAGCAAGCCAAAGGAATGGCGCTAACCAACGACCTGGACTTTGACCTCACCGGCTATTATTTGTGGACCCGGGTCACGATGACAAGTAATGACATGAACACCGCACCCGAGCTATCCTGGCTCGCGGTCTACGCCGAAGCCGCCGCACCGCTGGCGGTCTGCCGGGTCCTTTTCGATGGGCGGATGGAAAGCACCGACGCCGCCGGGGAGGCCGTATTCGCAAACACCGGTCCGGCTACGGAGCCGATTCCCTACGAAGTGTATACGCTACAGATTGCCTCATTGCAGCCGTTACAATACCTCACGACCGGGGAAGTGACTATATTCGGGCCCGTAATAATAGAACCGGTAACCGTACTCTTCCAGCAAACTATTCAGGCAACCGGTATCCCGAGCGCGGAGGCGTTCGGAATACCTACCTTGCGCCATACAGTGGTAGTCAGACCGACGGGTATCCCGAGCGGAGAAGTCTTCGGAACACACTACGTTTATGGGGGCAACCGGGTTAGCGGGATCAGCGTTTACCCCACGGCGGTCAGCATCGAAGCGGGCAGTATGGTAGCGATCAGGGCCACCGTTATACCCGAAGATGCCCGGGATAAGGGGGTTACCTGGACTACCAGTAACTACGCTGTAGCATCAGTTATCGGGGACGGCCTGGATGCGACCGTTTATGGCAACAGTAACGGGGCGGTTACGATTACGGCTACTACGAAAGACGGGGGGTTTACGGCGACTTGCGCGGTAACGGTCGAAGCAAAGGCGGTGGTAGAGTATGAGGCGCTGAAAATACTGCAACCCAACTTCAG
>PWVL01000124.1 GCA_003561875.1 Desulfuromonadales bacterium | reverse complement strand
TTACCTGAGTATTGCCTATCCGACGACTCTGGACGGCAAGACGCTGGATGAGCTTATCCTGCTGTTTCCTGCTGCCATGCTCGGCGTGCAGTTGTCCGCAGCGGTCGCTGAAGAGCCGCCTGCCGCCGCCGATCCGTCCCCGGATACTGTGAAAACTTCAACAGCTTCCGGGTCTTCGTCAAGAACGACGGGCCGCCTGGTGGATCCTGAAGAGGCAGCCGCCCTGCTCGGGGATCTGGCGACAGACGATGCGGGATCGGCGGGCATCCCCGTGGACACGGGCTTCGGGTCCCATCGCCCCGTGCCGCCGGCGCCGGTTTCCCTTGACGATGAGGCGGAGGATGACGGCAGCGAGCCGGTAATTCTGGTGGTTTCGGTGGACGGTACCTACGGACCGCAACTTAACCGCCTCATCAACGAGCAGGGCTACAACGCCATGCTGGTCGACCGCAAAGAGAATTTCAAGGATCTGTCGAAAACCATGAAGGGGCGGGTCAAGGGGCTGATTCTGGTCATGGAGGAGATCAGCGAACAGAGCTTCTCCGTGGCCATTAAGGTGCGCACGGCTTTTGGCGACCGGGTTCCCGTGATGGCAGCCGGAGATCAGTGGACTCGCAGCAAAGTACTGCAGGCGGTAAAGTACGGGGCTTGCGACATTCTGGTGACGCCGGCCAGCGAAAAAGAAGTCCTGGAAAAAGTGGCGACTTACTTCAAGGCTGCCCAGTCAGTGGTCGTTTAAAAGGTTTTCTGCGGGACAAATAAACGGGGTCCGTCAGGGAGCTTTAAAAACAGGTTTTGAGGAATCACAGCGGGGAGCTTGGGCAACAGTCGTTCTCTTCTTTTTTTCGCTTGATTTTTTCGATCAGGGTGGTGCGTTTGAGATTCAGGATGCGGGCGGCTTCCCGCTTGTTGCCCCCTGTCAGGGTCAGGGCGTGTTGGATCAGTCTGGTTTCAAAACGATCTACGGCGGCATTGAAATCGATGCCTTCACCGCCAAAGGAGATTTCCTCGTCCAGAACGGGTGGGTCTTTCCGCGACGGTTCCTGTAACCTTCCCTGTCGATATTTTTCCGGCAGATCCTTCACATCCACGGTATTTCCGGCGCAGAAAACAGCCATGCGTTGTACAAGGTTTTCCAGTTCCCGTACGTTTCCCGGCCAGCCATGGCCCAGCAGGGTCTCCACGGCTGCCGCTGAAAATCCCTTCAAGCCTTGTTTCTTGTTGCGATTGGCGATGGAGACAAAACGCTCAATAAGCAGGGGAATGTCCTCCCGACGTTCGCGAAGCGGTGGAATTGTCACCGGCACCACGTTCAGCCGGTAATAAAGGTCCTCGCGGAACAGTCCTCTTTCTACCGATTGTTCCAGGTCGCGGTGGGTGGCGGCAACGATACGTACGTCTACCGGAACCGGCTTGATGCCGCCAACCGGTTCAAATTCCCGCTCCTGAATTACCCGTAGCAACTTGGCCTGCAGGGAAGGTTTCATGTCGCCGATCTCGTCCAGGAACAGGGTACCGCCGTGACTGTACTGAATGCGACCCATCTTTGACTGGGCGGCACCGGTAAAAGCCCCCTTGACATAGCCGAACAGTTCGCTTTCCAGCAGATCTTCGGGAATAGCCGCGCAATTCACCGGCACGAAATTTTTGCCGCAGCGGGGACCGTGGGCATGAATGGCCCGGGCCACCAGTTCCTTGCCGGTGCCGCTTTCTCCCAGAATCAGCACCGAAGTCGCACCCTCCTGGGCGATCTGATCGATGCAGTGAAAAAGCTCCTGCATTCGCGGCGAATGGCCGATAATACCGTGAAAACCCTCGGTTTTACGAATCTTTCGAGGCTGAGGCTCGCCGTCGGTGAGAAGCTGATGATGGTTCAGGGCTCGGGAAGTGGCAATGACCGCTTCTTCGTAGTTGTAGGGTGTGTTGAGGCAGAAAAAAGCGCCGGCCTTAAGAGCTTCTACCTGGGAGTTCCGATCGTCGGCAGGAATTCCAGCCAGAACGACGATCTGGGGATTGGCGTTCTGAATCTGCTTCAGGAAGTCGTTGTTTTTCTTGCAGGGCAGCACCAGGTCGGTGAGGCAGACACAAACCTCTTCGTTCTGGGCGATCTCGATGGCTTGTTGTGCAGCGGCGGCTTCCAGAACCAGACAGTCGTTCCGCTCCCGCAGTAGCGCGGCCAGTTCCTCCCGTCGGCCGTTGTCGTCACTTGCCAGAAGGATGCTTCTCAGGGTGTCTTGCATGGTGAGTTTTCCGTTGACCTGAGCCGTTTTGTTCGCCTTGAAGGCCCGGGTTGCCGTTAGGGATTGATGGACATTGCCGGCCAATCTCGCGCCACCCTGCAGAGATTGCCGCCACCTGGCCGAAGGTCATTGTGAATATCATGCCACTGCAAGATAGTTTTCATCCGGAAACGGCCCTTTTCCGCTGTAGCGGCGTCAATCTGCAGGTTTGCTTGTGACTCGGACCATCCCTGGCCCTCGCCCTTCGGGCAGCCAGGGGCTGTCCATTTCCTCTA
>PWVL01000180.1 GCA_003561875.1 Desulfuromonadales bacterium | reverse complement strand
GGAGGAGACGACCGCCGGAACCTCGGGGTATTGCCGGGCCAGATCGAGGACTGCTGCGCCGGCGGCGGCATTTTTGATTTCCAGGTTGAGTCTGAGGCGCGGACCGCACCAGGCCAGGACCTCTTCGAGGGTCGGAATGGTTTCGCCGGCGAAGCCGGGATCGAACCAGGCGCCGGCATCGAGCCGTTTGAGTTCGGCCAGGGTGTGGCGAAGGACGGCGCCGCGTCCGTTGCTGGTGCGGTTGAGGGTGGTGTCGTGGATCACTACCGGCACACCGTCGCCGCTCAACTGCACGTCGAGCTCCAGACCGTGGGCGTTGGCGGCTTCGGCGGCCCGAAAGGCGGCCAGGGTGTTTTCCGGGGCGACGGCCGAGGCGCCGCGATGGGCCCAGATAAAAATTCGCTGCATGAGAGTCGTTTCCTGTCCATAAAATCATTGAGTAAGCATCATAGCCCAGTCGGAAAAACCCGCCAACAATCATTCACGGGGTCTCAGACAACTTGTTTTCAACGGCAAACCGTGGCATGATGTGCCCCGACCGCACGGGGATATTTTCTTTCATCGAAGGAGGAAGGCATGATGGATCGCAACCTTGCACTGGAACTGGTCAGAGTGACCGAAGCGGCTGCTCTGGCCTGCGGCCGCTGGGTCGGTAAAGGAGACAAAAACAGCGCCGACCACGCAGCAACGGAGGCCATGCGCCGCACCCTCGATTCGATCGATATCAACGGCACCGTGGTCATCGGTGAAGGGGAAATGGACGAAGCCCCGATGCTTTATATCGGCGAGAAGGTCGGCAACGACGGCTCGCCCGAAGTCGACATCGCCGTGGACCCGCTGGAAGGGACCAATACCTGCGCCAAGGGCATGACCGGCGCCATCACTACCATTGCTCTGGCCCCCCGCGGCGGTTTTCTGCACGCTCCGGACATGTACATGGACAAGATCGCCGTCGGTCCCCAGGCCTACGGCGTCATCGACATCACCGCGCCGCCGGAGGAAAATCTCAAGCGGGTGGCGGAGGCCAAAAATTGTTACGTTCAGGACCTGACGGTGGTGATTCTCGACCGCCCCCGTCACGAAAAGATCATCAAGGAAGTGCGTAAGGCCGGCGCTCGCATTCATCTCATATCCGACGGCGACGTGGCTCCGGCCATAGCCGCCACCGTTGCCGAAAGCGGGGTGGACATGATGCTCGGCATCGGCGGGGCGCCGGAGGGGGTTCTGGCGGCGGCGGCGCTGAAGTGCATGGGCGGCGGCATGCAGGGCCGGCTGGTTTTCCTCAACGATGAGGAAAAAGACCGGGCCAGAGCCATGGGCATCGACGATTTTGACCGCATTTATTCCGCCGAGGAAATGGCCGGAGGCGATGTTTTTTTTGCCGCCACGGGCGTGACCAACGGCGAGCTGCTGCGGGGAGTGCGCTATTTCTCTGGAGGAGCCGAAACCCACTCCATCGTCATGCGTTCGAAGAGCCGCACGGTGCGCTTTATCAAGGCCGAGCACCAGTTCGATTTCAAGCCGGTCTACTGACAGGCCGGCGGCAAGGCTTGGCGCCTTCGGCCGGACCGCAGGATATTTTCAGCAGCAACCATCTGACGGCAACCATCTGAAAGTTTGTCCCTGCCGCGCCCTTTCGTGCTAGTATGAGCGGCCTTATTCGGTCGCCCCGCGACACAAAAATACCCGCATAAGGAGAACAGGTTCATGGCAGGACACAGCAAGTGGGCCAACATCAGACACCGCAAGGGGGCTCAGGACGCCAAACGCGGCAAAATCTTCACCAAGCTGATCAAGGAAATTACCGTAGCCGCCCGCCTCGGCGGTGCTGACGTGGAGGCCAACCCGCGACTGCGTACCGCTATCGACAAGGCCAAGGCGGGCAACATGCCCAAAGACACCATTGAGCGCGCCATCAAAAAGGGCAGCGGCGACCTGGACGGAGTAAATTACGAAGAGGGCACCTTCGAGGGTTATGGTCCCGGTGGCGCGGCGGTGATCGTTGAATTCATGACCGACAACCGCACCCGCACGGTGGCCGATGTGCGCTATATTTTCAGCCGCAACAACGGCAGCCTGGGGGTCAGCGGCTCGGTCGCTTTTCTCTTTGACCGCAAGGGCCTGATCCTGTTCGACGGCGAGCAGGATTTCGACACCCTCTTTGAAATCGCCCTTGAGGCGGGAGCCGAGGATGTCAAGGAGGCCGACGGCGGCTACGAGATCATTACCGACCCTTCCGCTTTCCTGGCGGTTCGGGATGCGCTGGCCGACAGGGGACTGGAGTGGCTTTCGGCGGAAGTGACCATGATTCCTCAGACCACGGTGCAACTCGAGGGCAAGCACGCCGAACAGATGCTCAAGCTGATGGACAAGCTGGAGGACAACGACGACGTGCAGAACGTCTACGCCAACTTCGATATCGCCGAAGAAGATCTCGCCAACTTCATGGGCTGAGCTTTTTCAATTCGCGGAGCGGGCGGTCTTGCCGGTCCTCTGGGCCGCTACCGCCCGTTTCGTATTTTTGGTTCCGGGACCGGACAACGGGCTCGGGCAGGCCGAAGGCCGGCAGTGGCCATCGGCGGGGAAAAGCCAAACAGCATGCGCATTCTCGGAATCGACCCCGGCTCACGAATTACCGGCTTCGGACTTATCGAAAAGCAGGGCAACCGCCTGCGCCACCTGGATAACGGCGCCATCAGCACCTGCAGCAACACCCCCCTTCCCGACCGCCTGCAAATGATCTACCAGGAACTGGTGCGGGTTATCGTCGCCTACGGGCCTGATGCCATGGCCATCGAACAGATTTTCATGGCCAAAAACGCCCAATCGGCTCTGAAACTCGGGCATGCCCGGGGCGCGGCCATGCTGGCCGGCGTCAATGCCGGCCTGACCGTGGCGGAATATTCCGCCATCGATGTGAAGAAGGCGGTGGTCGGCTACGGACGGGCCGACAAGAGCCAGGTGCAGCAGATGGTGCGCATGCTTCTCGGTCTGCCGGAAGTGGCCCAGGAAGACGCTTCCGATGCCCTGGCGGTGGCCATCTGCCACGCCCACAGCCAGTCTCCGGCCCGCCCCATGGCCCGTATTGGACAATCCTGACCGACCACCGGGAGGTACGCGTGATCGCTCTGCTCAGCGGCACCATTGTTCACAAGTCGGTGAACCAGATCATTCTCGATGTGGGCGGCGTCGGCTACCAGTTGCTGATCCCCCTCTCCTCGTTTTATTCCCTGCCCGAACAGGGCACCGCGCGGCTGCATGTCCACACCCATGTGCGGGAAGACGCGATTCTGCTGTTCGGCTTTCTGACCCTGGCGGAAAAGGAGATGTTCGGACTCCTGCTGGGCATCTCGGGAGTCGGACCCAAACTGGCCCTCAACATTCTTTCCAACATTCCGGTCCCCGAACTCAGGACGGCTTTGGCCCAGGGCAATATCAAGCAGCTTTCCGGGCTTCCCGGCATCGGCAAAAAAACTGCGGAACGGCTGGGGCTGGAACTGCGGGAGAAAATTCCCTTTGAACCCGGCCCTGTCGGTACGGGCGGCCGGCAGAGTGCCTCCGCAGGCTGCCAACGGGAGGACGCCCTGTCGGCCTTGATAAATCTCGGCTACCGGGATACCTTGTGCAAAAAAGCCCTGGACAGCCTGGACGCCTCTCCCGATGCCTCTCTGGAGGAAGTCCTCAAGGCCGCCCTGAAGGTGCTGATGCGCTGACGACGGTGATATTTTTCAAGAACCGGCCACACTTCAAGGAACGACCATGAGCGAGCGACTGATTTGCGGCGAAGTCGGCGGCGACGACCCGCGCTATGAAGCCTCCCTGCGTCCCCGCACCCTGAAAGAGTACATCGGCCAGCTTAAGGCCAAGGAAAACCTGCAGGTCTTTATCGACGCGGCCCGAGCTCGCCGGGAGAGTCTCGATCATGTACTGTTTTTCGGGCCGCCGGGTTTGGGCAAGACCACCCTGGCCAACATCATCGCCTGCGAAATGGGGGTCAATATTAAAAGTACCTCCGGGCCGGTCGTCGAAAAGCCCGGAGACCTGGCGGCCATTCTCACCAATCTTGAAGAAGGGGATGTGCTGTTCATTGACGAGATCCATCGTCTGTCGCCAGTGGTGGAGGAAATTCTCTACCCCGCCATGGAGGATTATCAGCTCGACATCATTATCGGCCAGGGACCCTCGGCACGCACTATAAAACTGGATATTCCCCGCTTCACCCTGGTAGGTGCCACCACCCGTGCAGGCCTGCTGTCTTCTCCCCTGCGGGACCGTTTCGGCGTGATCTGCCGGCTGGAGTTCTACAATCCCGAGGATCTGGCCACTATTGTCCGGCGTAGTGCCGGCATACTGGGGGTTCCCGTTGCCAAGGACGGCGAACTGGAAGTGGCCCGGCGCAGTCGCGGCACTCCCCGTATCGCCAACCGGCTGCTGCGCCGGGTACGGGATTTTGCCGAAATCAAGGGGGACGGCACCATTACCCGGCAGATTGCCGATCTGGCCCTGCATCGACTGGAAGTGGACGACCGGGGCCTCGATCAGATGGACCGACTGATTCTGCTGACCATTATCGACAAGTTCGGCGGCGGGCCGGTAGGCATCGAGACCCTGGCGGCGGCGGTGGGCGAAGAGAAAGACACCATTGAGGACGTGATCGAACCCTACCTGCTGCAGCAGGGCTACCTTAACCGCACCCCCCGGGGCCGCACCGCCACTGAACTGGCCTTCCGGCATCTGCAGCGCCTGCCCCGGGACAATGACACGGGTACGCTTTTTTCCTGATTCAGCAACGGCACGAGCATCCTGCCTATGGTTTCCGATATCCTCGCTCCCCTGACCCCCGAAACCCTGCGCCAATGGACCGGACAATTGGCCCATTGGGCGGAAAGCTTTATCCGCGGCGGACGTTCGCCGCTGCGCAAGGTGGAAACCTTTCCCGACCTGATCACCGCCGACGGCGAATACCGCCCGCCGCTGCTGTTCTGGATCAATCGGGACAGCTGCATGGCCGGAGGCGTCGTGCTGTTCCCCGCCGACAACGATGCAGAAAGCCTGGCGGAGGGCTGCCTCTGCGCCCGAGCCCTGGGGTTGCGTTATTTTGCTACCTGGACCCGGGACGGGGTCTTTTTCTGGAACGAAGGGGATCCTCCCCGATTGCGTAAACAACTATCTCTGCAAGGCACGACCCCTCCTGCCATTGAGGATTTTCAGGAAACCCTGCAGCGCCTGCTGGAAGAAATCAAGCTGCTGGCGGTACTGGCCGCCGTTCCCGCGCCGGAACTGTCACCCTGTTACCTGGCCAACCTCTGGCGGGTGACCCTGCAAAAAACCGTTCCGCTGCTGGAACAGGCCCGGCGCGTCGCCCGCAGCGAAGATTCGTCGCCTGAAGGCCGGCTTCCCCGGCAGGAGGCTATCGACAAAGCCTATCTGACCCTGTTTCGGCTGCTGGCGCTCTGCGCCGGCGGGAGGCTGCCCGCCGACACCCAGCCCGCCCAACTGGAGTCTGCGATGTTGCGGTCACTTCCGCAGCTTCCCCTGGACCTGGCAAACAGCCTGGCCGCCGATCCCGAGGAAGCGCCGCTGCCGGAGCCGGCAGCGGTAATTTACCACCTGTTGTTCCGCCGCCTGACGCAGCTGCGCGCCGCCGGAGACCGGCATCGCTGTCGGGAAGCGCTGACCCTGCTGCTGACCCACGACCGCCTTGCTCTGGGCGGCTACCGGCTGCCGCCGACTCCTGCCGGACGCCGTTCGGTGTTGTGGCTCAATCCCGACCAGGCCGCCCTGAGCGCCGTTCCGACGCTGGAATTCGGCCCTTCGGCCCTGCTGGCCGGAGTGGCCCTGCAACGCCATCTGCAAGGTGCAAAAGCCGTCACGCAGGTCACGTCCCTGTGGCAGATTGGGGAAGATTTTCAGCCCGACTGGATCGGCGGCAGCTTGACCGAGTGCCGGCCCCTGACGAGAGCCGAACGCCAGCGTTTCCTGATTCTGCTGCGCCGCTCCTGGCCCAATCGCCGTTTTTCCCTGCCCTCTTTCACCCCGGCTTGGAACTGGCAGCTGCTGCACCTGCTGGGGTTGGCTGCAGAGCAGGCCCTGTTGGACCTGCGCCTGCCTGCAGGCTGGCTCAACAGCGGGTACGGCCGGGTGATCCTGGGGCTTCTCCAGCAACACTTCACGGTACTTGCCCTTTCCGAGGAAGACCGGGAAACCCTGAATCTGCGACTGTCAAAATCCCAGCGTGCAGGAAACCTGTCGATACTGGTCGGGCAGGATCTGCAACGGAACCTGGAATGGGAATGGCTTAAATCCTGCCATCCGGTCATTTTCGACCTGGCCCTGCACCTGCCCGACCCCCTTTTCCGACTGCTGCAGAACGGCTCACTGAATTTCCCTTGCGAAACGGGTTGGCAGGACAAACACAGCGAAGCCGTGTTCGCCTTTAGCCGCTCAACCTTGGGCCGAGCCCTCTGGCACCGGCTCGGCGAAGGCCGGCCGCTGCCGCGCCGGGCAGTTCTGAAACAGCAGATTCTGCGCACGGGGCTGCCAATTCCAGCCACCAGATTTCTGCGGCGGCTGCAGCGGGCACTGGAAAAATCCCCTTCTGAAACTGAACGAAACCGCGTCTGTGATGAGGAACTGGCACTGTGGCTGGGGCGGGATCTGCCCCGGCAGGTTGCCGAGATAAAGGCAGCATGGATGCCGACGCCCTCCCCGGAGACGGACGGGGAAAAACCGGCGGATCCGGCCAGGATCGTCACCGAAGAGGTTTTTGTTGACGGCCTGCCGCGCTTTCCCGAACATTACCTCTACGACCACTACCGCCTGAAACTGCGTGACTATTCCTTTACTCCCCCGCTTACTCCCGCAAACGAGTTTTTCGGTCGGATCACCTTAAACGACAAAGGTCAACAGACTATCGAAGTCGACAACCCGGACCTGGCAACGGCCCTGCAACTGGTGGCCGCCGCCGGACATTGCTCGGTGAGCCTGCCCATCGATCCCGGGATTACCGCCGAGATTGTGCGCCGCTACCTGACGGATCTGAACAACCTGAGACAAAAGCTGAGCCGCTGCTGCCATCGCTGTTGCGCCGACCCCGCGCAGGCCGAATACCTGACCGAAACTCTCTGGTCCGGCCAGGCCCTGCCGCCCTGGAGCACCGTTGTGGATCTCTCCGGCCTTTAGTTTTTCGGTATTCCCAGTCCCGTTGCCCCCGTTCCAGCCGGTGTTAAACTGGTTACATTGCTTGCCCGGCTGTGCTACTGTCCAGAAAACCCGCTCCGCTGCTATCGTCATACAGGCACATTACAAGGACTGATCAAGCAGCCAGGCCTTTTTCGCAACGTCGTCAACCACCGCTGACCTACGGGAGAGGATTATGAACGAACTGATTGAAAAAACCCTGCTTGCCGGCATCGGGGCTCTGGCCCTGAGTCAGAAAAAAGCCGAAGAACTTGTGGATGCCCTGCAACGCCAGTTCAATTTAAGTGAAGAAAAGGGTCAGGAGATTCTCAACGCCCTGAGGGAAACTGTCGAAAAGCAGCAGCAACGTCTGGAAAACATCGCCCGGGAAGAATTGAGGGGTTCGGCGATACGCCTGGGCCTGGTGGACCGTGAAGAATTTCGGCAACTGCTGGCTCGGGTTGAACGACTTGAGCAACGGCTGAACACTGACGCCTGAACAGCCTGCCGAAACGATCGAGCATATGCCGTTTTTTTTCCGGATCAACCGAAATATCCGCTCTATTCGCCGTTATCGCCAGGTGCTCGGCGTACTGATCAAGTACGGCTTCGGACACTTTCTGGAACAACTTGGCATTCAGCACTATCTGCGCCGAGGCCGCAGACTGTTTCGTTCTGAAAGCGCTGACCGCAGCGTAGAGCGTCTGACCGCCCCCGAGCGGCTACGGCTGGCCCTTGAAGAACTGGGGCCGACGTTCATCAAGCTTGGTCAGTTGCTGTCCAGCCGTCCGGATATCCTGTCACTGGAATACACCCGCGAACTGAGAAAGCTGCAGGACAGGGTCCCGAGTGTCTCCATCGAGGCCATTCGGGAGGTCATCGCGGCGGAATTCGGACGACCGGCTGAGGCCCTGTTCGCCGAGTTTTCCACCGAACCTCTGGCCGCCGCATCCATCGCTCAAGTCCATCGGGGACGTCTTCACAGTGGTGAAGAGGTGGTGATCAAGGTGCGCCGCCCCCAGATCACTGCTCTTATCGAAACGGACATCGATATTCTCGAGGGCCTTGCCAACCTGTTGGAACGACATCTGGGGGAAGAGACGATCTTTGATCCACCGGCCTTGGTCAAGGAGTTCCGCCGTACGATTGAAAGAGAGCTGGACTTTAACCGGGAGCGCCACACCATCGACCGCTTCCGGGAAAACTTCGCCGGTTTGGACAAGGTTTATGTCCCCCGAACCTACCCGGAATGCTGCGGCGAAACCGTTCTGACCCTGGAATTCATTGACGGCATCAAAGTCTCGGAGATCGATCTGCTGCGTCAAGCCGGCTACGATCTACCAACCATCGCTGCCAACGGCGCCGACGCCATCCTGGAGCAGATTCTCGTTCACGGCCTGTTCCATGGCGATCCCCATCCCGGCAATATTTTTATTCTGCCGGACAACGTGGTCTGTTTCATCGACTACGGCATGGTCGGCCGCCTGGACCAGGAGTTGACCTACCATCTCGCTGAAATTTTGACTTCGATTCTGCAGCGGGATATTGAACGGCTGGTTTCGGTGCTGCTCTATTCCGGGGACCTGATGGAAGATATCCGCCGTCCCGAACTCAAGAAGGCGGTTAGCGACTTTGTGGACGACTATTACGAAGTACCACTACAGGAAATTCGGGCCGGGCGACTGCTTATCGAATTCGTTGAAATTCTTATTCAGTTCCGGATTCCCTTCTCTCCCGACCTGATGCTGCTGTCCAAGACGCTGCTGGTTATGGAAGGGATCGGTCGACAGCTTGACCCTGATTTCAATATGGTGGTCCATCTCAAACCGTTCATGCACCGCCTGTTGAAAGAAAAAGCCGCCCCGACCAACCTGGGACGGGAAGGGGTACGCCTGGCTCGAGCCTACGGAGCTCTTGTTCGCAGCCTGCCGGACGATCTCAAGGAGTTGATCACCCGGGTCAATCGCAACAAGTTCAAGATCGACCTCGAACACCGGGGCCTCGACCGCCTCATCACCGACCTCGACAAATCCAGCAACCGACTGTCTTTCAGCATGCTGATCGCGGCGCTGATTGTCGGCTCTTCCCTGGTCATGCAGACCGACAAAGGCCCGCTACTGTTCGGCTTTCCGGCCCTTGGCATCATGGGCTATTCTATCGCCGCAGTCCTCGGCCTGTGGCTCGCTGTCGGCATTCTCCGCTCCGGTCGCCTGTAAACTGTGTGGTGTAAAAGACACGGCGTGTCGGTCCCAAAAACCACACAAAACTTTTTTGACCCCACCCCGTCCCGGGGAAAGTCCTGCATTATCAATAAGATATATTTTTTTATAAAAATGGCAGGCAAATTGCATACTAAAGTAGGTCGTCAGCTTGTTGTATTAATGACCTGCTTAGGGAAGGAAACCCTTTTACCATGATTTTTCAAACCACCCTGCGGCAACCCGTAACAATATCCGGTATCGGCCTCCACTCGGGGCAGGAAATCACCATGAACCTGCGCCCGGCTGACGCGGGCACCGGCATTGTTTTTCACCGAACCGATGGTGAACGGATCATCAGCATCGAGGCCCGATCCGCCAACGTGGTCGACACCCGCATGGCCACCGTCATCGGCAAGGGCGGGCTGTCCGTTTCCACCATCGAACATCTGATGGCGGCCCTCGCAGC
>PWVL01000019.1 GCA_003561875.1 Desulfuromonadales bacterium | reverse complement strand
TGTGCATAGTAAGTAACATTTCATGTAACTGTTGTCGATGTTGTTATTGCAGTTCATCAAGTAGTAGCTGTAAACCATCCATTGAAGTTATATCATGTTCTTGTTACGGTTGCTAATGTTCATACTGCTGTATTATGTGTTACTGCTTTTGTTGTTGGTGATGGAGTTCATCATTCATTTGCATTAAATGTTACGGTATATTGTCTTGGTGCAGAACAACTTGCATTGGTTCATCCATTAGAACTATTACATGACCAAGTATAATTTCATTCATTTGTGGTAACTAATGTTGCTGTTCATGTACTACAGAGATTCGTAGTTGGTGCTGTAATAGTTGCGGTATTGTTTGCAGTTCAACAAGAACCATGTACAAAAGATTCGGTACTTGCAGTTAATGTTCTTGGAGTAGAATGACATCCTGTAGTAGCATTGTATGCCCAAACATATCTGTTATATTCTGTATTACTGGTGAGTCATGTTTCTGTATGATTTCTTGTGGTATTTTTATTGGTTGCAGCTCCATAATTATTAGCTGTATGCCATTTATAACTCATTCCAGAAACACTTCACCAATTCCATTGAATACTTGATGGAGTAATATTTGATGCTGTAAGACTTGTTGGAGTAGTTGGTATAGAATTTATAGTAACTGTTTGACTTCCTTGTGTTCACCAACATTCATCTGATGATCGTGCTCGAAAGTAGTAGGTTCCACTGGTAGATATAGTTTCTGTTCCGTTTGTGGATGCAAGTCAGGTAATATTTCCATCTACAAGCGTAAACCATAGCATATCTCCATTTGCTCCTCATGTAGCCGTAAGGGTTCTTGTTCCTCCACATTGAGTTCCTCATCATGTGACTGTTACTGCTCATGGAACAACTTTTGTGGTACATGACTCATGAGTAAATGTTCCTGAAAGAACTCCATTGGTACAAGTTCTGGTTTCAGAGATACTATTACAATTTATACCACAATCTGGACTGTTTGTTTCGTAGGCAGTGACAGATTGTCCGTGATTGAGAGTTCCTCCCCATGGGAGGGTACAATACGCCCCCTCACATGGTCACCAATCATCTCATTGCCATACTTGTTCTCATACTCATGTTCCTATTTCACATGATTGTACATTATATCTACAAGTATTATTATATTCATGATAATTTGTATCACATGTTATTTGAACATGTTGATTACTGAGAATAATATCTACTCCATTGCTTTCAAGAGTAAATTGAGTTGTGAGTGTTTGAGATCCATTTTCTATACTATATGGATGAGAAGTATGTGTTTGTGGAGTTCCATAGGTAAGTTCAAATGTATCAAATGTATAAGTAATGATATTGTGTACTGCTTCATTGACTGTTTGTGTCTTAGGATTACAATCGTCTCATTCATGTCATTCTACACAGATAAATTCAATACCTACAGTAATATCCTCTGTAACATTTGTAAGAGTACATGTAGAAGAAGATCATGTGCAATATCCTCATGTCCAATGTTCTATTTCATAATTCGTATTTGGTGTTGCGGTAAGTGTAGCATTTTTTCCATGAGCTACAGAATTTGGTCATGTAATAGTTCCATATGGTGTAGGAGTAAATATTATAGTATATGTAGTATTTGCAAAAGTAGTAAATGTCTGGTTATCCAGACCTCATACGTTAGCTTGGATATATTTCTCTACAATTTGTAATGAATCTGTATTAGGAGTAATATCTGTATATCTATCAGAAATATTACTTTGTCAGTAGTAATCAATGAGTCTTTTTCAAAATTCGTATTGTTTGTTTACATCATTGAACTCTTCTACAGTAGTATCACAAAGTATAAAAGAATGAGTTTCTGGAGAAGTATCATTTATTGGTCAAGAACTAAAGCTTGGTGATTGAAATATTTCTCTTCCTTGCAATCTGTTACGATAACTTGATGGAAGATTTGATTTTCCTTTGAGAACAAATCTTCCATTTTGATAAATATCGTTAATATCTACACCTTCTGAAGTATCTCAGTCTTCAGCAGAAATAATACTTGGAATTCAGAGACATATAATTCTATCATCTTGATACAATACACTGAGTCTTTCATTATAATTTCCTATTACTTTTGCTTGAAGGTTCGTTGCGTGACTTTGTGATGTGAAAAAAGAAGAAGGAGAAGGAGTAGTATATGGTGTATTATCTGTTATATGATATGCATAAAATGTTGATGTATTGTTGTTATATACATTGTAAGATGTCAGTCATCATTCTACGATACTTCACAGTTGAAACTCTTGTCAAAATTTGTTTTGAGTGACCGAATATGTATAAGGATTTCATGTAAGAGGATCTGTAGGAATTTCTGATATTCTTCTGGTTACTTGTCTATTTTCTTCTCAAAATATTCCTTGTTTCCATACAGTTGATCAGCTATGAGTAACTTTAAAATACTTTTCTGGATCAGGATAGAATCCGTCTTGAAGTCTGTAATACTCAAGAGTTCTGTGTATTACTCAGAGATCAGAGACTCTTGTAGAGTCT
>PWVL01000226.1 GCA_003561875.1 Desulfuromonadales bacterium | reverse complement strand
GCCGCAAGTCCACATTTTCCTGATGGTACAGGGCCATGTTGAGATGGACGTTGTCGACCACCTGGCCGATGCCTGCTTCGGCGACCATCAGTACCGGAGCATCAAGAAGGCGGGCGATGCGGGCGTTGTTCAGATTGACCACCGATCCAACCCCGCCATGGCCGGCCCCCTCGACAATCAGCAGGTCGCAGCGGTCCTCCAGGGCCTGGGCCGCCTGCAGAATGCGCCGTTCAAGAGAGTCAGGGGTAATCTTGCCATCCAGAACCTGGCGGGTTGATTCGTGATGCAGCACCACCGGGGACATGAAGGACAGATCCGAGTCCAGATGGAAGATGCGGGTAAGCAGGGCCGCATCCTGATCCATCCAGCGTCCGCAGTAGCGGGTCGGCTTCGGCCCCAGGGGTTTGATGAAGCCCACCCGTCGGTAATGTTGCCGGGCCAGGTGCAGCAGAGCGATACTGATGGAAGTTTTTCCGCATTGCTGGCCGGTGGCGGCGACGAAGATTTTCTTACACAAGGTTCGGTCCTTCCGATGAAGATGATCAGTGCATGTGCTGATGCATTATATAGACAAGTCACAGCCTTTTCAAAGCCTCTTACGCGATGGCATGGAAGTTTCGGAGCAGAGATGCAACCGGTTCGCCACACAGGTGAGGGCACCAGTTTGACTCGGCTGTCGAGCGGACGTTATCATTGGAACTGAGATTTGATCTTTGGTTCCGGTTGTTGAACGGAGGTCGATGTCCGGAGATGCCATGAAAACAGGAGGGCGTCTGACAAGAGCAGGAGAAAGGAGCCCCCATGCGACAGGTAGTGGAAATAACCCCGTTGAACCTGAGGCGATTGCGCAATTACGGCCAAGTGGCCCGGAATCGCACCCGCCTGGCCCATAAGAAGCAATGGATGACGATGACTCTGGAGAGTATGCAGGACTACCAGGCCTGCCTCAAAGAGTCGGACCACGCGGCTGCAGTGGTTGGATATGCCAGCCTGTTGTTTCGAATGCAGCACGGCAAGACACCGCCAAGGACGTTTTACGGCGAACATTTCCTGGTCAATGCCCTGGTCCGGGTTTTCGATGAGCTGCACATTCCGGTGGTAATGGTCCGTATTGACGAGGAAACGTCGGGTGCGTTTCATTGCTGAGCTGGTCTCAAAACCCTGGTGCGACGGAGCGTCTGGCGGGGTTGTTGTAAACAAAATCTGCCGACCGTTGTGCAGCGGTCCGACGCGTTGTGTCCAAGGACCGCTTCCGGTTTGTAGCCGTAGCGTGGTACGCAGGCAGGCCGTCCGGATGGATTTCCGTGCAGGTCCTGAGCAGACCCCGGTCCTCCACCACCGGCAGAGGATGGAACCCTGAGGCGCAGAAAAATGCTGTTTGTGATCCGTTGACTGTCTTCCATCTCCACGGTCGCCACCCGGGCGGTCATGATGAATCAAACGTTCACGGCGCCTCCTGAAGCAATGTTGCTGAATAAAAGCTCAGTCCCGATGCGGTTCGGTTTGTTGATGCCGGTGTAAAAACTGGATCCTTCGTTAGGGGCTGGTGTGATCGTAGTTTTTTCCGAGGGTTTTATTCCAGGGCAGTCGCCTGCCGAATACAACCGTTGGGGACGAGGTGTCGACGAGGTCAGCATGAGTGGACAAAAACCGGTTGCCGCTAGTTCATGGTCTGCCGGGTACGCGATTTTTCGGCATTGTTTTTTTGCAGGCTGGCAGCAAAAACGCCGTTTTCATGGTATAGTGAAGACACCTCAAATGCAGCAGAGGTTTCCGACAGCAAAGGAGGAAGACGTATGCCAGTCTCTGAGCCGCCGGGTCATTTAGGGTTGGTGTTATTCAGTTGAGACGTTACAACGCTCGGATCGTGCACATTAGGTGATCCGGTATCGGTTCCCCTGGCGGGAACGCACGGAAAAATGGTTCATGTAAAGCGCCCCGGGATAAAATCTTCGGGGCGCTTTGTCGTTCACGGCTACCGGACCGGCTGTTTTTTTCGAACAATGAGTGTAGATCGCGAAAGGTTTGAACAATATTTCCCCCGTCCATCCGCTCATTCTACTGCCGTCGCTGTTTTGGGTAGTCGGGAACCGGAGAGCGGAATTTTCGTGTGGAGCAAAGGAGAAACACCATGAGGCGGAATAAGCGGCTTTTCGGTATCGCAAGTTTGGTCGCCGTGCTGGGTATCGTCGGATTTTTGCTGTTGCGAAACCTGGCTTTTGACGGGTCGCAACAGAGCCTTCGGGAGGATTTCAGCCCAAATCGGGACCCGGCGCAGGTTTTTGGCGGGCGCCTGTTGCTGGGAACCGACAACGGCTGGTCCGGAAAGCTTGCGAAAGGCCGTTATGTTCTGGAAAACCGGGGAGATCCGGGGGATGTGCGGTATTTTTACCTGCAGCCGGAGGACCTGGATATTGTGCAGGATGGATCGCGGGCGATGCTGGAGGTTGACGGCGAGTTTTCGGCGGGAGAGGGGCCTTCGGGGGCCGGACTGCTCTACGGTTTTGACCCGGGTACAGGCCACTATC
>PWVL01000153.1 GCA_003561875.1 Desulfuromonadales bacterium | reverse complement strand
GCGGCGTCAGCAGATCGTTGTCGAAGCTCTGCTCGATAACCCGCAGTCCACCGCGGCCGTCGGGCTCTTGAAGCATGGCGGTTTCGGCCATCATGCCGCCGCTGACTTCACGAATCGCCAGTCGGCTTTCTCCGGCAGGCAAATCGACCCGACGGCGGTCTTTGACCAGCGCCAGATTACCGTCGTAGATGGTCACCGCCACCTGCTGCTGATCCTGCAGGGTACTTAGAATTTCCCCGGCACAGGCTGGAACAACCCCGCCCAGCACCATGACCAGCCCTAATGCCGTTGCCAGCCAGTTTTTGCAATATCTGTCCATGAACACCTCCTTGCCAGGTATTTTTGCAGGTTTCGGTTGAAGTCCGACGCGGTTGCGCCGTTCCGAACCGGATTCAGGCCGGCTCCAGTCCGGCAAACTTGAGCAGCAGCTTTTTCAGACCGACGCTGCGAAAAACGATGCTGACCTTCTGCCCGTCGCCGGCCCCTTCGATGCGCCGAATGGTGCCCACCCCGAACCGGGGATGCCGCACCTGCTGACCGATGCGGGGGCCGAGTTCGGCTTCTGAAACCTGGCGAATCTCCTGCACCTCGCCGGGATCCTCATCGGGCAGATCCGGCTCCGCTCCCAGAGCCTCGAAAACCGAAGCCAGATTGTGGCCTGCCGGCCGCTTCAGGCTGGAAGACCCGCTGTCCAGCAATCTCGGCGGAACCTCGCTCAGAAACCGGCTGGGCGCATTATACTGAAAGTCGCCGTAGACCCGCCGCCGCCGGGCGTGGCTGAGATACAGCTTGTCCATGGCGCGGGTCATCCCCACATAGCACAGACGGCGTTCCTCTTCCAGGTCGTCGCCGTTTCCACCGCTGCGTTCGTGAGGGAACAGCCCCTCCTCCATGCCGGTCATGAAAACCACCGGAAACTCCAGACCCTTGGCAGCGTGCAGAGTCATCAGGGTCACCCGGTCGCTGCGGTTGTCGTAGGCGTCAAGGTCGGTGACCAGTGCCACCTGCTCCAGAAAATCCTGCAGGGTGCGGTCCGTGGCCTGATGTTCTTCCATGCCGGCCAGCAGCTGTTCCAGGTTGTCCAGCCGCCCCTTGGCCTCCTGCCGATCGCCCTCGGTCAAAGCGTTTCGGGCCTCTTCCCGCAACATCGGCCCGTAACCGCTGGCCTCGATGAGATCGGCGGTCAGTCGGGGAAAGGGTACCGTGTCCAGCCGCCGCTGAAAATCCTCCATCAGGGCGACGAAACGGCCCACCTTGCTTGCCGCCGCACCTTTCAGAAGCCCCCGCTCCAGGGCCAGACGACAGGCCGGCAGAAACCCTCCGGCTTCCGTCTCCAGTTCGGCCACGCTCTCCACGGTGCGGGCGCCGATGCCCCGGGCCGGTACGTTGACGATGCGCCGGGCCGACAGGGCGTCGGCGGGATTTACCAGGGTGCGCAGGTAGGCCAGCACGTCCTTGACCTCCATGCGGGCGAAAAACTTGACACCGCCGACCATGATATAGGGCAGGCGTTCGGCGACCAGCGCTTCCTCCAGGGCTCGGGACTGGGCATTGGTCCGATAAAAAACCGCCAGATCCCGGAGCGGGCGGCCCTGTCTCTTAAGCCGGGCGATCTCGGCGGCGACAAAGCGGGCTTCTTCCAGATCGTCGGCACGATCCTCGACGGTGATCGGCTCCCCCACCGGATTGTCGGTCCACAAGGTTTTGCCTTTACGTCCGACATTGCAGGCCACCACCTCCCCCGCCGCCTCCAGAATAGTGGCCGAGGAACGATAGCTCTGCTCCAGACGAATGACCCGGGTCCCGGCGAAGTCCCGCTCAAAGTTGAGAATGTTGCCGATTTCCGCACCCCGCCAGGCATAAATAGACTGGTCATCGTCCCCGACCACGCACAGATTGTCCCCGGAGCCGCCCAGCAGACGTACCAGCCGGTACTGCACCTGGTTGGTGTCCTGAAATTCGTCCACCAGCAGGTGCCGAAACCGTTCCCGGTAGCGCTGCAGGACCGCCGGGTGCTCCTCGAACAGGCGCAATACCAGTAGCAGCAGATCGCCGAAATCGAGGGCGTTGGCCCGCTTCAGACGCTGCTGATACAGTCCGTAGACCCGGGCCGAAAGTTCACTGTAATAATCCCCGCAATCCACGTCTTCCGGGGACAGTCCCCGGTTCTTGGCACTGTCGATGGCCGAAGCCGCCGCCCGGGGTTTGAGAACCCTTTCAGGAATCTGCAACTCCTTCAGACAATCCCGTAGCAGACGCTGCTGATCCTGATCGTCGTAGATGGTAAAGTCACTGCTGTAGCCCAGAACCTCAATGTCTCTGCGAAGGATGCGCACGCAGGCAGCGTGAAAGGTACTTACCCAGGGCAACTCGCCGACGCCGAGAAGAGCCTCAAGCCGTTCACGCATCTCGGCGGCTGCTCTGTTGGTGAAGGTTACGGCGAGAATCTGCCAGGGGGCCACACCCCGCTCCTGAACCAGATACGCCACCCGGTAAGTCAGAGTGCGGGTCTTGCCGGAACCGGCTCCGGCCAGAATCAG
>PWVL01000211.1 GCA_003561875.1 Desulfuromonadales bacterium | reverse complement strand
CAGGCCCCGGCCCATCTGTCCTGTGGCGGGAAACGAGCCAGCCTGGGTCTGGATCCCGACCTGGACGACAAAGCCCTTTTCGATGATCGCGTTCTGGGCGGCGGGGATTTTGCCGAACGTGTATTGAAGCTATCCGCCCCGGCTGTGGCAGATAAGAAGTGCTCTTTGGCAGAACTTATCGACCTGGTGACCAGGCATTTCGGGATCGATAAGGCCTGGGTCAGCCAACCGAACAAAAACAGAATCCTGTCCCGGGCCAAAGCGGTCATCTGCTATGTTGCGACCAGAAAGCTGGGAGTCAAAGGGGTGGAAATTGCGCCGGCCCTGGCCTGCACCCCCGCCGCCGTTTCTCATGCGGCAGTCAGGGGAGAGCAACTCGTGCAGAAAGAGACGGATCTTAGGGCAAGGCTGGATTCAATTGTATAAATTTCAACAACGTCCTGTTGTGCGCACTTTTTGCCCTCAGATGATCTTGCTGAGGGGATATTCGATAATGCCCTGGGCGCCAAGCTTCACCAACTCCGGCACGATGCGGCGCACTTCAACTTCATGAAGTACCGTCTCGATGGAGACCCAGTCGGAATCATAGAGGTGGGCCACCGTCGGGCGATTCAAGCTCGGCAGAAGGTCGATGATGGCCTCAACCTGCTCATGGGGCGCATTCATCTTCAATCCCACCATCTTCTCAGCGCGCAGGGCCGCCTGTAGCAGAGTGTTGAGCTGTTCGATTTTCTTGCGTTTCCAAGGGTCCTGCCAGGCCCGGCGGTTGACCAGCACCACCGGCGTCGACTCCATCATGGTCTCGACAATCCGCAGGCCGTTGGCCCTGATGGTCGAGCCTGTTTCTGTTACCTCGACGATGGCGTCGCAAAGGCCTTCCACCACCTTGGCCTCCGTCGCCCCCCATGAAAACTCCACATCCACCGGCACGTTGCGCTCGGCGAAATAGCGACGGGTGAACCCGACCAGCTCCGTGGAGATGGTCTTGCCGGCCAGATCCTCCGGCTTTTGTACCGGCGAATCCTGGGTCACCACCAGCACCCAGCGAGCCGGGCGGCGCGAGACTTTGGAATAAACCAGCTCACTGATGATTTCCACGTCGCTGTCGTTCTCCATCACCCAGTCACGTCCGGCGATGCCAACATCGATGGTGCCTCGCTCCACGTACTTGCTCATCTCCTGACTGCGGATCAGACTGCAAACGATCTCGTCATCGTCAATGGCCGGGAAATAGTTGCGCGAGGACAGGCGGATGGTCCATCCGGCCTGCCGAAACAGCTCGACGGTAGCGTTCTCCAGGCTGCCTTTGGGTATGCCGAGTTTGAGTGTCTGGCTCATTTTTTATACACCTCTTCCGGATTGAACAGCGGCTCGGAGTGTTCTACCCACTGGCCGTCCTCCCAACGCACGTAGAAACAGGTGCGATTGCCCGTATGACAGGCCGCGCCGCCATTCTGCCGCACCTTGATAACCACCGTGTCGGCGTCACAGTCGGTCAGTACTTCCATCACGTCTTGAGTGTTGCCCGACTGTTCGCCCTTCATCCAGTACTTGTTGCGGCTGCGGCTGAAAAACCAGGTCCTGCCCGTTTCCAGTGTCAGGTTAAGGGCCTTTTCATCGAAAAAAGCCACCATCAGAACTTCGTTGGTCTGGTAATCCTGAATCACCGCCGGAATCAAACCGCCCATCTTGTCGAAATCAATTTTGATCATGGTTTGCCGTCGCGCCTCCATTCTTCGCAATGGGTGAATAAAACCCCTCCCTCATACACCGCGGTGTCGATACATGTCAACCATTTGACCGACTTGAAAAATACCAAGAATACCAAGGGGACGTTGTTGAAAAATATAAATTCATCTGCTATTCTCTCATCATGCCCAGACAACCCCGCATAGACCATCCCGGACTGCTGTATCATGTCATCGTCAGAGGCATTGAGAAAAGCTCGATTTTTCGCGACGACCGGGATCGTGAAGATTTTCTCTCCCGGTTGGCCCGGTTGGTGGTGGAGATGCACACCGACTGCTTTGCCTGGGTCCTGATGGACACTCATTTGCACCTTTTGCTGCAACCGAATTCCACCAAATTGTCCCAACTCATGCGCCGCCTGCTGACCGGTTATGCCGTCTCATTCAACCTGCGCCACGACCGGATCGGGCACCTGTTTCAGAATCGCTATAAATCCATTGTCTGCGACGGCGATGCTTATCTATTGGAACTGGTGCGGTATATCCACCTGAATCCGATTCGGGCCGGAATCGTTGATACAGTGGATTCCCTCGACACTTATCCGTGGTGCGGGCATCGGGAACTGCTTGGCAAAACATCCCGTTCTATTATTGCTGACAGTAAAATCCTGCCGCTTTTTGCCAACCGGCGCCGGGACGCCAGGCAGATGTATAACCGCTTTGTGATTGACGGGGCAAGCCAGGCCCCGGCCCATCTGTCCTGTGGCGGGAAACGAGCCAGCCTGGGTCTGGATCCCGACCTGGACGACAAAGCCCTTTTCGATGATCGCGTTCTGGGCGGCGGGGATTTTGCCGAACGTG
>PWVL01000028.1 GCA_003561875.1 Desulfuromonadales bacterium | reverse complement strand
TGGGCCGGATCGTCAGGGAACCGCAACCGGCCTTCGGCCAGGACTCGGGCATCCGGATTGTCGGCCAGTTGGCATTGCAGTTTAAGGTGCCCTTTGTCCGGGGTATAGATATCCTGTATCGCCAGCTCGATATGGGTCAGATCCAGCACAAGGGGTTGCTCCTGACGGCGCAGGTCGATCAGTCGCAAAGTCCCACCGCGTAGCCGCAGGGAATGTACCTGAACTGTCGTCAGAATGCGGCTGATCAACTCGACGGGCCGCAGGTCCCGAGCGTCCGGGGCTGCTGCGTCCGCCAGTGTAAAATGTGCCAGTGGCTGCAGCAGAACCACTTTGTCAAGACGGATCCGGCCAAAAAACAGTGGCCACAGACGGGCCTGAAGTGCCAGTCCATCAGCTTGCAGAAGCAGGTTGTCGTCTCCACCGATGCGAATGTCGGTGAAGGCGAAGGCGGGACCTGGTGTCAACGTCAGACTGGCGGTTCCAATTCGGACCGGTTGAGCCAGGGCGGCGCTGAGTTGCTGCTGCAGTTCGTCGCGATAACGATTCAGATCAAAAGTCAGCAGAAAGAAGGTCAGGCTCAGCAGACCGGCGGCGACCAGCAGGCCGAGGAAGGTCAGTATGGGGTGGCGGCGAAACATGAAGCTCCTCTGTTCGAGTTGGCGGGACAGGGTGGAAGGTCGGGCCGTTCCGCGAAACGGACTTCCGACCGAACGGAAAGATGTCAGCCGTCGATGTGAATCAGCCTGGCCGCCCGTAGCAGGGCCTCCAGTTCGGCAGGCAGGGCACAGTTGACGACCTGATGGGGCTGGTCGGCGCTTCCGGGCCAGGCCAGGCGGTTGCAATGGAGAAAGGGCCAGCGACCGCCGAGGAATTTTTCGCCGCCGTAACGGCGGTCATTGACCAGAGGGTGTCCGGCGTCGGCCAACTGACGGCGAAGCTGGTGTTTGCGACCGCTGATCAGTTCCAGCTGCAGCAGCGTATGTTCGTCGCTGCGGGCCAGGGTCCGATAGCGGGTGGCGGCGCAGCGCAACCGGCCCTTGGCGGGCACCGGGCTGAGCAACTCGCCCTGCTCCGCGAGGGTGCCGGAAACTAGTGCCAGGTAGCTTTTTTCCACTTTTCCGGCCATGAAAAGACCGCCGAGGGCGGCTGCGGCCCGCCGGCCCTTGGCAAACAGCAGCGGGCCCGAAGTGCCGACATCGAGACGGTGGACAGGCAGGGCCCGGTAAGGCTGCCGTTGCCGTTGCAGCCAGCGATTCACCCGGTCCGCCAGATTGTCCGTTTCGTGCCCCAAAGAGCGATGAACGGCCAGCCCGGCCGGTTTGTAGACAGCCAGAAAGTCGGGACCCTGCAGCAGAATGTCGATTTGTTCATATTGCCCAAGAGCCAGCAGTTCGGCCAGTCGCTGACTGGCAGGCAGAATCAGGATGTCTCCGACCGTCAGAATCTCCAGGCCGGAACAGGGCTCGCCGTTGAGGCGCAATCGGCCTTTGCGGATCAGCTGGCGCATATAACCGGCCGGGGCGGCGGGTATTCGACGCTGTAAAAAACAACCTATCGAAAGGCCGCTTTCGGTTTCGGATGCAATCAGTCGGTTCATGGACGTATCATACCTTCTGAATTTGATTCCGGGCAAGCTCTGCGGCCGTTGAAGTGGCCGGTGTTTTCATGTCGAGGACGGTTTCCCCGGCAGTATATCCGACTTTACTTGATGTTGACGGCTTGTTACCATGTGCTGTTATTTTTTTTCAGCCGCCGCTGATGAGGAAGATGAAGATCAAACGTTTGGAAATCGTCGGCTTCAAATCCTTCGTCGATCGGGTCTGTCTCGATTTCGGCGAGGGCATTGCTGCGGTTGTCGGCCCTAACGGTTGTGGCAAGAGCAACATTCTCGATGCCATTCGCTGGGTTATGGGGGAGCAGAGCGCCAGAAATCTGCGCGGGCGCTCTATGGAGGATGTAATCTTCGGCGGCAGCGAAATGCGCAAGCCGGTGGGCATGGCCGAGGTGTCCCTGATTTTGTCCAATGAACAGGGGCTGGGACCTCCGACCCTGCGAGACTACCCGGAAATTATGGTCACCCGTCGTCTCTACCGCAACGGCGACAGCGAATACCGTCTCAACAAAACCCCCTGCCGACTGCTCGATATCACGGAGCTGTTCATTGATACGGGGGTGGGCGCGCGCGCCTATTCTATTATCGAACAGGGCAAGATCGGCATGATTCTCAATGCCCGTCCGGAAGACCGGCGGTTCCTGATCGAAGAAGCCGCCGGAATCAGCAAGTTCAAGAGCCGCAAACAGGCGGCCCTGCGCAAGATCGAAGCTACCCGGGAGAATCTGCTGCGATTGCAGGATATCATCAGCGAAGTCCGAAGGCAGCTCAATGCCCTGAAGCGGCAGGCCCGCAAGGCCGAGCAGTATCGGGACTATCGAGAGCAACTGAAAGCCCTCGAAGTGGCCCTGGCTGCCGAGCGTTTCCGGAATCTGGCGCAGCAACGCACGGTGGTGGAAACAGCCTGCGAGGAACTAGGGCGTCAGGCCGCCGTGCTGGAGGGGCAGGGGCGCA
>PWVL01000084.1 GCA_003561875.1 Desulfuromonadales bacterium | reverse complement strand
CTCATGCCGCCGCACCAGCCAAAAAGACTGTTTTTTATACTGCGCACACTGCTTGAATATATTAAAAGTCAATGGAAAGTCGTCCGGAAATTTCTTTTGAACCATTTTGCTTGAATCCGGCACAGTATCTGCTTATAAACCGGGCAAAAAGTAAAAAATCGCTTTTATCCAATGCGTGTTCCAGTGACGCAATGTTCCATATATTCCTTTATCGAAGGAGTCCGTAGTGAAAAATCTCAAAATTTCTCACAAAATTTTTCTGTTGAGTGGAAGCATGATGTTGGTCTTCGTTGTCCTGGCCGGCTGGATGTACCTCGCGGCCCGCAGCAATATCATCGAAGGCCGTCGTGATGAGATACGTCACGTGGTGGAAACAGCCTGGGGAATACTGGATCATCAGGCCCGCCTGGCCTCACAGGGAGTCCTCAGCCAGGCGGAAGCCCAGGAAAATGCCAGGGCGGCGGTACGCGCCCTGCGCTTTGATGGCGACAACTACCTTTGGATCAACGACCTCGAACCGCGCATGATCATGCACCCTGTAGACAGGGAACTGGAGGGCCAGAACCTCGCCGGCTTAAGGGATTCCGACGACAAGGCCATGTTTGTGGAAATGGCCCGGGTTGCCCGTGAAAAGGGCGAAGGGTTCGTGGAGTATTCCTGGCAACGGCCGGACAGCAGGCAGCCCGTCCCAAAAATCTCCTTCGTCAAGCAATTGCCCCAATGGAACTGGGTCATTGGAGCCGGTGCCTATATGGATGACATTGACAGGGTTCTCAACAGGATTCTTTACCTGACCCTGGGTTGTCTTTTGCTCCTGATTGTCGGCGGCATCCTCCTGACCCTGTACATCGACCGCCTGATTTCCCGGCCCATCAACACCGTGGTCACGGAGATGGAAAAGCTCGGTGCCGGCAACTTCGACATTAAGCTTAATGTGGATCGCAGCGATGAAATCGGTCGTCTGACCAAGGCCATCAACCTGACCGTGAACAATCTGCGGGAAATGTTCGTCGCCGTACGCTCCATGGGTGTCAGGATTGCCGCCAACTCGCTGCGCATGAGCCGGCAGATTGACACGTCGGCCCTGCATGCCCAGGAGCAGAGCGAGATCGCCCACGACATTTTTGCAAGCAGCAAAGAGGCGACCGCCGCCCACGGAGAGATTTCCAGCAATACGCAGCGTATCTGCGCCTCGACCAGCAACAATCTGGAAACGGCCAAGGTTTCTTTCAAGGAACTGATGGAAGTCAATAATCACATGGCGGCCATGACGGAAAAAATCGCCGGGTACACGGAAACCATCAATCAGATGGACGCTGAATCCCAGGAAATCAAGAAAATCGTTACCCTGATCAAATCCATCGCCACCCAGACCTCGCTGCTGTCCCTCAACGCCGCCATTGAGGCCGCCCGCGCCGGACAGGCAGGAAAAGGTTTTGCCATCGTCGCCGATGAAGTCAAAAAACTGGCCGAGGAGGTCAACGTGGCCAGCGAGAATATCGCCGAAAAGATCAACACCATGCTGAACCACATCGTCACCTCCATCGAGGAATCCAAGGAGGTAAGCCACTATGCCCAGATCACCAAAACCGCTGTCAACAAGTCGTCCGACAGTTTCAAGAGCATGATCAGCGATTTTGAAAGCAATGACGATCAGTTGCAGGGCATCACCGCTTCGGTGGAAGAACTTTCCGCCGCCAACGACGAGATTCACGGCAAGGTGACCACCATCAACGAGGTCAGCAAAGAAGTTGCACAACTTATGAGCGAAGGGCAGAAGCTTTCTTCGGACCTGTATGGATTCACCGAAAGCCTGCTGGAGAACAACGCCCGGTTTAAAACCGGCACCGGTTATGGTGAGGAGGTTGTCGGCAAGGCCTTGAAGGTCCGCCGCGAAGTGCAGAATATTCTGCAGGACATGTACGGCCGGGGCCTCAATATTTTCGACCAGAATTATCAGCAGATTCCGGGCATCACCCCGGCCAAGTACAAAACCTGCTACGACGACGCCTTTGCCGATGCCGTTCAGGGCCTGACCGACAATTTGATGAACAGTCTCAAGAGTTGCAGCTTCGTGCTCTGCGTTGACGTCAACGGCTATGCCCCGACCCATAACAGCGTCTACGCCCGGGGCGTCACCGGCGACCCGCAAACCGACCTGGTCAACAGCCGCGACAAGCGCATTTTTGGCGACAAGGCCGGCCTCAAGAGCGCCAAAAACACCAAGCCGGTGATGCTGCATAGTTATCTGCGGGATACCGGCGAGGTACTGGCCGAGTTCGCCCTGCCGATTCGGGTTGACAAGAAACACTGGGGGGCCCTGCGCGTGGCCGTTGCTCCCGAAGTCATCGCCGACTAAAAAAAACCCAACGCCACCAGAAAAAACCCCACCGGCCTCGCTGGTGGGGTTTTTTCTGGTGGCGGAAACCTTGGCCCGTCACCTTTTCAACATCTCTGCCCTTTGCCCGAAAAACAGCGAAAGTCCGCCGTCAGCTGAGTCCCGCTGCGGCCTCCAGCATGTCCAGAGTCACCGATTTGGGTCGTTCCAGGGGATATCCCAGAGCCCG
>PWVL01000023.1 GCA_003561875.1 Desulfuromonadales bacterium | reverse complement strand
GCTGTCCATTTCCTCTATCCTGTGGAAATGTGCGGCGTACCGATGTACGCCTCCGCGCAACCCTTTGATTTCCTTGCCACAACGAAAAATTGCTCGTTTCCCATATGAAAACCGCGCTGTGTCCATCCTGAGTTTCCGGATGGACGCCAAGTAGCCTTCTGCCCACATAAAAAGTAACTGGAGCCTTTTTTTGAACATACTGTTTATTGGAGACGTGATCGGTCGCACCGGTCGCCGCGCTCTTGCCGACCAGCTGCACCGATTGGTCGACGAGCATCAGGCAGACCTGGTGATTGCCAACGGCGAAAACGCCGCCGCCGGTTTCGGTCTCACCGCCCCTACCGCCATGGAGTTGCTTGATCTGGGCATCGACGTCATCACCTCCGGGAACCACATCTGGGACAAGCGGGAGGTTTACGATTATCTGGAGCAGGAAGAAAGGGTCCTGCGACCGGCCAACTATCCGCCCGGTCTGCCCGGCCGCGGGGCCGGAGTTTTTGCCACCGCTTCCGGCATCCGCGTGGGAATCATCAATCTGGAAGGCCGGGTTTTTATGAATAACCTGGATTGTCCGTTTCGGACTGCCGACAAGCTTCTGGCGGAATTGGCCAAAGAGGTCCGTGTTCTTTTTGTAGACTTTCATGCGGAAGCCACCAGTGAAAAGATGGCGCTGGGCCATTACCTTGACGGGCGCGTTTCCGCAGTCGTCTGCACACACACTCACGTCCAGACGGCCGATGAGCGGGTGTTTGCCGGCGGGACGGCATATATATCTGACGCCGGCATGACCGGCAGCCTTGACGCGGTGATCGGGATGCGCAAGGAGCAGGCAGTGGAAAGATTTCTTACACAGGTTCCGGCGCGTTTCGAAGTGGCCAAGAAGCAGCCCGTCATCTGCGGCGTTTTGGTGTCCGTCGACGAAATGACCGGGCGTGCCCGGAGCATTTCGCGCATTCAGAAGCCGGTCCTTTGCTAATGTGTTTATATGGAAGCGCCAGGTTGAATGCCGGCGGTTTTCAAACTGAAAGCCGGCCGGACAGAACTTTTATTTTCCGCCCGGTTTTTTTCAGTGAACAGTTTGATGAGTGCATGACGGATCGCCGGCAGAAGTTCAATTGAAGGTGTTAAAAGAAAAGGATCTGAAATGAAATCGGTTCAGGAGCAGATGGCGGTGATTCAGCGCGGTGCCGTCGAGGTGCTGGTGGAGGCGGAACTGGAGGAAAAGATCGCAACCTCCCTGGCCAGCGGTGTGCCGCTCAAGATCAAGGCGGGCTTTGACCCGACGGCGCCCGACCTTCATCTGGGGCACACGGTTCTGATTCAGAAGCTTAAACAGTTTCAGGACCTGGGCCACGAAATTTATTTTCTTATCGGCGATTTCACCGCTACTATCGGCGATCCTTCCGGGAAAAGCGAAACCCGTAAAACGCTCACCCGAGCTGAAGTGCTGCAGAATGCCGAAACCTATAAAGAGCAGGTATTCAAAATTCTCGACCCTGCCAGGACCCGGGTGGTATTCAACAGCTCCTGGATGGAGCAGAAGTCGGCGGCGGACCTGATCGCCCTGGCATCACGCTATACGGTGGCGCGCATGCTCGAGCGGGACGACTTTCACAAACGCTTCACCGGTCAGCAACCCATAGCCATTCACGAGTTTCTCTATCCGCTGGTGCAGGGATATGACTCGGTAGCCCTGAAAGCCGATGTCGAGTTGGGCGGCACCGATCAGAAATTCAATCTGCTGGTCGGCCGGGAGTTGCAGAAACATGAGGATCAGAAACCCCAGTGCGTCGTGACCATGCCGCTCCTGGAAGGTCTCGACGGCGTCAACAAAATGAGCAAATCCCTCGGAAATTACGTCGGCATCACCGAGCCGCCCAAAGAAATCTACGGCAAGATCATGAGCATTTCCGACGAACTGATGCTCCGCTATTACGAACTGCTGTCCGACATTGATCTCGAAGGCTTGCAGCGGGTCAAGGACGGGGTCGCCGGCAAGGTTGGCGGTTCCCATCCCATGGAAAGCAAAAAAGCCCTCGCCCGCGAAATGGTGGCCCGGTTTTACGACCAGGATCAGGCATTGAACGCCGAGCAGGAATTTGTCCTGCAGTTCAAGCAGAAGGAAGTGCCCGAAGACATCCCCTGTTTTAGCTTGCAGGATCCTCGGCCTATCTGGATCTGCAAGCTTTTGACGGATGCCGGTTTGACTGCCAGTAACGGCGAAGCCCGTCGACTTATCAAACAGGGTGCTGTGCGGATGGATGGAAACAAGGTGGTCGATGCCGACCTGGAAGTGTCGATTGTCCAGGAAAGTATTCTGCAGGCCGGTAAACGCCGTTTTGCCCGTATTGTTGTTGAGCGGATCCGTTGATTTTTCTGTTTGGCTCCGCGTTCTGAAGGGTTCGAGCACGTTTTTTGCGGGCGGGAAAAATTTTTCTGCGATTGCTCAAAAAAAGGGATTGACAGTCGTTGGCATAACGGTTAAGTTTTGCCTCCCCTTGACGGGAGTCACCGAGATGTTGTTGAAAGCTGCATGAGAAGAGAGCAGACGAGTAGGCGGCGTGGGGTTGGGTTGGCAGGAAAAAGGG
>PWVL01000198.1 GCA_003561875.1 Desulfuromonadales bacterium | reverse complement strand
TCGGGCCGCCAATCCCATGAACGAACCGACCACAGAGCCGAAGCACCCCTTCCTTCGCGCCTGCCATGGCCTGCCCACCGACTACACTCCCATCTGGATGATGCGGCAGGCGGGGCGCTACCTGCCTCAGTACAGGGCCATCCGTTCCCGGGTGAGCTTTCTCGATCTCTGCAAAAATCCGCAGTTGGCCGCAGAGGTAACGCTACAGCCGGTGGATTTTCTCGGAGTCGATGCGGCAATTCTGTTTTCCGACATTCTCATCCCTGTCGAAGCTATGGGAATGGAGTTGCGCTATGAGCCGGGGCCGGTGTTCGCCGAACCGGTACGCAATGCCGCCGCTGTGGCGGCCTTGCGCATTCCCGAGGTTCGGGAAGCAGTTCCCTTCGTCTATGAAACCATCGCCCTGCTGCGTCGGGAACTGCTGGGGCGGGTTCCACTTATCGGCTTTGGCGGCGCCCCCTTTACCCTGGCCTGCTATATGGTCGAGGGCCGGGGCAGCAAAGACTTCGCCACCCTCAAGCGCCTGCTGTATCAGGCCCCTCAGGTTTATGGGGAATTGATGGATAAAATTACCGAAACCAGCCGCCGCTACCTGGAAGCCCAGATCAAGGCCGGTGCCGAAGCCATACAGATTTTTGATACCTGGGGCGGGATTCTGGCGCCGACGGATTACCGACGCTTCGTGCTGCCCTACAGCCGCCGTCTGATTGCGGCGCTGGAAACCCACGGGGTGCCCATCATCCATTTTGTCAAGGGTGGCGGCGCCATGCTGGAAACGGTCCGCGAGGCCGGAGGTCAAGTCATGGGCCTTGACTGGAGTACTTCGCTGGGCCGGGCCCGTGACCAGCTGGGTGAAAAGATGGCGGTGCAGGGCAACCTGGATCCGTCCGTGCTGTTTGCCCCCGAATCCGTAATCGAAGGTGAGGTGTGCCGTATTCTGGAGGAGAACGCCGGCCGTCCGGGGCACATTTTCAACCTGGGGCACGGTATCCTGCCCTCGGTGGACCCGGAAAAGGCCGCTTTTCTGGTCGATTGCGTCCATCGTTTGAGCAGCAGAGGCTAGAGCCCAGATGGCGCGGAGGTTTCACGCCGGGATGGGTCATGGCGAGTTGCGGGCCGACCAGGACACCGCAGTGATATTGCTCAACCTGGGCGGTCCGGAGAACCTTGACCAGGTGGAACCCTACCTGGTGCGCCTGTTCAGTGATCGAAAGCTGATTCGGCTCCCGGGCGGACCCTGGCTGCAAAAACCCCTGGCCCGTCTGCTGGCCCGTCGCCGTGCGGTGAAAAGCCGCCGCTATTACGAGCAGATCGGTGGCGGATCGCCGCTGCGGTACTGGAGCGAGCGCCAGGCAACGGCCCTGCAGCAGGAGCTTGGAGAGGGCTGGCGCACCTACATCCTGATGCGCTATGCTGACCCGCGGGCGCAGCAGGTGGTACAGTGTCTACAGCAGGACGGAATACGGCAGGCGCTGGTGCTGCCTCTCTATCCCCAGTTCGCTGAAGCGACCAGTGGCAGCGGCATTGACGATTTCCAGCGGGCCGTATCCGAGCTGTTTCCCGAACTGGCCTACACTGTGGTTCCCCACTGGTACGACTGGCCGCCCTACCTGGATGCGTTGGCGGCGCGGGTTCGGGAAGGGCTGGAACATTTTGCCAAGGAGCACAGGGATCAGGTTCCGCTGCTGTTCTCTGCCCACGCCATGCCGCAAAAGGTGATTGATCGTGGCGATCCCTATCTGAGCCATGTTCTGGCCACGGCTCGCGGCCTTCTGCAGCGTTTTACCGGACGGGAATGGTATCTCGGCTTTCAAAGCCGCAGCGGTCCGGTGCGCTGGACCGGGCCCGCCCTTACCACGCTGCTGGATCAGTTGTCCCGGGCCGGGCAAAAAGACGTGCTGCTGGTTCCCCTGTCCTTTGTCAGCGACCATGTGGAAACCGTTTACGAAATCGATCGGGAGTTGCAGCAGGAGGCGCGCCGGCGGGGGATAAGCAATATGGTGCGTTGTCCGGCGCTGAACGATCACCGTGACTTCATAACGGCCCTGGCGGTTTTGGTTCGGCACCACCGTGACCTTGCCATTGAGAAGGCCGCCACGCTTCGGCAGTGAACCGCGAAAAAGCCAGGACCGAAGGGGGCCGGGCTTTTTCGCGGTTGCAGCCTTAATGTCCGGTTACAGGCCGAGCGCCTGCAGTTCCTTGAGCAAAGCTTTTTGTTCCGCGTTGAGCCGTGTTGGCACAGCAACCTCGATGAGAGCGTACAGATCGCCGGCGGCCTGTCCCCTGGATGCCGGAACGCCGTACCCTTTCAGGCGGATTTTGCCCCCGTTCTGCATGCCGGCGGGCACCTTGATACGTTTACTGCCCTGTAAAGTGGGAACTTCCGCCGAACAGCCGAGGCAGGCACCGCTGAAAGGGACCGTCACCTTGACGGTCAAATCCCGGCCGTCGCGGCTGAAAGTGGGATCCGGGGCGACATTGACTTCGAGAAACAGGTCGCCAGAGGGGCCGCCTGTAGGACTGGGACCGCCTTTCCCGGCGATGCGCAGTTTCTGCCCCGACTCCATGCCGGCCGGTATGGTCACCTGGAGGTTTTCCAATCCCTGTTCACTGCGATAGTCGACCCGTTGCTTGCCTCCCTCCATGGCGAGACGGAAGGGGATGCTCAGGTGCATGACATAGTCCTGCCCTTTGATCGGCTGCGGACGGCCACCAAAAAAGGAACTGCGCCCGCCCAAGCCACCGAAAATTCGCGCAAAGATATCGTCCGAGTCGAAGCCGAATTCGCGAAACACGTCAGCACCGTTGAAATTCCGGTAAATATCTTCCTGAGAGTAGCGCTGATGAAATCCGCTTTCACCGAACTGATCGTACTGTCGGCGCTTCTCCGGGTCGGACAACACCGCATAGGCCTCGGTGATTTCCTTGAATTTTTCTTCGGCTTTCTTATCGCCCGGGTTTTTGTCCGGATGGTGTTTGAGGGCCAGTTTGCGATACGCCTTTTTGATGGCGTCGGCTTCGGCGTCCTTGGCGACGCCGAGAGTGGCGTAGTAGTCTTTGCTCATGAAAGTCTCCCGTTAAACAGCTGAAATGCTAAGACAATATAGATACGCCGCCGCCTCAGGTCAAGGGAGGTCCCCGGGCAGATGCGTTGCGCCGGGCGGTTTTTATTCTTATGATGCGGGAAATCTTCGACTGGCATTGGGAGTATTGGTGTGCAGGTAAGCATTATTGGCGGCGGTATATCCGGGCTGGCGACGGCTTTTCTGCTGCAGCAACAGGCACAGGAGCGGGGAAGACCCGTCGCTTTGCGGATTTTGGAAGCCGAACCTCGGGTCGGTGGAAAAATTCGCAGCCTGCACAGTGAAGAGGGGTACTTGTGCGAATGGGGCCCCAATGGCTTTCTTGACGGCAAACCGGCGACTCTCGATTTGTGCCGCCAGCTGCAAATCGTGGAACAGTTGTTGCGGTCCAATGACAATGCCCGTCGCCGGTTTATTTATGCCAAAAACCGCCTGCATCAGGTTCCGGAAAACGCCGGAGACTTTCTTCGTTCCGGGTTGCTCGCCCCCGTCGCCAAGCTGCGCATGGCGGCGGAGATCTTTATCCCGCCCCGGCGTTCCGAAGAGGACGAATCCCTTGCCGACTTCTGCCGGCGCCGGCTGGGTCGAGAGGCACTGGACCGACTGGTCGCTCCGATGGTTTCCGGCATATTTGCCGGAGATCCCGAGTCCATGAGTCTGGCGAGCTGCTTTCCTCGCATTCGGCAACTGGAAACGGATTACGGTGGCTTGTTTCGGGCCATGTTCCTTCTGGCCCGCAGGCGTCGGGCCGAAAGGCGCGCCGGCAAGGCGGTAGCCAGTGCCTCCGGCCCGGCCGGGGTGCTCACTTCCTTTGCTGACGGTCTGCAGCGCCTTCCCGACCGTTTGCTGCAGGTACTTGGACAACAGGTTGAGACAGGTACTCCGGTGCTTGCCCTGGAGCCGGCGGCAGGTGGTTTTACCGTGCAACTGGGGGACGGCCGCCGGTTGCAGGCCGATGCTGTGGTCTCGGCCCTGCCGGCCCACGATTTTGCGGACCTGGTTCAGGGTTTTGATGGGCCCATGGCCGCGTTGTTGAGGGAGATACCCTATGCCTCGCTGCAGGTGGTCTGTCTGGGATTTGAGAGGCGGAAGATTGCCCACGATCTCAACGGTTTTGGTTTTCTGATGGCCCATCCCAATCCGCTGCCGATGTTGGGCACACTCTGGGACTCGAGCATTTTCCCTCGCCGGGCGCCCCAGGGCCGGGTCCTGCTGCGGTCCATGCTGGGCGGGGCGAGGCGACCCCAAGTGGCCGATTGGGATGACGAGACCATTGTAGAAGAAACCCGGATCGCCTTGCGCCAGACCATGGGCATAACGGCGGATCCCGAATTTGTCCGTATCTTTCGTCACCGGCGGGCCATTCCTCAGTACCCGCCGGGGCACGGCCGGAGGTTGCAGGAGTTGCAGCAACGGGCAAGCCGTTATCCGGGACTGCATTTCACCGGCAACGCCTTTTTCGGCATCGGCCTTAACGATTGCGTCTGCGCCGCACAGGCCACTGCGGACGCTCTTTTGTCAGGATGTTCGTGACAGCTCTTCAGCAATAACCGGCACCACGGATCAGGAGTCTTTTACCGTGAATATCAAATGGTTCCCCGGGCACATGAACACTGCTCGCAAGCAGATAGCTGAGGCCATGCCCAAAATCGACCTGGCCATCGAGGTTCTGGACGCCCGGCTTCCGGCGGCCAGCGGCAACCCTCTGCTGGCTGATCTGAGGCGCCAGAAGCCCTTTATCAAAGTGCTGAACAAGGCGGATCTGGCCGATCCGCAGGTGACTGGAAACTGGATTCGGTATTTTGAAGGAAGCGGCCGGGGGCTGCGAGCCCTGGCCATCAACGCCGCCAACAGCAAGGAGGCGGCGCGGTTGCCCAAACTCTGCCGCAGTCTGGTTCCTCAGCGGGGTGTGCCGGGGCGGCCCCTGCGGGTGATGGTCATGGGCATTCCCAATGTCGGCAAGTCCACCCTGATCAACACCCTGGCCGGAAAACGCATCGCCCGGGTCGGAGACCGCCCCGCCATTACCCGCAGCGCCCAGCAGATCGACTTGCGCAACGGTGTGATGCTGTTCGATACTCCCGGTATTCTGTGGCCCAACCTGGAAGATCAGCAGGGAGCATACTGCCTGGCCGCCAGCGGTGCCATAGGCGACAACGCCATGGATTACCCGTCCGTGGCTCGGTTTGCCGTCGATTATCTCATGAAGCGTTACCCGGAAATGCTGATGCGCCGCTATAAAATCACGACTCTGCCCGCCACCGCGGACCAGGTGCTGGAAGAAATCGGCCGCCGCCGAGGGTGCCTCGAGGCCGGCGGCAGGGTTGATGCGCACCGGACCGCGGAGGTGCTGCTGCGGGATCTGCAGAGCGGCAGGATCGGTCGCATCAGCCTGGAAACGCCGTCCGAGCCCGACTGAAGACAGGGTTTGCCTCAGGGTTTTTTGTATTCGATGCCAAAAGCCTTGAGCTTGCGATGCAGGTTGGAGCGCTCCATGTCGATGGCTTCGGCGGTACGGGAGATGTTGCCCTCGAACTCAATGAGTTTCTGGCGCAGAAAATCCCTTTCAAATTGCTCGCGGGCTTCCTTGAGAGTCGCCGTTTCGCCCGAAGCGGTTAGGTTTGACGCGGAGGTTTGTATGGATTCAGGAAGATGGTCCCGCAGGATGGTGTCCTCGGGAACCATGATAACCAGTCGTTCCACCAGATTTTTCAGTTCGCGGACATTGCCCGGCCAAGAATAGTTCATCAGCGCTTCAAGGGCATCGTCAGCGATGTTTTTCACTGGACGGCCCTCATGCCGGCAAAAATGGTCCAGAAAGTGCCGGATCAGCAGAGGAATGTCTTCCTGCCGCTGTCGCAGTGGCGGTACGTGAAAAGGCAGCACATTGAGACGGTAATACAGATCCTGGCGAAAATTTCCCTGCTCAATCTCTTCTTCGAGATCCTTGTTGGTTGCCGCAATGACCCGTACATCGACCTCAATGGGCCGATTGCCGCCGACCCGCTCAAAACGTTTTTCCTGAAGAATGCGCAGAATCTTCGCCTGGGTCTTGAGACTCATGTCGCCGATTTCGTCCAGGAACAGGGTGCCTTCGTGGGCCTGATCGAACTTCCCTTTGCGTTGCATGGCGGCCCCTGTGAAGGCCCCCTTCTCGTGGCCGAACAGTTCCGACTCGATGAGTTCTTCGGGGATCGCGGCACAGTTCACTTCGACAAAAGGCTTGTCCTTGCGGCGGGACAGATTATGGGTGGCGCGGGCGACCAATTCTTTGCCGGTACCGTTTTCTCCGGTGATCAGCACCCATCCCGATGTCGGCGCGGCAATGGCGATCTGTTTCTTCAGGGACCGGATGGCTCCGCTTTGGCCGATCATATCGAGGTCTTTGGCCATTTTCTGCCGTAGGGTACGATTTTCCTGTACCAGTTGACTGACCTTGAAGGCGTTTTCGACGCTGAGCAGGACTTTTTCCAGAGACAGGGGCTTTTCGATAAAGTCATGGGCGCCGAGTTTGGTGGCCTTGACCGCCGTTTCGATGGTGCCGTGCCCGCTCATCATGATAACCATCTGTTCAGGAACTTCTTCACGGATCAAACGCAGGGTTTCCAGACCGTCGATGCCGGGCATCCAGATGTCCAACAGAATCAGCTCGGGACTTTCTTCGTGCAGCCGTTTCAACCCTTCCTCGCCGCTATCCGCAATCAAAAGCCGATAACCTTCATCCTGTAGAATCCCGGTCAGGCTTTCCCGAATACTCTCTTCATCGTCAATAATCAATATGGATTTCATGGTGTTTACTTTGCTCTAGGATATTCCGGCAAGGCTGAAAACCTGCCAAATGCGGAAGTGAAAGGGCCATTCTGCCGGCGTGGCGGGTTTCTAGGCCAAGGATTCGCGGTCGTTGTCCACCGGAAGTTCGATGATGAAGCGGGTCCCTCGAGGGGAATTGTCCTTCACCCGAATGTAGCCGTTATGGTCGGAAATAACGCTGGCAACAATGGCCAGTCCCAGTCCGGTGCCGGTTTTCTTGGTGGAAAAATACGGCTCGAACAGACGCGGCTTGTCTGCGGCGGAAATGCCGCAGCCGTTGTCGATGACGGTAAAAGATGCGATCTGCAGGGCTGGATTGTAATTGGTTTCGACCCGGATCCAGCCGTCCTGGCCGATGGCGCTTACGGCATTGTCGAGTAGATTGATAACAACCCGTTTAAGCTGATCGCGATCGAGATTGAAGATCGGCAGCCGGTCGTCAGGAGCGAAGTGGAAGGCAATGTCCTTATGCCCCTCCTGGTACAGAACCAGCGCCTCGGCAATCACCTCATTCAGGTTGTTGGGAGTGGGATTACTGGCCGGCATGCGGGCGAAACTGGAAAATTCGTTGACCAGGTTTTTCAGTTCGTCAACCTGTTTTTCGATCATGCGCGTGCACTCGTCAAACACCGTATCGTCGTCTTCAAAGCGATCAAGGTAACGACGCCGCAGACGCTGGGCTGAAAGCTGAATCGGTGTCAGGGGGTTTTTTATTTCGTGGGCAATGCGCCGCGCCACCTCGCGCCATGCCGCCATGCGCTGAGCGCGAATCAGTTCGGTCAGATCGTCAAACACCACGACGGTTCCCATGAATTCGCCGCTTTCATCCCGCAGGGTGGTCATGTTGACCAGCAGGGTAAGCTTGGTGTCGGGCATGTCGACTGTGACCTGCTTGCGAATCGAGTCCTTTCCCGACGCGGCCAGTGCGTCGCGCAGTTCCTTGATCAGAGGCAGGTGATCGGGAGTGATAACTTCCCGTAAGTTCTTCCCCAAAAGGCGACCGGTGTGAATCCGGAGCAGTTTCTCCGCGGATTTGTTAATGGTGGTCAGATTGCCCAGTCGATCAACGGAGATTACCCCTGCTGTCACATTGCGCAGAATGATTTCCATGTACCGGCGGCGCTGATCCAGTTCCAGGTTCGAGGATTGCAGCTCCTTGTTGGCCAGGCGAATGCTCTGCTGTCCCCTGCGCAGGTCATTGGTCATCTTGTTAAAGGCCTGGACCAGCAGGGCGACCTCGTCGTCCCCCTGGACATCAATCTGCACCGCGAGATCACCCCCGGCTACCCGGTTGGTAGCCAATGCCAGTTCCTGAATCGGCACCGTAATGCCACGGGCCAGGTGAAAGCCGAACCAGGTGGCGAGAAAGATGATGACCAGGGCGATCAGCAGCAGAACCAGCACGTAGGCCGACTGAATCCTGCCTTTTATCAGTTTGGTGCTTTTGTACTGTTCAAAGGAGGCGGAAATTTCCTGTACCTTGCTGACCAGCGAATAAGGAACGTAGTAATTTACTACGATCACTCCGACCACGTCGCTGGGGTTCCAGTTGGAAAAAACCGGCACCACGCCGCGAATCAGATCCGCCTTGCCGATGGGAGTGACACGAGTGAAGCGGTTGCCCTGCAGGGCTTCGCGGATGGTTTCCGAGTCCGGATTGGTGAAATCGGCCATGGGAACCTGGGGGTTGGACGCGCGCACCAACTCTTCGTAGGTTGAGGAGAAAACCTCGACCACGCCGAGGTTGTACTCCTGCTGTTTCTGTTCGATAAGAAGAGCCAGGGCCGGGAGGTTTTCCTCGTTGAGCAGTCGCTGCTCCCTGACGATGCGGGACAGTTGGTCGGCATAGTAGAGGGCGTTGGTAGCCGCATTTTTATAGTAGGTCTGGGCAACGGCCAGGGATTCTTCGAGAGAGGTCTCGATTTCGGCGCTGAACCAGTTTTCAATAGTGCTGGAAATAATCCCCGCGGCGACAAAAAATAGCAGCATGGTCGGAATCAGGGACAGGGCGACAAAAGCCGCGACCAGCTTGGTTCGAAGTTTTGCCCCGGGAACCTGTCGCCGGCGCTCCAGCAGGAGTTTGAACAGATTGCGCAGAACCAGGAACAGAATCAGCAGGATCAGCAGGACGTTGACGTTGATCAGAGCCAGGACCAGAACGTTCTGCGAGAAGGGAAGTTCGGCGGAGATTTCGAACAGCTTGTATTCAAAGCGCCCCAGTATCAGAACCAGGACCGTCACCAGTCCGGCAATCAACCACTCGCGGCGACGCTTGCGGAATTCGGGACTTTTTTTCGGCGGGTTTTCGCTGGCAGGGTTCATGGCGCTCTTGGCTGGAGTAAATACCCAATTCTAGGTTATTAATCACGCAGATTGCAAGGTCTATCGGGGCAGAGCCAGGCAAAAAAAAAGCAGCCCGAAGGCTGCTTTTTTTGGAATAATCGAGGGCTCAGGAAAAAGCCATGTCCGGCGCAAGGGCTGGTTGCCCGGTCGCCACGCGGGAAGGCATGGGGAGAACTTCCCCCAGTTCCACCAATTGCCAGCAGTCCGGGGAGGCGAGAATCTTTTCCACCGTCTGGTGGTTGATGTCGTGGCCGGCCTTGTAAGCTTTGATGTGACCAAAGATCGGATAGCCCAGCAGGCTGAAATCGCCGATGGCGTCGAGAATTTTGTGGCGCACGAATTCATCGTTGAAGCGCAGGCCTTCAGGGTTGAGGATGCTGGCCTCGCCGATCACGATGGCGTTGTCCAGAGAACCTCCCCGAGCCAGGCCGTTGTCCTTAAGGTATTCCACCTCATGCAGAAAGCCGAAGGTGCGGGCCGGGGCCAGATCCCTTGCAAACAACTCCCGAGAAACCTTGACCGAACGGTGCTGCAGGGCGATGCAGGGATGATCAAAGGCGATGTCAAAGGAGACCCGGAAAAACCGTGACGGAATCAGAGTCACGCGTTTTTCACCATCCACAACCGTAATCGGTTTGCGAATTGCAAGGTACTTGCGTTTGGCTTTCAACTCCCGCGTGCCGCATTCTTCCAGAAAGGCGATAAAAGGTGCTGCACTGCCGTCCATAATCGGCACTTCCGGTCCGTCGATATCAATATGCAGGTTGTCGATACGGCAGGCTGCGAGGGCCGCCATCAGATGTTCGATGGTGGAAACGGACAGCCCGCCCTTGCCGATGACGGTGGCCATGCGGGTGTCGACCACGTTGGCGGATCGGGCCTCGATGCTGATGATCCGTT
>PWVL01000081.1 GCA_003561875.1 Desulfuromonadales bacterium | reverse complement strand
AGCCCTCTGTGGGATGCAGGTCGCCGCTTGAAGGGTTGACACGCAGTGACCAGGGTCGACTTCCGGGTGCCTGTTTCCAGGCCGACAATGCCAGACTGTGATAAAAAAGACGTCCCACCCCCTCGGCATCCAAGCTGGCGGGGTCGGGCCGGCGGGGATACAACTCGTCATAGGTGGGCTGCTTCCGCAATGCGGGATGCGGCAGATCTAAGGTCTCTGTGTCGGCAAAGCGTCGAAAGGGGTTCGGCTGATTCTGCCAGTCCAGATACCCTGGTGACGCGGCATAACGTTCCGGATGATGTTTGGTGCGCTGATGATAATCCAGTACGACGTGCAGTTTGTGGCTGTCCTGTTCCGTCACCGGTTCGCCTTTCCTTTCTGCCAAGTCCCCCACCGGGGAATTACCAAATTTAGTTTACGGCCAGCCCCGATTCGAATCAATGTGTCTTCCATGGACGAGAGAGCCAAAAATTCACGAGCCTCGCGAAGAGACTTGAACACAAAAAGCCCTTTTTGCCGGCCGGGGTATTCGATGGATAGAGTCTGAAATATTTCCAGGTGATTTTACAGAAAACCTTGACCAACTGCACCGGCGGAAATCATTTTAAGAAAAAAACGTTATTTGTCCAGGGGGGTTCGCGCACTCCAGGCCGAACCCGCCCTTCGGGTTAACGGGGATTGTGTTATCCTGTGAGCTCTTTCCCCGGGCCAAAAGCTGCGCCACAGCTACCCTAAAGACCTCGATGCCTCTCATAAAAAAACAGCTGGGTCGATGTGGCAAAGCAAAAGCCCGATGCAACCCGTTCTCTTGATCTCTTCCCGATCTTTTTCACAGAACCGCTCAGAACATGGTAGAATTCTGTGGTTTCCATTACTTTACCGGGCATTTGTCGGGAACACTTACAGGCGCAACAGATGCTGATGACGATCGTCCATAGTTCCCCCCGTAGGGGCGCACGACCTTAAGGAGGCCAAAATGAAAACATTTCTGATCGGTTTACTGCTGGGAATCATTATCGGCGGAGGGACTCTCTGGTATCTTGGCGAGAAAGGGTTCTCCCCAACCTTGGATAAAACCGAAAAACCTGCCCCGGAACAACCACACACCGACCGGGAACCGCCAGCTGAAACGACCCGCGAAGCGAGGCAAGTCATGGCCGGACGGCTCGAAGCCCTGCAACTGCGCGCCGAGGACATTCGCGAGGAACTTGCCGAGCATGGACGTATCGTGCGAAGACGGGCCCGGGATCTGGGCGAAACCGTCAGCGACGCCGCCCGTGACACCAGGGCGACGGCAACCATCAAGGCCCGGCTGGCCGCTGACCCTCAACTATCCGCCTTGCGCATCTCGGTGAGCACAAAAGACGGACGGGTCACTCTTGCCGGAACCGTCGATTCCGCCGAGGAAATCGGTCGTGCCGTCGCCCTCGCTCTGGCTACCGAAGGGGTCCATGAAGTCTTTTCCACCCTTCAGGTGAAAAACGACGAGGCCGAGGAATCCTGAGCCACATCTCCGACTGCGCGACGGCTGTCTCGGGAACTGACGATATTTCCCTTGCCTGCATCCACGTGTTAAACTTTTCGCCACGTGTTAAACTTTTCGACAAAAAAAAGCCCCGGCCGGCGACCGGGGCTTTTTTTACTCAGACATTTCTTTTCGTCAGCATTTCCTGCGGCGGTGCAAGAACACCAACCCGGCCATTCCGGCACCCAAAAGAAGCAGGGTTGCGGGCTCGGGAACAGGCACCCCACCAACACCTGAAATGTGACTTATTTCACCGTATGGTATTACAGCATAACGGAATTCTTCAATATTTCTATACACCCGAGCGAAGCTTTCAGGAGGTGCTCCAACTGGCTGAAACACAAGGAAGTATTCAGGACGATAATCCCCAAAGTCAAAAGCCCAAAGCCCACCATCTTCAATTACCTGAAACAACGTGGTGGTTGGGAACTTGTAATAATCATCCAACGTAAATGATTTACCATCAAGCGCTGCCCATGCATTGATTGCAGCCAATTCATAAACTTCATCTGCCGGAGGCACACCTGATGCCACACCAAGATATACGTCAGCAAGGCCTACGTCGATAGTTCCTCCGATACCGTCATCAATCGTCAGAGCAAACGCCATCGGCACTACCAAAAACAAGCTAACAACCATACTAAGCAATATCTTTCTCATAACGGCCTCCATAAGCCACAGATATGGACTGCATTCACGCAGTGTGCTGTTACGTCTTGGTATTATGCAGATTATATGCCTGAAAAACAAATTATGTGATTACAGATAGTTACCATGCGATTGTTCGTTTTAAACCAAAACTGTAAAATTTTTCAACACAAAGAACTCGCTAATTATTTGAGAGTTTTTGCCACTACTGTGTGGCTAACTATTGAATAAATTCAACTGGTTGTTGGAATGGGCCTCTGAAATTTGCTTCGGCGTATCCGCAACCAGCGCATGTCGAGTCGAGAAAAAAACCTTCACCTTCCCCGAAGAAATCCGCCATTGCCGGCTGGAAAATCGTCAGGCGGTATAGTCTCAACTTGATGCTTTCGCAAAAACTCATAAGATGGTTAAGTAAAAATTTCGTCCTGCAAGGCTT
>PWVL01000051.1 GCA_003561875.1 Desulfuromonadales bacterium | reverse complement strand
GTATGTGCATCTTGCGGTAGCGCCCGGCCAGGCTGCCATCCTTTTCCAGAACCACGGCGGTGTTGTGGTAGAGCCCCGGAGCCCGTCGTTCGAAAAGAGAAGCTACAATCACGATGCCCAGCTCGGCCGCCAGCGCACCGAGTTCCTCGGTGGTGGGGCCGGGAATCGCTTCGGCCCGGTCAAACTGGTCACAGTCCTCGGTTTGACAGAAATATGGACCGGTGTGCAGTTCCTGCAGAACCACCAGGCGGGCGCCCTGCAGTGCGGCAGAGCGAATTCCGGAAACACTGGCAGCGAGATTGGCCGGGCGATCTTCGCAGCAGGTCTGCTGAACCAGACCGACGGATAACAAGGAAGAAGGTTTCATGGCAGCACTCCTTGGGGCAGTTGCATGGTCAGGCAGTGCAGCGAACCTCCCTGACGAATGATCTCTGAACAGTTGATACCGATAATCTGCCGGTGGGGAAAGGCCTCGCCGATAACTTTGAGGGCCGCCTTGTCCTGGGGAACCCCGTAGGTGGGTACCAGGACGGCCTTGTTGATGATCAGGAAGTTGGCATAGGTCGCCGGAAGGCGGCGGCCCTGTTCGTCGAAACAGGACCGTGGCCAGGGCAGGGGCAGCAGCCGGTACGGTGTGTTGGAAGCCGTGCGAAAAGCAGCCAGTTCTTCCGCCATGCGCGCCAGGGGCAGATAATGTTCATCTGTCACATCATCGCAGGCGAGGTGAACAATGGTGTCCTTGGGTGCCAGACGGGCCAAAGTGTCGATGTGCGCGTCCGTGTCGTCACCGATGAGATGGCCATTTTCCAGCCAGAGGACGCGTTGTGCGCCGAGGGTTCGACGCAATGTGTCTTCAATCTGAATCCGGCTCAGTTCCGGATTGCGATTCGGATGCAGCAGACAACGACTGGTGGTAAGCAATGTGCCCCGACCGTCGCTTTCGATGCTGCCACCCTCAAGGACCAGGGGGCGGGAGTCGAGAGCCCCCTGCAACAGTCCCTGCCGGTGCAGCGTCTCGGTTACGGCGTTGTCCCGTTCCGCGGGAAACTTGCCGCCCCAGCCGTTAAAGATAAAATTCTGCAGTCTCGGGCCGGAGTCGGTCAAAATCGTCAGCGGGCCGAAATCCCGGCACCAGGTATCGTTTAGAGGTTGCTGGGCCAGCGTCACCCGTTCCAGGTCGATGGACCGGGTCTGAAGCTTCTTTTTCAGGCCGGAAGCGTCTTCAGTGATCAGCAGTACCCGTTCCCGTCGGCTGATCTCCCGTACCAGCCGGACAAAAACCGGCTCGACGCGATGGAGAATCGGCGCCCAGTCCGTTGCTGCATGAGGCCAGGCCAGCAGAACCCCGTCCTGGGGCTCCCATTCGGCAGGAAGTTTGACGGCCATAAGGTTGTTCCTTCGCGGGCGCTGACAGGAGCGCTGCTGTTTGCAAAAGCCCGCTTATCCTAAAGAATCCGGCTTTGTTTTGCAACTCTCTGCCGTCGTTGCAGGGTTTGATATGTTCCGCCGTCCTGGCCGGCGTCTTGTCAAAAACAAGGGGATTGGTAGTATTCATACAGGATGTGTTTTTTATTTTCCTTCGATAAGGGACACGGCCATGCAGACTGTCTGAGTGTTCCGCAAAGACTACGCCGGCACTCGGACAGGGGAAGAGGTACCGGCAATCGGGCTGCCCGGCTCTCATTCAAAGACAGGAGGATATACCGTGAAACAGTACAGGCTTCAGCCTGAAGAACTGACCTGGCGCTGCGATCCGGCGCAATTCGAGTTTGAAAGTACTGAAAAACTCTGTTGCCTGGAAGAGACCATCGGTCAGAACCGAGCCCTGACTGCCATCGAATTCGGGCTGGGTATCGATGCCGATGGCTTCAATGTTTTTATCCTCGGCGAACCGGGCACCGGGCGTTCTTCTACCATCAAGAAGCTCTTGGCGCGACGTTCCCTAAAGGAAGAGGTGCCGGACGACTGGTGCTATCTGCATGATTTTGATGACGGTTCCAGGCCGACAACGGTGCGTCTTGCGGCGGGTAAAGGGAAGGAGTTCCATAAGGACGTGGAGGCTCTGGTGGCGCAGATGTCCGCTTCTATTGCGAGACTCTTTCAGAGTAAGGAATACGAACAGGCCCGCAGTCAACTGACCAGCGAATCCCAGGAAAAAAACAAAAAATTGCTGCAGGAACTTGAGGAACAGGTCAACCGGGAAGGATTTCAACTCCAGCGCACCGTGGGGGGCCTGGTTCTGGTGCCGTTGCGGGAAGGAGAGCCTCTCTCGCAGAAGGAATTTTCCGAGCTGCCGCAGGAGGAGCAGGATGCCATTGAAAAAACCGGCGCCGATCTGCAGGAACAGCTGAACGAGGTGCTGCGCAAGGTGGTGGAGCTGGAAAAGGAGTTGCGGGAAGCGGTCCTGTCCATGGAAAAGGAATTTCTCAGTCGTGCCCTGTGCCATTTTTTCGAGGATCTGGCTGAGAAGTACCGTGACTATCCCAGGATCATAAAGCATTTTGAAAATTGCATGAAGGATATACTGGATCGGGTCGATGAGTTGCGTCCTTCCCAGGGCACCCAGGTCATTCCCGGCATCAAGGCCGGCCGGCAGGAACCTTCTTTTGATCGCTATCGGGTCAACCTGTTTATCGACAACGGCTCCGCCGAGGGTGCTCCGGTAGTCTATGAGGCGAATCCCACCTACTTCAACCTGTTCGGACGCATTGAGCATATCATTCAGTCCGGTACCGCCACGACCAATTTCCTGATGATTAAACCCGGTGCGCTGCATCGCGCCAACGGCGGTTACCTGATTCTTGACTGCCGCGAAGTGCTTATCAATCTCTTCTCCTATGAGGCCCTGAAACGTACTCTGCGCAACGGCGAAATCCGTATCGAGGACATGGCGGAACAGTTTCGACTCATCGCTACGGTCTCTCTCAAACCCGAGTCAATTCCCCTGCACTGCAAGGTGATCCTGATCGGTATTCCCTGGCTCTACTATCTGCTTTATCAGCTGGATCCCGATTTTCGAAAATATTTCAAGGTCAAGGCCGACTTTGACCGCATGATGGACAACACCTGGGAGAATGTTCAGCAATACGCCCTGTTCGTGGCCACCAAATGCCAGGAGGAAAAACTGCGGCCCTTTTCTCCCGATGGTGTGGCACGGGTGGTGGAACACGCAGCCCGTCTTATCGATGACAAACAACGGTTGTCGTCCCGGTTCATCGATGTGGCCGACCTGATACGGGAGGCGGCCTTTTTTGCTGTCCGGCATAATTCGGACAAGGTGACACGGGAGCATGTGGAGTTGGCCATCGAGTCGAAAATCTACCGCTCCAACCGTATTGAGGAGAAGGTTCAGGAACTTATCGATGACGGTACCGTGCTGATCGACACCGACGGTGAGATGAGCGGCCAGATTAACGGACTCTCTGTCTATCTGCTGGGCGACTATTCTTTTGGCCGGCCTGTGCGTATCACCGTGCGCACCTTCATGGGCAAGGGCGGGGTGATCAATATCGAACGGGAAGCCAAGCTTTCCGGTCCCATTTACGATAAAGGGATGATGATTCTGGCCGGGTTCATGGGGGACCGCTTTGCCCAGGACAAGCCACTTGCCCTGTCGGCCTTCATCTGCTTTGAACAGTCCTACGGTGGTGTCGAAGGCGACAGCGCTTCTTCCGCGGAATTGTACGGCCTGCTCTCTTCCCTGTCTGATCTGCCCATCCGCCAGGGCATCGCCGTCACCGGATCCGTCAACCAGCGGGGACAAGTGCAGTCCATTGGCGGGGTAAATGAGAAAATTGAGGGTTTCTACATGGTGTGCAAGGCCAGCGGCCTGACCGGCAATCAGGGCGTGATCATCCCGGCCTCCAACGTTCGTAATCTGATGCTCAAGCAAGAAGTGATCGAAGCGGTTGCCGAGCAGCGGTTCCATGTCTGGGCCGTTTCCGACGTTGACCAGGGCATCGAACTGCTGACCGGAGTTCCCGCGGGTGAGCGACTGGAAGATGGCAGTTGGACCGAGGGAACTGTCAACTTTCGGGTGGACCGGCGTCTCCGGCAAATGGTCGAGAGTCTGCGCAACTTTAATCGCGACAACGACAAGGGGGCGTCCGCCGGCGACTCTTGACCGGCGGGTTGAAACCATCTGTCAGGACAGGGACATGATTTTAGCAAACTGCCGGTGCAACAGCTTAGGAGTGTCGGTTTCCTGCAGCAGTTGTGATACGGCGATTCCGCAATGAGGAGTCTTCGCAATGAGAGACTCGGTCCGACACTCCGCAACCGGGAGGGCAATATTTGCCGGTGGTTGTTTCTGGTGCATGGTGCCGCCCTTTGAAAAACTGGCCGGAGTATTGTCGGTGGTCGCCGGTTTTGATGGCGGCACCAGTCCCGATCCTACCTATGCGCAGGTCTGCAGCGGCACTACCGGTTACGCCGAGGCCGTCGAAATCGTCTTTGACCCGAAGATCATCAGCTATCAGGAACTGCTGCAGGTCTTTTGGAAAAATATCGACCCTACCGATGGCAAGGGACAGTTCGCCGATCGCGGCCGGCAGTACCGCACCGCGATATTCTACCTGGACGATGAACAGCGCCGGCTGGCCGAGGCTTCCAGAGCGGCCCTTGACGCGTCGGGAACGTTTGACCGGCCTGTGGTGACCGAGGTCGTGCCCTCGACGACTTTCTATTCGGCAGAAGAGTACCATCAGGGTTACCATCGCAAAGCGCCGCTGCATTACCAGACCTATCGGCAACTCTCCGGACGGGGGCCGTTCCTTGAACGTCATTGGAAAAGCGATGCGGATATAAAATAAGTTAGAAGTTAAAAGTTCTTCTGCCGGATCACGGGCCGCCTTATCAAAGGCGGTCTTTTTTTTGATTATTTCTTGTGCTCAACTTGTCTTCGGCATTGATGCGAATGCCTTTTTTTTGGGCTCTTGCCGTAAAAAATAAGTCTAAATGTTTGAAAATAAAGACTTTAATTTTTTGGCATATGGGATGCAGACATGGTTGGGCAACAGCGACAACATCAGCGCGTCTCCGATCGTTTTCGGCGGAGCCACAACCCAGGAAAGGCGGAGCAATGAAAAAGGTCGAATGCATTATCAAGCCGTTCAAGCTGGAAGAGGTCAAGGAAACCCTGGCGAACCTCGGGATCAGCGGCATGACGGTGAGTGAAGTGCGGGGTTTCGGAAGGCAAAAGGGGCATGCCGAGCTTTATCGTGGTGCCGAATATCAGATCGACTTTATCCCCAAGATCAAGATTGAACTGGTTCTTCCCGATGAGCGTGTCGCCGAAGTTGTTGAAGCCATTCGTCAGGAGGCAGCGACCGGCACCATCGGTGACGGCAAGATTTTTGTTCACGGGGTAGAGCAGGCGGTGCGGATTCGAACAGGCGAGACCGGTTCTGAAGCGCTTTAACCATTAGTGGAAAATACCAAAGGAGGAAAAAGTGAAACGACGGAGTTTGATGATGGCAGCCGCCGGCCTGGTGCTGGCTCTACCCGGTTTTGGTCTGGCTGAAGAAGTAGCGATCAATGCCGCCGAGGTACAGGAAAATCTCAATTTTGTCTGGACCCTGATCGCGGCGTTCATGGTTTTTATCATGCAGGCGGGCTTTTCCATGGTTGAGGCCGGGTTTACCCGGGCAAAAAACGCCTGCAACATCCTGATGAAGAACATGATGGACTTTTCGGTCGGCGCCCTGGGTTTCTGGGCTCTCGGTTTCGGTCTGATGTTCGGAGTCAGTAACGGCTTTTTCGGTACCACGGACTTTTTCTTCAGCGGAGCCAGCGGGGAAGGCGAAGCCTGGAATTACGCTTTCTGGATGTTTCAGACGGTTTTCGCTGCTACCGCCGCAACGATCATTTCCGGAGCCGTGGCGGAACGCACCAAGTTCAGTGCTTATCTGGTCTACTCGGTGTTCGTGTCCGCCATTGTTTACCCGATTTCCGGCTCCTGGGCCTGGGGCGGTCTGTTCAACGGCAGCGGGTGGCTGGAAAATCTAGGCTTTATTGATTTTGCCGGTTCCACGGTAGTTCACTCTGTCGGCGGCTGGCTGGCTCTGGCCGGGGCCATTGTGGTGGGTCCCCGTCTGGGGAAATATGACAAGGGCGGCAAGGTCAAACCGATCCCCGGTCACAGTATCCCCTTGGCGGGTCTCGGCGTCTTTCTGCTGTGGTTCGGCTGGTACGGATTCAACGCCGGCTCGACTACTACCGGTGATACCTCCATTGCCCTCATTGCTGTCACCACGACCCTGGCGGCTGCGGCAGGAGCCATTGTCGCCATGGGGGCGACCTGGTTCAAATACGGCAAAAGCGACGTGGGTATGACCCTCAACGGCGCGCTGGCCGGACTGGTGGGCATCACCGCCGGTTGCGAAAACGTTTCTCCTCTGTCCGCCGTGATCATCGGTGCCATTGCCGGCGTGCTGGTTCTCTATTCGGTACTGTTCTTTGACAAAATCAAGGTGGACGACCCGGTAGGCGCCATCTCCGTTCACGGAGTTTGCGGTGCCTGGGGCACCCTGGCCGCGGGCCTGTTCGATACGGCCGGTTTCTCTCTGCAGGTCGTGGGCGTTCAGCTTCTTGGGATCGTGGTGTACTTTGCCTGGGCTTTTGGAGCCGGTTTGATTCTGTTCAAGCTGATCGATGTTTTAATGGGCATGCGGGTCAGCAAAGAAGAAGAAATGGCTGGTCTCGATTTCTGCGAACATGGAGCCAGTGCCTATCCCGATTTCCAGACCGTACGGCTGGGTACGGTATTTACTCCGGGTGAAAGCGCCGGCAAATAATCAGAATTTCGCCGCGATCCGGTTCGGGATGGTCCCGGAACGGATCGCGGGTTTAATGTGGAGGTAGAAAACAATGAAAAAGTTGGCGGTTATATTGGCGGCCCTGGCGGTGTTGAGTGTGGGTATGGTTACCAACGGCTTGGCCGCAATTACCGTGGAAGGGGAAGTGTATGTAGGCGTTTTTGACCGTTATCTGTGGCGCGGGTTCGACCTGAGTGACAGCCGACCGGTAGTACAGGGCGGTGTTGACTTGAGCGCCGGAAATTTTACCTTGAGCTACTGGAGCAACTGGCAGCTGAACAGCTCGGATAACCTTTCGGCCGGAAACATCACCGAGACCGATATCGTTCTCGACTATACCCAGGATTTGGGCGATTGGTTTACCGCTTCCATAGGCAATATCTGGTACTCTCTGAAAGATGCCCCGGATACCAACGAGCTGTATGTTGCCGTCACGGCCAATACTCTCTTGTCCCCCACCTTTACCATGTATTGGGACTGGGACGAGGCGGATGATGAAGGCCTGTTTTTCACCCTCGATATCAGCCATGCCTTCGCCCTGCTGGACAACCTGGAACTGGGCCTGGGCGCTCTGGTGAGTTACAACCTGCACAGCGACTATGCCGTGGGTGCATACTCGGGTTTCCACAACTACGAATTCAGCGTGGAGTTGAACTACGCTCTGACCGAGCAGCTGACCGTAAGTCCGTATTTCCAGTTTTCATCCGGCCTCAGCAGTGCCGCGAAGTCCGTTATTGACACGGAAACGCTGGCCGGCGTCAACCTGAGTTTTGCTTTCTAGAAAGATCAGCCACAAGCGGCACAACCTGGTACAACTAACGGCACCTGCCATCAGACGGTCAGTCCGCAGCAGCAAGGCATTTCCTGAAACGGCAGGCCCGCGACCCTGTTTGTTGCCCCGTCCTTCCGGCGCCTAACATAGGGGGAGGTCGATCTCAAAGCCGGCCTCCCCCTGTCCGACGGTTTGATGGTCCGCTCCCTTGCCGGGGTCGCCAGGCCCGTAATTGTGCTATAATTTTAGCCAGGGCATGGACGTTTTCGGGACCTGAGCGGTCTGTCAGGGGAGAGCGGGGCACGGTGCCTCTCTGCCGGCGGGCTTCACCAAAGGAGGAGGTTGTATGACCAAACGGAGCATTCAGGACGTCGGGCGTGACAGCAGGGAAGCGGAATTGAAGCGGGGCCTTGCGAGAGCCGACAAAGATCTGGAGATCATGGATCGGTATGCGGAAGATCTGGCGCTGGCCGAGTACGAGATTCAGGCGGCCATGCGCAAGCGGGACCGGGAGTACAGGGACGGTCATTTGTGCAGTGTGCCTCGTCCCATAAAACACCGTCGTTGAAGATTATTTGCCCTGTATGATACAGAAAAAACCCCTCCACAAGGAGGGGTTTTTTCGATTCGGGCTGTGACAAGGTAGTGGCTGCGCCGCCTTTATGTCAGGAAGACCTTTCTTCCGGAGGCGGTTCCTCAGTCTTGATGTTTTCGATGTCATGTTCCAGATCGGCGGCTTGAGCCTTGAGTTCGTCGAGGTGCAGGAAAAGCTCCTGTACTTCGTTTTTAGCCAGAATATCCGGAGCGCCGCTTTCGCGAATATCGTCAATCAGTTTCCCCAGGTCACCATGGCAGGTGGCAATCTTCTTGTGCAGGGAGGCCAGATCAATTTTCTTCTGAACGATGCGTTTGTATTTGCCGGCCTGAAATGTGGCCACATGAAGGGTTTTGCGGGTCGAGTCCCAAAGCTTCTCTCCGGTGGTTTTCTTTTTTTCCTGATTAGATTCCTGTTCTTCCATGTTCTCCTCCTGAAAGATAAGCAGTTATCGGCACGGTGCCTAACAACCTGCTGAATTCTGCTAGAATACTAGCACATTGGGCTGTTTCGTCAAGAAGCGCCGTCGGGGGACGTTTCGGCCGGTACGGGATCATCTTGATGCAGGGAGGGCGACCATGCTCAGAGCGGGGAAAACCAAATTTCACATCGATTTGCGGCGTTATCTGCGAGAAGACGGGGTTGACGACAGGCTGACTCATCTGATTTGCGAGATCGCGGAGGCATCCAAGTACATTGTCAATTCGATTCGCACCGGTGATCTGGGCGTCGCGGGCACCTCAAATCTTTACGGCGAGGAACAACTGGCCCTGGACGTACTGGCTGACCGGATCCTGCGCAAGCGTCTGGCCAAAAGCGGTGTGGTCAGCAACGTGGCCTCGGAAGAGACCCGGGACGTGATCGCGGTATCGCCCCACTGTGCAGGGAACTTCTCCGTAGCCTTTGACCCCCTGGACGGTTCTTCTTTGGTGGATGTCAACCTGGCGGTGGGCACCATCGTGTCGGTGTTTCCGGGCAGTGACCTGTTACAGCCGGGGCACCGGCAGGTGGCCGCCCTGTAAATTCTGTACGGCCCACGGACAACCCTGGTTTACACCACCGGCAACGGCGTCCATGAGTTCGGCATGAATCAACTTATGGAATATACGCTGCTGCGGCGGAACATTCGCCTGGAGCCCAGGGCCGACATTTATTCTCCCGGCGGGTTGCGTAAGAGCTATACACCAGGGGTGCGGGAATTTATTGACCATCTGGAGGAACGGGGTACCAAGCTGCGGTACAGCGGCGGTCTGGTGCCGGACGTCAATCAGGTGCTGATGAAGCGCAGCGGGGTTTTCTTCTATCCCCATCTGCTGGGTGCCCCGCAGGGAAAACTGCGACTGCTTTTCGAACTTAATCCCATGGCGCTACTTATGGAGCAGGCCGGGGGAGCGGCCTCCAATGGCCGTCGGAGAATTCTGGAGTTGCAACCCGAGGCCATCGATGACTGCCAGCCCTTTTTCTGCGGCTGTCGCGAGGACGTACTGCGCGCCGAGGAACTGATCGGCAATCGTGAGCAGTGGCCCCTTACGGGCTGATGGTTTTGACAAAAACATGGAAAGGAATGGTTCGACGTGCCCTGTCTGTGAAGGCCGCAAGAACCTGTTTTCGGGGCCTGGCAGGCGCATGTGGCCGCCGGCCAGGCCCGACACGGGCAACGTCACAACAACCAACTCAGGCGAGCAGCGCTTTGACCTTTTCAAAACCGGTGTTGTAGGCCTTTTTGTTGAGTTCGATAAAGGCCTCCGGCACTCGGGCGACAACAGCCTGTTCGCCGGCCTCGCGGGAGATGATGCCGGTGAGGGCCACCATGGCCCCGAGAGCCACCACGTTGGCGACAATTTCCCGTCCCACTTCGTCCCTGGCGGTGCGAATGATGGGGAACTTGACAACGCGGAAATCTCCCTCGGGCTCCCGTTTGACAAAATCCGAGTCGATCAACAGCACGCCCCCCGGCTTGATTCCACCGGCGTACTTGTCGGCGGCCTGCTGGGTCAGGGCCAGGCAGGCGTCCACCGCGGTGGCCTTGGGGTAATCGATGGGTTCGTCGGAGATGATCACCTCCGACTTGGAGGCGCCGCCACGGGCCTCGGGTCCGTAACTCTGGGACTGGGCTGCATAACGGCCTTCAATGATGGCCGCCGCTTCGGCCATGATAATGCCGGCGGTAACCAGGCCCTGCCCGCCGGCTCCGGAAAAGCGCAGTTCGTAGCGTTTCGACATGGTCAGCGACTCCTTCTCTCAAGACTTCGCAGCAGTCTGGGCTCTGGCGATGACCTGCTGGTACTGATCGCAGTATTCCGGTTTGTGTTCCTGGTGCAGAATGCCCGTCAGGATTTTCCCTTGCAGCTGCTCGGGAGACATCTGACCTGCCGTCTGTACAGGGACCGCGATGTCCTTGAGGCGTTTCATCATTTCCACTACGGAACGGAACTTGTTGCGACGGCCAAAGGTGGTAGGACAGTCGTCGAGAACTTCGATGACGGCCATGCCCTTGTGGCGCAATCCGGCGGTGATCAGTTTGTCGATCTGGGTGGCGTGAAAGGCGGTGGTGCGGGCGACGAAGGTGGCTCCGGCGCCGATGGCCAGTTTAGCCACATCAAAGATCGGGTCGGGGTTGCCGTAGGGCGTGGTGGATGTCCGGTCGCCGGTGGGCGTGCAGGGCGAAAACTGACCGCCGGTCATGCCGTAGATGTAATTGTTCATCAGCACGTAAGTCATGTCGATATTGCGTCGGCACGCATGGATGAAGTGATTCCCGCCAATAGCGATGCCGTCGCCGTCTCCTCCGACCACCAGCACGTCCATTTCGGGTCTGGCCATCTTGATGCCGGTAGCAAAGGCCACAGCCCTGCCGTGGGCGGTGTGCAGGGTATTGAAATCGACATAACCGGGCAGACGGCTGGCGCAACCGGTGCCTGAAACGATGGCGGTGTTGTTTTTTTGCAGACCACAACGGTCTATGGCCCGCAGCAGTCCCTTCATGACAATGCCGTGGCCGCAGCCGGGGCACCAGATGTGAGGCAGTTTGCCGGGGCGCAGATACTGTTCGTAATCGAAAGCCATAACTAGAGAATCTCCTTGACCTTGGCGACAATCTGAGCCGGGGTAATCGGTTCGCCATCGACACGACCGATACCCGCTACGGGACAAACCCGTCGGGTCACGCGCTCGATTTCGAGAATCAACTGGCCGAGGTTCATCTCCGGTACGACGATTGCTCTGGCCTGTTCGGCGAGATCGGTCATTCTCTTTTCGGGAAAGGGCCACAGGGTAATGGGTCGGAACAGGCCGGCCTTGATGCCGTCTTTGCGTAGATGATCGACAGCTGAACGGGCCGAGCGGCTGATGGTGCCGTAAGCCACCAGAATGACCTCGGCGTCCTCTAGCCGGTACTCTTCGTTTTTTTCGATCAGCGACCGGTTGGCTTCGATTTTTCGTAATTGGCGCCGCTCTTCCGCATCCACCAATTCCGGTTTGCTGGTGGGAAAACCGTCTGCTGCCTTGTTGAGGCCGGTGACGTGATACCGATATTCGGAACCGAAGGAGGCCAGAGGCGGTATATCACCCTGAGCATGGTCATAGGGTTTATAGTCCTCAGGTGCCACGGTCGGTTGCTGTCGGTTCACAACCTCCAGGTCTCCCGGCTCGGGAAGTTCGATCCGTTCCCGCATGTGGCCGTTGATCTCATCCAGCAGAATCTGCACCGGCATGCGGTAGGTTTCGGCCAGATTGAAGGCCCGTACCGTTTCACTGAAGATTTCCTGGCAGGATGACGGGGCAATGGCGATGGCCGGGTGATCACCGTGGGTGCCCCAGCGCGCCTGCATGACGTCGGACTGGCTGGGTCCGGTGGGCATGCCGGTAGAAGGACCGCCGCGCATGACATTGACGATGACGCAGGGGATCTCGGCAATGCAGGCGTAACCGATGAGTTCCTGTTTGAGGGACATGCCGGGACCGGAAGTGGCCGTAAAGGCTTTGGCTCCGGTGAGAGCCGCACCCAGAATCGAGGCCATGGCCCCGATTTCGTCTTCCATCTGAATAAAGGTTCCGCCGACTTTCGGAAGTTCCACCGACATCACCTCGGCCACTTCGGTCGAGGGAGTGATGGGGTAACCGCCGAAAAAACTGCAGCCGGCATACAGGGCGCCGTAAGCGCAGGCCTCGTTTCCCTGCAATAGAGCAACTTTCTTCGCCACCTTGGATGACCTCCTGCTGCAGAGAACGCTTTTTAATAAACCCTGACTGCGAAGTCGGGGCAGCGCAGTTCGCACAGCATGCACCGGGTGCAGGCTTCCGGACGAACAACCTGAGCGACGAATCCGACCATATCAAACACCTCTGTCGGGCAGAACTCGACGCAGATGCTGCAGCCCTTGCAGTAATCTTCAATCACTTTCACTGTCGGGTTATTCATTCCTGATATCTCCCCGGGATCTTTTTCCCTTGCGCGTCGTTGCAGCAACCGCTTGTAAAATCACCGGTCATGCTAGCATGTTTGAGCCACTGGTGGCCAAGGTTTCTGTTTTTGGAGAAGGTCCCTGCAAAACCTCAGGGGCGTCACCCCGCTATCTCTGCATTCGACTTTAATGTAAAAAAAAGCCGTCACCGAAGCAGTATTCCGGTGACGGCTGTGAATGGAAAAACGCCGGGTGGAAAGAGACGCGGGTGTCTGTCGGCGGCAACCCAAAAAGCGGTCATGCGGCCGCCGGAAGACCTTGTAGCCGAAACATAATTCAAAAAGCTGCGGGATTAACTCCGCTGCTGGAGCTGCAAGTCCTTCTCTTCTACTTCGCTGGCCATTTTTTCCCGGTAGCGGCGGAGTTTCTGGCTCAGGCCGGAGTTGCTCAGAGCCAGAATCTGGACGGCCAGCAGGGCCGCATTTTTGGCTCCCGGCTTGCCGATGGCGGTGGTGGCCACCGGAATGCCTGCGGGCATCTGAACAATGGAATAGAGGGCATCCACACCGTTGAGCGGCCCACCGCCCATGGGCACACCGATAACCGGCAGAATAGTGCCCGCGGCCACCACCCCGGGGAGGTGGGCCGCCAGGCCGGCGGCGGCGATGATCACCTGGATGCCCCGTTCGGCGGCTCCATCGATCAAAGCGGCCGTCTTGGCCGGCGAACGATGAGCTGAGGCGATGCGCATTTCGTATGGAATATCAAACTGCTCCAGGATTCTGGCGGATTCTTCAAGGACCGGGCAGTCCGAGTCACTGCCCATGACAATCAGCACTTTGGGGTTCATGAACGCTCCAGTTCGAAAGATCGGGTGGGTAGGGTATTTAAGTCGTTGTTGTTAACAGGTTGCCTGACGTCGCTTTGTCCGTGCCGGCCCTGTTCAGGGCCGGCATGGACATTTACCGCAAAACGCGCGATTGGTTATTTGGCCATTTTCTCGTAAAGGGCGTAGCGTCGCAGGGCCCAGGCGTTGGCTCGCTCGATCAATTCCTGAGCGGCATCGGGATTGACTTTTTTCAGGGCCTGGAAACGGTTCTGGGTTTCGGCGAACTCCCCGAAGGAAATGTTCGGAGCCTTGCTGTCGAGTTGCAGGGGGTTTTCTCCCTGAGCGGCGCGATCGGGATGGTAGCGGTAGAGAGGCCAGTGGCCGCAGGCAACAGCTTTTTTCTGCCCTTCAATGCCTTTGGTCATGTCAATGCCGTGGGCGATGCAGTGGGCATAGGCGATAATCAGGGACGGCCCGTTAAAGGCCTCTGCCTCCATGAACACCTTGATGGCCTGTACCGGATTGGCCAGAGAGACGGTTGCCACATAGGCGGTTCCGTAGGACATGGCCATCAGGCCGAGATCTTTTTTCGGCGTGTTTTTGCCGCCGGCGGCAAATTGCGCCACGGCACCAAGGGGCGTCGATTTGGATGCCTGGCCTCCGGTATTGGAGTAGACTTCCGTGTCGAGCACCAGCAGGTTGATGTTTTTGTCGCTGGCGATGACGTGATCCAGTCCGCCATAGCCGATGTCATACGCCCAGCCGTCGCCGCCGACGCACCAGACCGACTTTTTAACCAGGTAATCGGCGAGATCGGCCAGGCGCCTGGCGGTTGCGTCGCCGGCGATGCTTTTCAACCTGTTTTTCAGTTCGGCGACCCGCTCCCGTTGGGCTTCAATGGCCATCTGATCCCCTTGATCCGCCTTCAAAATGGATTCCAGCAGAGCCTTTTCCGCAGGATCGCTGTACTGCCCGCTGCTGATTCTCAGGGCGATTAGCTCCCGTGCCGCTTCGGCAAACTTGTCTACAGCCAGGCGCATGCCGAAACCGAATTCCGCGGTATCCTCGAACAAGGAGTTGGACCAAGTCGGCCCTCGTCCATCCTCTCGTGTGGCCCAGGGCGTGGTCGGCAGATTGCCCCCGACGATGGAGGTGCAGCCGGTGGCGTTGGCGATCAGGGCGCGGTCGCCGAAAAGCTGGGACATAAGCTTCAGATAGGGGGTTTCACCGCAACCGGAACAGGCCCCGGAAAATTCAAACAGCGGTTTCAGCAACTGACTTCCCTTGAGGGTGCCCGGATTGAAGCGGCTCGGGTCGGTTTCGGGCAGGGTCAGGAAAAATTCCCAGTTGGCGGCTTCCGACTCCCGCAAGGGACCCTTGAACTGCATGTGCAGAGCCTTGCGTGCGGGCTCCTGGCGATCTTTGCCCGGACAGGTTTCAACGCAGATTCCGCAACCGATGCAGTCTTCCGGCGCGATCTGCACGGTGCAGATCATTCCGGCGAATTCCTGGCCGCGGGCCTCGATGCTGCGGAAGCCCGCCGGAGCCCGGTTCAGGCAGGCCGGGTCGTAGATCTTCAGGCGCACCGTGGCGTGGGGACAGACAAAGGAACAGAGACCGCACTGAAGGCACAGATGTTCGTCCCAAACAGGGATTTCCAGGGCGATGTTGCGTTTTTCGTAACGGGAGGTCGCAGTGGGAAAGGTTCCGTCCACCGGCATGCTGGAGACTGGCAGGGTGTCCCCAAGACCGGCGATGATGGGTGCCACGACATTCTGCACAAAGGGCGGCGCGTCAGGTGTTACCAGCGGCGGCCTGTTGAGGGCGCTGCTGACCTGCGTCGGGATGGAGACTTCGGCGACCTTGTCCAGGGTGGCGTCGGCGGCTAGGCAGTTCATTTCCACTACTTTTTCACCGGCTTTGCCGTAGGTGTTGCGAATCGCTTCCTTGATGGCCTCCATGGCCTGTTCCAGAGGCACGATGCCGGTGATTTTGAAAAATGCGGTCTGCATGATGACGTTGATGCGACCGCCCAATCCCAACTCCTCGGCGATCTCCACCGCATTGATGACAAACAGACGCAGTTTTTTATCGATGATCTGCTGTTGGACTTCACGGGGCATTTGGTCCCACACCGTGTCTTTGTCGAACAGAGAGTTGATCAGGAAGATCGCTTCCTGTTTGGCCTTGGAGAGCATGTCACATTTCTCCAGAAAGCTGAAGTTGTGACAGGCAATGAAATCGGCATCGCTGACCAGGTAGGGGGAGCGCAGAGGCGTTTGGGCGAAACGCAGGTGCGATGTGGTAATCGTGCCGGCCTTTTTCGAGTCATAGACGAAATAGGCCTGGACCTGGTTGTCGGTCAGGTCGCCGATGATCTTGATGGAGTTCTTGTTGGCACCCACCGTGCCGTCGGAGGCCAGGCCGTAAAAAAGGGCCGAATAGGTTCCGCTCTTGTCGAGACTGTAGGCACTTTCCACAGACAGGCTGTTGCCGCACACATCGTCTTCAATGCCCACTACAAAGTGGTTCTTCGGTGAATCCAGGGTCAGATTGTCGAACACGGCCTTGACCATGGCGGGAGTGAATTCTTTGGAGCCGAGGCCGTAGCGGCCGCCGACAATGGCAGGTTTGACCGCACAGGCAGAGGACTCGGCAAACGCACCGAGGACATCGAGATAAAGAGGTTCCCCCAGAGAACCGGGCTCCTTGGTCCGGTCCAGAACCGCCAGTTTGCGGACGGAGGCGGGCAGGGCCGCCATCATGGCCGCAGCAGGAAAGGGGCGGTAAAGACGGATCTTTAGCAGCCCGACCTTTTCTCCGGCGGCGTTCATGGCCTCTACGGTTTCGTGGACCGTATCGGCTCCGGAACCCATGAGAACGATCACCCTCTCCGCATCCGCAGCTCCCACATAATCCACCAGGCCGTACTGGCGGCCGGTGAGAGCGGAAAACTTGTCCATTTGCTGTTGCACGATTTCCGGCGTCGCCAGGTAAAAGCGCTGTACGCTTTCCCGGCCCTGGAAATAGACGTCGGGATTTTGTGAAGTACCCCGAATCACCGGATGATCCGGCGACAGGGCCCGACGCCGATGGGCCGAGATCAGCTCTTCATCGAGCATGGCGTGCATCTCTTCAAAGGACAACTCCTCGATCTTCTGGACTTCATGCGAAGTGCGGAAGCCGTCAAAGAAGTGCAGAAACGGAACCCGGGCGCTGAGTGTCGCCGCCTGGGCGATAAGTGCGAAGTCCATAACCTCCTGGGGATTGTTGGAGGCGAGCATTGCAAAACCGGTGGAGCGGCAGGCCATCACGTCCGAATGGTCGCCGAAAATGGACAAGGCCTGAGCGGCAATGGCCCGTGCCGAGACATGAAACACCGTCGGTGTCAGTTCGCCAGCGATTTTGAACATGTTGGGAATCATCAGCAGCAGACCCTGGCTGGCCGTAAAGGTGGTGGTCAACGCCCCGGCCTGCAAGGCGCCGTGGACCGCTCCGGCCGCCCCCGCTTCCGACTGCATTTCGGTGACCACGGGAACGGTTCCCCAGATATTTTTTTCACCTCGAGCACTCTTGATGTCCGAGAGTTCCCCCATGTTGGAGGACGGTGTGATGGGGTAGATGGCGATGACTTCGTTGGTGGCATGGGCGACATGAGCCGCTGCGGTGTTGCCGTCGATGGTGACCATTGTTTTTCTCATAAGGGTGGCATCTCCTGGTTTCTGGTGGTTTTATCAAGGACAAGGGGGTACTGCCTGAGTACCGGGATCGTGAAAAGGGTTGGCATGAAACCGGTCAGATACAATCAAAGGAGCTTGACAGTCGAATTTCTTGCCTGTAATTTACGAAAAATAATTCGTGTGTTATAGTTCGTACGTTATCGAAAGAGGCTTCGAGCAGTCAAGAAAAAATTTGCGGTGGCGGCATAAGAATTTCACTCACAGAAAAAATTCTTTGCCGGACGGGGCTGATCGTTAATGGTAGAGTCAGGGCAATCCCGGGGGAGGCCGTTTGGAGGCGTCATGCCAACTCGTCAACGGCTGCGGTTCTGTTCCCCTGGTTTTACAAAAGGCGGGTGAGTAATAGGCGCTCGGCAGGCGCAGGGGGCAGCTTGGCACGGTCCGACGCTCGGCGGCCCTCTGTCCTGTGTGCCACTGGTTTGACCTGTTTTCCTGGGAAAGCAATAAATTGGGAGGCCGTTTTGAAAGCTTCGGATGATGGAATCGAAAATGACCGGGTTTTCCAGGGCGTGGTTCGGCAGTGGACGTTTTTGAACAACCACGCCCATGTTCTGCTGTGTCTGGCGCGAGATCCCGACATGGTGCTACGGGAAGTGGCGCGAAACGTCGGCATTACAGAGCGCGCTACGCAAAAAATCGTCAAGGACCTGGTGGAGAGTAAGGTGCTGCGGCGTTGCAGGGTGGGCCGCTGCAATCGGTATCGAATCAACCTCGATCACCCGCTACGCCACCCCCTTGAAAGCAGTCACACGGTCGGGGAGTTGTTGACCATGCTGCTGACGGAAGAAGAGCTGCTGCGGGCCAGCCGTCCCAACGGGGAAAATTGGACTGATGGGTAATGGAATACTGTTAATGGCTATTCGACAGGCAGATGATCGACCAGATTGCGGACCGCCGCCACCGAATTGCTGAACATTTGCTGCTCTTCCTCGTTCAGGGGAAACTCAACGATTTGTTCGACGCCGCCGGCACCGAGGATGCACGGAACGCCGACGTAGTAACCCCGCACCCCGAACTCGCCGTTAAGCAGGGCGCAGGTCGGTAACAGCCGTTTCTGGTCCTTAAGCACCGCCTCCATCATGGTCACGGCGCTGACCGCCGGCGATACGAAGGCACTGCCCGTCTGCAGCAGTTCCACCACTTCGCCACCGGCGTTCTGGGTACGGGTGACCAGAGCCGCCATGACGTCTTCTGCTTTTTGCCGGTCGCCCGCATATTTGCGCAGCAGAAGATCCATGACCGGAATACCGTTGACGTTGGCGAAACGGACGATGGGGACCATGGTGTCGCCGTGTCCGCCCAGCACCGGCGCATGTATGTCCCGCACCGATACACCGAGCTCCCAGGCGATGAAACTGGCAAAACGGGCTGAATCGAGAACTCCGGCCATGCCGAAGACCCGCCGGGAGTGAAACCCGGTAAGTCGCTGGCACAGGGTAACCATGGCATCGAGGGGGTTGGAGATCACCAGAACGATGGCGTTGGGAGCGTGATAACGGATGCCCCGGGCGACCTCGGCCATGATGCGGGCATTGACCCCAATGAGATCATCCCGGTCCATGCCCGGTTTGCGGGCGATGCCTGCGGTAACCACCACCATGTCGGCGCCGGCAATGCCGGCCATGTCATTGGTGCCGCTGATCTGCAGGTCAAAGCCGAGCACGGGCGCCGCTTCGGCCAGATCGAGGGCTTTGCCCTGAGGCAGGCCGGTCACCACATCGTAAAGGACGACATGACCGAGTCCTTGCTGGGCCACGAGTTGAGCGATAGTGGTGCCGATCTGGCCGCCGCCGATCAGGGCAATTCTGGGTTTTTCCATCAGCGTACTCCGGTAGGCGCCCGACCCGATTGTTTCCGCAACGGTTCGGGCGCGGTCTGCAAGTCTGTCAGTCGGCCATATTGGCGATGATGGTATCGGCGAATTCAGAGCATTTAAGCAGTGTCGCTCCTTCCATCAGCCGCTCGAAGTCATAGGTGACCTGTTTTTGGTCGATGGTTTTTTCCAGGCCGGCAACAATGCGATCCGCCGCTTCCTGCCAGCCGAGATGTTCGAGCATCAGAACCCCAGAGAGAATGACCGAACCGGGATTGACCTTGTCGAGGTTGGCGTACTTGGGAGCGGTGCCGTGCGTCGCTTCAAAAATGGCGTGCCCGGTGTCGTAGTTGATGTTGGCACCGGGGGCGATACCGATACCGCCGACCTGGGCCGCCAAGGCGTCGGAGAGATAATCGCCGTTCAGGTTCATGGTGGCGATGACGTCAAACTCGCCGGCCCGGGTCAGCACCTGCTGCAGGGCGATGTCGGCAATGGCGTCCTTGATCAGCAGTTTGTCACGCCACTGGCCCTTGCCGTGAGTGGGGAGCAGAGTCAGTGCCCGGGCGACTTCGTCGCGAATTTCCTCCTGCTGCTCGGTGGTCATCAGGTCGTAGCCGGGGTCGATGCGCCGGGCGATATCGGCATGGTCCAGGGTTGGGTCCTGATCGTAGTTGTCCAGCACCCAGGACTCCCGGGCGGTGACGCAGTCGTCGCGGAACTCCCGGGTCGCCACTTCGTATCCCCAGGATTTGAAGGCCCCTTCGGTATATTTCATGATGTTGCCTTTGTGCACCAGGGTCAAAGAGCGTCGCCCCTGCTTCAAGGCGTAACGGATCGCCGCCCTGACCAGCCGTGAACTGCCTTGTCTGGAAATGGGCTTGATGCCGATGCCGCAATCTTCGGAGAAACGCAGCTTGTCGATGCCCATCTCCCTTTTCAGAAAATCGATGACTTTGCGGGCTTCGTCACTACCCGCTGACCACTCGATACCGGCGTAGATGTCCTCAGTATTTTCCCGAAAGATGGCCATGTCCACGTCCTGGGGGCGTTTCACCGGCGAAGGCACGCCTTTGACGTAACGTACCGGACGCAGGCAGACATACAGATCGAGCAATTGACGCAGAGCTACATTCAGGGAACGGATGCCGCCGCCGATGGGTGTGGTCAGTGGCCCCTTGATGCCGACCAGAAACTCGCTGAAAGCGCTAACCGTTTCCTCCGGCAGCCAGCCCAGTCCCATATTGAAGGCTTTTTCTCCAGCATAGACTTCCATCCAGCTGATTTTGCGACGGCCCTGGTAGGCTTTTGCAACGGCGGAGTCAAACACCCGCACCGCCGCCTTCCAGATATCGGGGCCGGTACCGTCTCCTTCAATGAAAGGAATGACGGGCTGGTCAGGAACCTGAAGCGTACCGGATTCAAGAGTGATTTTGCCACCTGGGGGGACGGTAGTATATGTGTAGCTCATAAAATAAACTCCTTCGCTGCAGAGAAAAGTTACGTCCAGGTCGATAATTGTCGGTATGGAACCAAAGCTCGGAAAGCCGGGACACTAGGGCGCCATGGGGAATATTTTGGATTCGCGGGCTCGCTGTCTTGCGTCCTGCCGGCTCTGCTCGCTGATCTGGCGGGGAATATTCAGCGTTTGCCCGGGGTAGATCTGACGCGGATCTTTGATCTGATCCCGGTTGGCCTGGTACAGAAGGGGCCAGAGCAGGGCGTCGGCATAAATGTCCTTGCGCGCCGCGATGGTCCAGAGAGTTTCACCACCCCGCACTCGATAACTCAGTGGAAGTTCGCGAGGCGGGTCCGGTGCTATGGGAGGAGGCGGAGTCGGTCGAACCGGCTTGGGTTCCGGCGGCAGGCTCGCTATATGCGACTGTTCCTCAAGCAATCGCTGCTCTTCCCGTTCCAGGGCCTTTTGCTGTTCCCTGGCCACCTGCTCCTGTCGAGCCCGGATCAGGGCCTTTTGAGCATGGGATTCGGCCAGGGGCAGAATCTGCCGCGCCAACTGGTATTGCTTTCTGCGAATGAGGGCTTCGCCGTCCCGCAGGGCGTTGCTTGCGGCGCGAAACTCTTCGGCGGCCAGAACCGGGGCTTCCGCCGCCGCCGCTCGGGCCAGAGCGGCCTGAGCGGTCACCAGTTCCTGGCGGGGCGGCTTGGCGCAGCCCCACAAAAAGCACGTCAGCAGTAAAAGTGAGCAAAGCGCTCTTGCATTCATTTGACCACTCTGGCTGATAATATCCGTCGTCGCCCCCGATCGGACAGATGTGAGGAAAAACAGCTTTGTCTTTAGCGGGCTTTTGAACAGCAGTCTGTTCAAGACCCGCCGCAATCCCTTATTGGGGACGCAGCGCGCTACGGATGGAAAGTTCCTGCAACTGCTTTTTGTCGACCTGCCCTGGAGCGCCGGAAAGCAGACAGGTTGCCTTCTGGGTTTTGGGAAAGGCAATCACGTCGCGTATTGAGTCGGAACCGGTCAGAATCATGGCCAGCCGGTCCAGACCGAAAGCGATGCCGCCGTGGGGCGGCGCGCCATATTCCAGGGCGCTGAGCAGAAAGCCGAATTTTTCTTCAGCTTCCTCAGCGCCGATGCCCAGCAGCGAGAATATTTTTTTCTGAATCTGCTGGTCATGAATACGGATGCTGCCGCCGCCGATTTCCGAGCCGTTCAGTACCAGATCATAGGCCTGGGCCCGAACCTGCCCCGGGTTGCTCCCGAGCAATGCGAAATCCTCTTCAACCGGTGCGGTGAAGGGGTGATGCACCGCCACATGGCGGCGGCTCTCTTCGTCCCACTCAAGGAGCGGGAAATCTGTAATCCAGGCAAAACGATACTGGTCTTCGCCAATCAGTCCGAGTTTGTGTCCCAGGTGGCTGCGAAGCCGCCCCAGGGATTCGTTGGTAACCCGGAAACTGTCGGCGACGAATAGCAGCAGGTCTCCCGGGGCCGCCTGCAGGGCCTGATCCATGGCCGCAATCTCTTCTGCGGTGAAAAACTTGGCGATGGGTGATTGCCAGCTGCCGTCTTCCTGGACCTTGACATAGGCCAGCCCCTTGGCGCCGTAAATCTTGACGAATTCGGTCAGATCGTCGATTTCCTTTCGCGACAGGCCGGCACAGCCTTTGGCGTTGAGACCCTTGACGATGCCACCATTGGCCACCACCTCGGCAAATACCTTGAAACCCGAATTTTCAACCTGCTTTGATAACTCTACCAGTTCCAGATCGAAACGCAGATCAGGATTGTCCACGCCAAAGCGGGTCATGGCTTCGGCGTAGCTGAGGCGGGGCATGGGCAGGGAAATTTTCAGGTTCAGGGTCGACTTGAAAACCTCGGCGATCATCTTCTCCATGATGTCGATGATCTGATCGCGATCGACAAAACTCAGCTCGCAATCGATCTGGGTGAATTCGGGCTGGCGGTCGGCCCGCAGGTCTTCGTCGCGAAAGCATTTGACGATCTGATAATAGCGGTCGAAGCCCGAAACCATCAACAGCTGCTTGAACAATTGAGGCGACTGAGGCAGGGCAAAAAAGGTGCCGGGGGTGACCCGGCTCGGTACCAGGTAATCACGGGCACCTTCCGGTGTGCTTTTGGTCAGAACCGGCGTCTCAATTTCGACAAAACCCTGGTCGTCGAGAAAATGGCGCACCGACTTGGCAAGCTGGTGGCGCATTATCAGGTTGTGCTGCAGAAGCGGACGACGCAAATCCAGAAAGCGGTGTTTGAGACGAATGTTTTCAGCCACTTCGGTATATTCGTCAATCACGAAAGGAGGCGTCTGGGCGCTATTGAGAATACGCAGCTCCCGCACTTCCACTTCTACTTCACCGGTTTTCATCTTGGAGTTGACGGTGCCCTCGGGGCGCGCCGAAACCACTCCCCGGGCCGCTACCACGAATTCGTTGCGCACCTGTTCGGCCTTGTTGTGGGCGGCAGGGTCCCGATCCGGATCGAGGGCCAGCTGGCTGATGCCCTCGCGGTCGCGCAAATCGATAAAGATCAGGCCACCGTGGTCACGGCGGCGTTGCACCCAGCCCATCAGGCAGACTTCCCGACCGATATCGGCAACGGAAATGTTTCCGCAATAATGGCTTCTCTTCCAATCTCCCAGGGTATCGTTCAAAATTCTCTCCTTCGATGAGAACGGGTCATCGCGCCCCATGGCGGCTGAACCGGTTTGTATCAGAATGGATGGACACCAGAGCCTGGCTGTGACCATGGGCCAGGGGGCAGGTGCGATTTGGGCGAAGGCCCCCCTTGGCGTACCGCGATCATGGCGTGCCTGACGCCGGGAGCGGAATTATAGTAAGGGATTTTCACCGTGGTCAAGGCGTTAATCCGCTGTCGGTCCGGCCGGTTCCGCACTGCAGATCTGCAATAGCCGGGCCTCGATTCCGGTGAGGGAAAGTTCCTGCTGGCTGCCTTCGTCCATGTTGCGCAGAACCGCAACCTCGCGTGAGAGCTCCTCTTCACCGAGAATCAGCGCATAACGGGCGCCGAACTTTGCGGCCCGGCGCATCTGGGACTTGAGGCTTTTGCCGGCATATTCCATTTCTACGGACAGACCCTGGTTCTGTAGGGACACCATGAGCAGAAAAGCACGATCCGCCGCCGACTTCCCCATGGTGGCCAGAAACAGGGGCAGACGCCGGACGGCAAGCGACTCGGCGTTTTTCATCAGCACCAGCCGTTCGACGCCTATGGCGAACCCGATCCCCGGCAGGGCGGGGCCGCCAAGATCCGCGATCAGGCCATCGTAACGACCTCCGGCAGCGACGGCATTCTGCGAGCCGAGGCTGTTGGTGACCATCTCAAAGGTGGTTTTGCTGTAGTAGTCGAGTCCGCGTACCATTCGAGCATTTACGGTATAGGGAATGGCCAACCCCTGCAGATGGCTTTTGACCTGGCTGAAATGATCCTCACAGACACGGCACAGGTTTTCGAGCATCGCTGGCGCGGTCGCCGTAGCTTCCCGACAGGCAGGCACCTTGCAGTCGAGAACCCGCAGCGGATTGGTCTGATAGCGGCGCTGACAGTCGCCGCACAGGCCGGCGAGGTGCTTCTGCAGGTAATCGATGAGAGCCTGCCGGTAGTCGGGCCGGCATTCCTTGCACCCAAGAGAGTTGATGTGCAGTGCCACATCCTGGATGCCGACGGCGCTGAAATAGTGACTCAGCATGGCCAGCACCTGGGCGTCGATTTTTGGATCGTCCACGCCGATGACTTCCGCCCCGATCTGGTGAAACTGGCGATAGCGGCCTTTCTGCGGTCGTTCATAACGGAACATGGGCCCCTGGTAATAGAGTTTGGTGACCGAATCCTGATTGTGCAGTTTGTGTTCGATAAAGGCGCGCATCACCGGTGCGGTGCCTTCCGGACGCAACGTCAGAGAGTTGCCGCTGCGATCATCAAAGGTGTACATCTCCTTTTCGACAATATCAGTGGTCTCACCGATGGAGCGACAGAAGAGTTCGGTTTTTTCCACCACCGGAACCCTTATTTCCCCGAAACCGTAGGTTTGAAAAATTCGGTGAGCCTGCTGCTCAAGAAAGTGCCAGGTTGCCATTTCCCCCGGCAGGATATCGTTCATGCCTTTGATGCCAGTGATGTTCACTAAAGGTTCCTTTGAAGAGTACGACGAGTCCCTCTACCGGCGACTCGCAGATTTTCAGCCAGCCGCATTGTATACCCCAATCGGCTGGTTATGGCAAATCCATTTGCCTTTCGGCAAAAGGAAAAAGGGCCGGGAAGGGGAGTCGGAAGAGTCCGTAAAGGTCCGTTGAAAAGGGGTCTGAAAGAAGATTCAGCTCTTGAGATCACGGGCACAACGGACAACGTTGCGGATTTCTTTGCCAAGATACATGGCTCGATCGGCGAGGTCGATGATCCCCTGCTGGTTGTCCGAGTCCTGTGGAAAAGTGGCATAACCCACGGTTGCGGTAAGACGGGCGGGATGGTCGCTATCGGGGAAAAATACATGTGCTTCGATGGTGCGCCGAATACGTTCGGCGACCACGGCGGCACCTTCGGCCCCCGTTTCGGTAAGAAAACCGGTAAATTCATCACCGCCGTAGCGAAACAGAAGATCCGCTTCGCGGACACTGCGACGCAGCAGATCGGCCACTTCCCGAAGCGCCTGACTGCCGGCCAGGTGGCCCCGGGAATCGTTCACCTCCTTGAATCGGTCGATGTCGACGAAGATTAGTGAAAACTCAAGGCCGTAGCGCTGCGCCCGGTGAATTTCCTGATCCAGAATCATTTGCAGATAGCGGTAGTTGTGAAGTCCGGTCAGGTCGTCCGTATGAATCAGGCGCCGCGCGTCCTGGTAGCGGTAGGCGTTGACAAAGCCGAGAGCCGCCTGTTCCAGAAGGTAGTGCAGGTTGTCTACAGGCAGCGGCCGGGGAAAGTCTTCCTCGACCCGGTTGAGAAGAACCAGAACGCCCTCGACGCGCTTCTGATGGTGAAGAGGGAGAAGGTACAGGCTGTGAACCCGATCCGGCAGCGGCAGGTGCGCCGGGATATCCGGTCGTTGCAGCAGGCGAATCTGGGCCAGTTGATCCAGATCGGAAAGCAGGCCCAGGGCCAGCAGCAGAGCCTCGTTTTCGGCGAGACCGGACTGGGCCACCACCTCGGCCGTGGCGATGTTATCCAGTAAAAAGGCCAGGCCCCTTCCTCCGCCCAGTTCCCGCAGCAGGGCATCAAGGGTTTCGGAAAAGAGCCTCTCAATATCCAGCAGGGAGGCCAGACGCTGACCGCGCTGGAACAGTTCGATCTGGCTCTTCAACTGAGTATTCTCATCGAGGAGGCGACGCTGTTCCAGGCAGATCCGCACCACGTGTCGCAATTCCTCAGGGTTAAAAGGCTTGACCAGGTAATCTCTGGCGCCGTTCTTAAGAGCTTGAACGGCGGTCTCCACGGTACCGTGACCGGTGGCCAGGATAACGTCGGGGGGGTTGTTCAGGGATCGGCAGTGGCGCAGCACGTCCATTCCGTCCATGCCAGGCATGACCAGATCGGTGACGACCACGGCGACACCGCCCTGATTAACGCGGGATATGGCTTCTTCACCGGACTCGGCCGCTTCCACCTGGTGGCCGTCTTCACTGAGGAATCGTGCGAAGAGGCGACGAAAGAAGAGCTCGTCATCGACAACCAGAATTGTTGTTTGGCACATGAACCCGCTCTCCGGAAAAGGACCGTGAACCGCTGAGAATCTTTACAGAAGCTAGCAAACCACAGGCTGAACTGTCAACGGAAAAGGCCTTTTTGCCAGCGTTGCAGACGCCAGCCGTCACCGTCATTGCGAAATCGCAGGGTGCCGTCCTTTCCCGTGTGGTGAAGCGCATGGTCATGCTCCCTAAGAATGGCGATGACCTCATCGTGAGGCAGGCCGTATTTGTTGTAACGTCCGGTGGAGGCGAAAACCTGCTCGGGCTGCAGAGCTGCCACCAGTCGCCAGGGCTCCGAATGCCGACTGCCGTGATGGGGGATCTGTAGCAGAGTGACGGGTCCTTGAGGAGGATTTTCGAGGAGATCGATTACTCCCTGAAGTTCCAGGTCGCCGGTCAGCAGCAGGCCACCCTGACCGCGATGCAGGTAGAGAGCCAAAGAGCGGTCATTAACCCGGGTTTGGCGCTGACAGGGAGTGTGGAGCGCCAGGCTCCCTGTTTCATTCCGGTCCAGCAGGGTCCAACCCGGTTCAAAGGTTCGATGTGGGATGCCTCGGCGCAGCAGCGGTTCGCGCAGATCCCCGTGTAATTCCGCAAAGGCGAGACCGGACCAGAAGGCTTTGACCGGATAGTGGTTGAGAATTTCCACCAGTCCGAGGCGGTGATCAGGATGATCGTGGGTCAGGACAACGGCCTCCAGTGATCTTACGCCGAGTCGGGCCAGGGCCGGCGCCACCAGGCGCGCTCCCACATCAAAACTGCTGCCGTAAAATCCGCCGCCGTCAATCAGATAATGACCCCGTTCCGGACAGGACAGCAACAGGGCGTCTCCATGCCCCACGCTCAGCGCGGTCAGCGTCAGAGTGCGGGGGCTTCGAGCCGGCAACAGCAGCAGGGGAACCAGCAGCAACACCAGCGGCAGGAACAACCGACGGCGGGGTCCGGGACGGGGCAGGAGAAGCAGAAACAGCGACAACAGAGCCGTCCCCAGCAGTTGGCGGGGAGCGAGATACAGGGTTCTAGGGGCCAGCCACGGAACACGGGTAACCAGTTCACCGCTCTGTAAGGCCGCTTCGCAGAAACTTCCGCAAAGACGGTACAGGATGGTTCCGAAAACCGGAAAAAGGGGATCGACGAGAGCTCCGGCCAGTCCCAGGGGCACCGCGCCAAAGCCGATCAACGGGACCGCCAGCAGATTGGCCAGCAATCCGGCCGGCGCCAGCAGATGGAAATGGCCCAGGATCACCGGCGCGGTGGCGAGGGTCGCGGCCAAAGTGGTAGCAGCCATTTCGCAGGGTCTGCGACACCAGCGCGGAAATTTTGCCAGACGGTCCTGACAGGCCGGCAGAAACACCAGAATGCCGGCCACGCCGGCCATGGAAAGTTGCCATGCCGGCTCGAAAAATACCAGTGGCGAACCACATAACAGCAGCAGGGCCACCGCCATCAGGGTTTGCAGGGGCCGGGTTCGACGACCGAGAAAAAGTAGCAGCGCGGCCATGACCGCCATAAAAAAGGCCCTTTGGGTGGAGAGGGCGTTGCCGGACAGTTGCAAGTAGAACCACAGGGGCGGCAACAGCAGCAGCGGCAGCAGGCGACCGGGGGGAGCCATGAGCAGCAGGATTTCACTGCGCCGATAGAGGCAGTTGCCGATCAGGTACAGAAACAGTCCCAGCAGGCCCAGATGCAGACCGGACAAGGCAAACAGGTGGGACAGGCCGCTGTGGGAAAGCTGTCGTCGCAGCTCCGGTTTCAGTTGTCGGTCGCCGATCACCAGAGCCCGCACCAGGGGCGACCGCTCGTTACCCACTGCCTCATCGATGCGTTTTCCCGTATGCCGGCGCAGCGCGCTGATGCGCTGGTTCAACGTCGGGGAGCCGTTTTCGGCCAGGGGAACGATACGCTCGGCGCGGTCCACATAGACCGTGGCGAATATTTTTCGGTTGGCAAGGTATCGGGGATAGTTGAACTCGCCGGGGGTGCCGAAGGGTTCGGGAAGCCGCAGGCGTCCGCGAAACCGAATCCGCTGTCCGACCCGCAAGTCGGCTTCGCCTGCTCCGGTAAAAAGACGCAATCTGCCGCTCAGGGGGGTTGCGGACCTTCCGGTAAACAGATGTTCGGCTTCCAGGTCGATGCGCAGGGAGTCACCGCGCTGTATTTCACGGATTCGGCCTTCAATGGTGTGTTCGTAATTGTTGGCCAGTCGCGAAACGTGATGGGCAGATAGGGGAGGGGTAAGCTGCCGTTGATATTGTACCCATGCCAGTACTACGCAGAGACCCAGCAGCAGCGGCAGTCCTGCACGAGTATGGCGCAGGGGAAACCAGAATGCGGCCAGCGCCGAGGGCCAGAGCAGCGGCAGCGGCAGGGCCGGTCCGTAGTCGGCAGCGATGATTCCGGTGACGAATGCCGTCAGCACCAACGCCAGCAGCGGCATGCCGAAGATGCCGGAATGAAAGTTGGTTGGACCCGCACAACCGGGAGAATTACGGCCGGAAAGCAATTGAGACATATTCTGTCACAGGGTGAGGGCATCGTGAAGACCTCTCCCGGAAGTTCCCGCAACACGCTCAGCGAGATCGTGGGGAGATCTGTTCAACAAACTGACCCGAAAGGGAGGTGGCCGATGTTCGAACTGATGATGCTGGTAGGATTTTTGTACGCCGGATGCAGCTGCCTGTGGCCGGAAATATCCGACTCGCATCTCCCGCCGCGGCAAGGCGAGGAGCGGCAAAGGACGATTACCAGGGGTTTTTTACGCAGGAGGCGGAAAAGAACCCGTTTGTTACAGAGACCTCCCGTTATCCGATCGGGGGGTTAAGTTAAAAGCCAAAAAGCTCGGCTCAAGGCCGTCTCTGTGAAAGAGTTCTTATGCGAAGGCACCATCCATTGAAAAACCGCGAAAGTTGTCTGTCTGAAGTGAGTCCTGTCTTCAAGGAGTCAACTGTCGCCAAGAAAAGATTGGCAGGTTTCTTCGAAGGCTGCGGCAACTTCATCAAGGATGGCTTTTAACGCTTCTTCGTCGATTCCCAGTTTTTCAGCACAAGGCGTTTCGGCGATGCGCACGGAGTCGTCCGCTTCCCGTTGCCCCAGACCGAGGCGCCGACAGACCCGTCCGGCCAGGCCGGTCACTGCAAGCAGGCGCTCGGTGGCCATGTCAAATCCTTGTTCCGGAGGCGTCTCGGCGTGGAACAAAGTGCAGGCCACCAGGGTCGGCGAAAAATTCCAGCTGTCGAGGAGCGCGGCACCGATGGCGCTGTGAGTATAGGGAAAATACTTCCGCTCCAGTTCCATAAGGGAGCCCTCTTCGTTGTAAACACCCTGAACGATGGCCGCGTAATGTTCCGGCTCCAGATTGTTCAGGGCAATTTTGCCGATATGACGCATCAGGCCGGCAAGGAAGGCTTCCTCCGGGTCGATCCCGCCCGCCTGGCGGGCAATGGCTCGGGCGCTCAAGGCACCGCCGATGGAGTCCTCTACCAGCAATTTCTCTATCAGGCCAAAGCGCTTGTTGAGGGTTTTGACTCCCGCCGCCAGCACCAGACTTTTCAGGGTCTGAAGACCGAGTACCGAGATGGCGCTTTCGAGGCTGGAGACCTGGCGCTGGAAGCTGTAATAGGAGCTGTTGGAAACTTTCAGCACGCTGGCGGAAACGGCGGGATCCTTGGCCACGATCATCGCCAGTCCCTTTGCAGTCCAGTCGGGATCCTGCGCGGCGACCAGAAACTCGGTGATAATATCGGCCATGGGCGGCAGATCCTTGACGGCCGCAGTGGCAGCTACCAGTTCCAGATCGTCTTGCGCCCACTGGCTGAGGGTCCAGGTGGTTGTTTGTGCCGTCGACATAAATTTAAATCCTCGAATTCGCGCCGGGAAAACAGAAAATTCAGTGCTGGCTGTCCGTTGCCGATCATGGCCGCGGCCATCTTAGCAGGAGCGCAGCCGGGTGGTCAATGCGGATATCCCCCGCAGAGAAAGCATTAAGCGGTTCACGTCTCTGCTCCCCTGCTCGAAGGGCTTTTTCAGGGATCGCATCCGCCGGCACATGAGCCCGGTGCCATCTAAAAGGTGAAGCGCCGCATGCTGATATTGAGCAGAAGGCCGGCACCCAGCATAGAGGTGATCATGCTGGTGCCCCCGTAAGAAAACAGGGGCAGGGGTACGCCAACCACCGGCAGCAGACCGATAACCATGCCGAGATTGATGATAATGTGCCAGAACAACAATGCCGAAACTCCGAAGGCGAGAAAGGTGCCGAACAGGTCGGCGGCGTTGCGGGCCACGTAAATACCCCAGATGACGATGAGCAGGTAGAGGGTCAGGAGCACCAGGGAACCGCAGAAACCCCACTCTTCGGCAAATACCGAAAAAGCAAAATCCGTGTGACGTTCCGGCAGAAAGGCGAGCTGGGACTGGCTACCTTTCATGAAACCCTTGCCGAAAAAGCCGCCGCTGCCAATGGCTATTTTGGACTGGATAATGTGGTAACCCGCGCCTAGAGGGTCGCTTTCCGGGTTCAGAAAGCTCAGAATCCGCTGTTTCTGGTAATCGTGCAGCAGAAACCATCCTCCGGCGATCGCGCTGATCCCCAGAGCGGACAGTCCGACGAGAGTGGCTCGATGGATTC
>PWVL01000235.1 GCA_003561875.1 Desulfuromonadales bacterium | reverse complement strand
GGACGATAAACTGGTCTTCGTGATTGACGGTGACGGTCTTGCCGCCTTCGATGCGCAGATTGCCGTTGGGCAGCACTTCCATGACCCGGGTGGAGAGGGTGGCCACCAGGTTTTCCTTGCGTGAGGTGCTGCCGGAACCCTGAAAACTGTTGTTGAAGTTGGTGTTGATCATGGCGCTGGGAATCAGCGCGCTGTTGATGCGGGCGAGGTCGGTCTCAAAGCCCAGGAAGTTGGTGATCCCTGCCTGGTTGCTGCTGCTGCGGCCGGTGCGGGTGTTGGCTTCCTGGCTGGCACTGGCCTGCTCAAAGATGGCGACGGTGAGAATGTCGCCGATGTTGCGGGCTTTGATGTCGCCGAACAGACTGCCTCCGTTGTTTGTCCACAGGGAGCCGCTGGTCTGCGGTGTTTCCACCGGGATGGGCAGAAGATGGTTTTCCGAAGGCAGGGCCACGGCGGGACTCCGGTTGGGAGAGGCGCAGCCGGACAGCAGCAGGGTGGTGCCGAGCAGGCACAGAAGGGCGTTCTTGATCATTGTCATAACTCCACCATTACCGAAGAAGGGCCGGTGATCCGGCACAGCAGATCCCGGGACGAACTCTGGTTGCGTACCCGGATCAGATCCCCGGTGTCGCCGTTCTGCTGGGCCAGTCCCTTGGCGGTGATCAGCAGGGAGCCGGTCTGCACCGTAATGGTCACGATTTCACCCCGGCGGATCACCGGCGGAAAGTTGACCGCGGAACGTTCCAGGGCTTCCCCTTCTCCCAGGGCGCGCCGCAGTCGCTGGCCGAGCAGGTCGTCGGCGCTGAAGATAGGCGCCCGCAGACGGGACACGTCGCGTTCCACCACTTCCAGGTGTTCTTCGCGCAGCACGGTGCCGCGATTCAGTTGCCCGGTAGTGACCACCACCGGCGCCCGTGCCGTGAGGACGGCTCTGATCGCAATGTTGCGCACCGCCCGTCCATCGACCCGGTAGATGAGGTTGAAACGGTTGCTGGCCAGCAGACCGGGGTCGGAGGGCGTCACCTGGCAGGTCAGGCGTCCCGGGGGCACCGTAAAGGCTTCGGGCAGCTCCATCTCGCCGAAACCAAGAGTGATACCGGGAAACTCGGAGCGCTGCTGGTCGAGAAAGTTTTCCAGGTGCTGCCGCATCTGTGCCCGGGTGATCAGAACCTGTTGCGGCGTCTCCGCCGCCGCGTTCCGCGGCGGACAGGCCGGAAACAGGCTCAGCGGCAGGCTCAGGCACAGCAGGACGGTCAGACGCAGGAGGCAGTTCATGATACCTTCCATCAGGCGAGGTTGTTGGTGATCTGCAACATTTCGTCGGCGGTTTTAATGGACTTGGAGTTGATCTCGTAAGCTCTCTGGCCGGCGATCATGTTGACCATCTCTTCCATGATGTTGACGTTGGAGCCCTCCAGAAAACCCTGGGCCAGGACGCCGAGACCGTTTTCACCAGGGATGTCTGCCGCCGGGGCGCCGGAAGTAAGGGTCTCGGCGAGCAGGTTGTTGCCGAGCGCCCTCAATCCGGAGGGATTGCTGAAGCGGGTCAGTTCGATGGTGCCGATCTCGGTGGGGGTGTTTTCGCCGTCGAGAAAGACTTCGACGGTGCCGGATTTGCTGATGGAGATCTGGGTGGCGTTCTCGGGAATCACGATCTCGGGAAACAGCGGATAACCGTCGGAAGTGACCATGCGCCCGGTGCTGTCGCGCTTGAAGGCGCCGGAGCGGGTGTAGGCGGTTTCGCCGTCGGGCATGCTGACCTGAAAGAAGCCGGGACCTTCGATGGCCAGGTCGAGGTCGTTGCCGGTCTGGTGAATGTCGCCGGTGGTGAAGATTTTCTGCACCGCCGTGACCCGGGAGCCGAGACCGACCTGAATGCCGGTGGGGACTTCGAAACCCGGGGCGGTGGCGGTACCGGCAATCTTGGTGGTCTGGTAGAGGATGTCCTGAAAATCGGCGCGGCTCTTCTTGAAGCCGACGGTGTTGACGTTGGCCAGGTTGTGGGCGATGACATCCATGTTGGTCTGCTGGGTATCCATGCCGGAAGCGGCGGTCCATAAGGCTCTGATCATCGTTGTCTCCTTGGAATATCTGCGTCACCCGCGGCTTTCCAGCGGGCGGTTGCGTGAGCGTTGCGCAACAGGGGCCGAAGTCGGGGCCTGTCAGGTAAGACGGCCGATCTGTATCGCGTTTTCGGCCAGGCTGCTGTAGTTCTTGAGCATCTTCTGACAGGCCTCGAAAGCCCGCATGGCTTCGATCATTTTGCTCATTTCCTGCAGGGTGTTGACGTTGGAATTTTCAATGGAACCCTGCACCAGACGGGGGTTTTCCACTGGTCTTTCATGGGCCGCCACGTTTTCTTCGGTCACGGCGAACAGACCGTTGCCCCGGCGCTGCATGACCGCGGTGTTGTCAAAGCGGTACAGGGGAATGCGCCCGACCACCGCGCCGTCGACGGAAATGTTCCCGGATTCGTCTATCAGCGGTTCGGCGTTGCCGAGCTGAATGGGACCGCCGCCTTCTCCGAGAACCCGCATGCCGACGCTGTTGACCAGGAATCCTTCGCCGTCGAGCTGGAAGTTGCCCTGGCGGGTGTAGCCGACCGTGTCCGCCCCGTCCCGGACTTTGAAAAAGCCTTCGCCCTGGATGGCCATGTGGGTGGCAACGCCGGTACGTACCACCTGGCCCTGGGCGTGATCGATCAAGCCTTCACGCCCCCGGGTCAGGGACAGGGCCCCGTTGCTGCTGAGGTTGCGGGCTTCGGCCAGGCGCGCCTCAAAGGCCATGTGGCCTTTTTTGAAGCCGACAGTCATGCTGTTGGCGAGATTGTCGCTGAGGGTGTTCATCTGCTGCATTCGGCTCAGGGCTCCGGAAAGGGCGCTGTATTTTCCGCTGCTCATGGGTTGTCCTCTTCAGTTGCCGGGGTCCGTGGGGGTTGACATCATCGTTCCGTGATGGCGGCTGCCCTTCCGTGAGCTGGCGAATCCGCCTTGCGCCGATTCGCTACTCTGCTTGTCGACCGGTGGCCGCGGTTTCTTTAGCCTGCCGGTTGGTTTCGTCCTCCACGGCGCGGCGACCCGCCTGTTTGAGAGCAATGAGTTGCTGTGCCGCTTCGGGGGGAAACTGCAGCACTTCGGCGATCTTTTCGGCGTCCATGCCCTGGTCCGCCAGAGCGGCGGCGTAACGGTATTTCTCCGGCGGCTGGCGCCAGTCAGGACGGCTCTGCAGGCGCTGCCTGAGACCGGCCTGCTGCAGGGATTCGGCAAAATCCCCGGTTTCGCCTGAGGGCCGAGGAGGCGCAGCCGGCGGTTGTTCGGGGTTCGGCGGCGGTACCGCCGGACAGTTGCGCAGGGCGGTCTTGAGCTGCCGCAGGCGCAACAGGCTCCACAGCAGGGCTCCGGCCAGAACCAGATAGCCGAGCAGAATCAGCAACAGATGGAGATCAGAACGGGGCATGGGCACTTACCGTCAGCGTTGCAGGGGGCTGCGCTGCCGTTTCCTGTCGCGATCCAGATGGGTTTTGAGTTTGATGAGCGCCTGGCTGTGCAGCTGGGAGACCCGACCTTCGGAAATTTCCAGTACTTCGGAGATTTCCTTCTGACTCAACTCCTCGTAGTAATACAGGCTCACCACCAGCCGTTCTTTTTCCGAAAGGCGCTCGATGCATTCGGCCAGTTGCCGGGCCATTTCGCTGTTTTCGAGCACTTCCAGGGCAGTTTTGTCGTTCTCGCTCACCAGGTTGTCCAACAGGCTGGGCCCCTGTTCCGAGTCGCCGATGGTTTCGTCCAGACTCACGCAGCCGAGGTGGCTGGTCTCGGACAACAGCTGCCGGTAATCTTCGAGGCTCATCTCCAGAGCGGCGGCGATCTCCTCTTCTTCGGGATCCCGACCGAGGCTGTGCAACAGTTCCGCGACGGTCTTCTGCACCTGACCCTGTTTTTTGCGCAGGGTGCGGGAAAACCAGTCCATGCGCCGCACCTCGTCGATCACCGCACCGCGCATGCGTTTCTCGGCGAAGGTTTTGAACAGCACGCCCATGCCGGGATCGAAGCGTCCGGCAGCATCGACCAGGCCGAGCATGGCGGCACTGGCGATATCCTCCCGGGACATGAAGGCCGGTACCTGGGTCACCATACGGTCAGCGAGAAAACTCACCAGGTAGAGATGGGCCTTGATCAGGAGATCCTTGGTGTCCGCGCCCTGGGGCATGTAGTGAAGACCGTTTTTCATCCGATTTCCTCGGGATTCAGGGTCATGAGCCGTTTCCAGAAGAATTGCAGGGTGCCTTTGGGCTGCAGTTCCTGGGGCAGCACCAGAAGATCCCTGGCGAAGGCGGTAAAGGCATAGCTGGTCTTGCTGTTCGGGTAGAGATTGATCATGGGCTGCTGCCGGCGGACCGATTCCCGAACCCGCTTGTCAAAAGGGATGCATCCCATGTAGTCGATGGAGATGGACAGGTAGCGATTGGCCACCGTAGTCAGCTTTTGATAGACCTCCAGTCCCTCTTCGGCGCTGGCCACGGAATTGACGATGAGGGTAAAGACCTTCTGATGATAGCGGGTCGAAAGCAGCTTCATCAGAGCGTAGGCATCGGTGATGGCGGTGGGGTCGGGGGAGGTGACCACCAGGATGTCGTGGGCGGCGACGCTGAAATAGGTGACGTTTTCCGAAATGCCGGCTTCGGTGTCGATAAGCACGATGTCGAAGGTTTCATGCAGCTGGTCAAGTTCGTCCATGAAGCGCATTTTCTGGGCGCTGTCGAGGTGGGTGAATTGCTGCACTCCGGAACCTGCGGGAAGAATTTTGATGCCCTGGGGACCTTCCACCATGATCTCGACCAGACTCCGCTCGGCGGAGAAAAAGTGGTTGAGATTGTATCGGGGGGTCAGGCCGAAAATTACGTCGATGTTGGCCAGGCCGAGATCTGCGTCGATGATCAGCACCTTTTTTTCCTGCCGGGCCAGGGCGATGGCGAGATTGGCTACCAAAGCCGTCTTGCCCACCCCGCCCTTGCCGCTGGTGACGGTAAAGACCCGGGGCGGCGTGCCGGTGCCGGTATCCACAGGAGTCCGTTCGACGAGTTGTTCCTGCAGGGAACGCAGGGTTTCCGCTTGGTCCGATAATTCGTGAATCCTGCTCATAGGTCTGAATCTCTTGTTAGGAAGTGTGGATGACAAAACCGGCTACCGCCGCCGGGTCGGCGACCGTCAGATCCTCCGGTACCCGCTGTCCGTTGGTCAGATAGGACAGGGGCAGATTCTGCCGCAAGGGCACGTTGAGAAGCGAGCCGCGCTGCTCGCATTCGTCCAGCTTGGTAAACGCAAGGCTGTGCAGGGTCAGACTGGAAAAGTGTTCCACGGTGCTCTGCAGTTCGCTGTCCCTGGTGGGGGCGGCCAGCACCAGATAATTCTCGGTAGCCGAATCAGGGCCGAGAAAAGTGCTCAGTTCGGCCATGCCGGGCTTGTCCCGGGGGCTGCGTCCCGCGGTGTCGATGAGAATCAGGTCCTTGTCCTGATGCCGGGCAAAAACCTCCTGCAGCTGTTCCGGCGTCAGCACCACCTCGACGGGAAGATTCATCAGCTCGCCGTAGATCTTGAGCTGTTCCACGGCGGCGATGCGGTAGGTGTCGATGGTGACCAGGGCAATTCGGGTTTTGCCCTGCAGCAGCAGGTTGGCGGCGAGTTTGGCGATGGTGGTGGTTTTGCCGACGCCGGTGGGACCGACCAGGGCGATGCGGCGCTGTCGGGAGGAAGACACCAGGGGGCCGGTGACCCGCACCAGGGCCTGGACCGCTTCCCGGTAAAATTCCCGAAGCCTTTCCTGATCCTGCATTTGTTGGGGAGAGAGGGTCTCCCAGGCGTACTGTTCGATGGCTTCGGCGGCCACCTCGTCAATGCCGTAGCTTTTAAGGTTGCGGCGCAGCAGAGCCATTTCCTGAATGTCGTCGCCGCCGGGAACCGTCGCCGCCGCCGGCCGGATGCGCGGGCGCGACGGAGCGCGGAGGGGCGCCGCGGCGGGTTCAGGGGGCTGCGGAAGTGACGCCGGGGGCTGCTCGGAAAGCTGCCGAACCAGGGATTTGAGTTCGTCAAGCTCGCCGCGCACCGTGCTCAGGTCCTGATGGGCGATGCGCTCCTTGAGTTCGCGGAGCTCTTGTTCCAGAGGATCGACCACTTTGCGTTGTTTCCACAGCTGCTGATAGGTGATCTCATCCCCGGATTCGGGCGCCGGCCGGGGCGAGAGCCGGGAAACCGGGTGCGGCGGCTGCAGAGGTTGTGAAGACGGTTCGGCGGCATCGATGGCCGCGGTCACCTCGCAGAGGGCCTTGCGGAACACGCCCATGCCCTTGCGCACGGTGCGTGTGGAGAGAATCAGCGCCTCCGGCCCAAGGGTTTCCTTGACCTTTTTCAGGGCCTCCGGCATCGTTTCCGCTTCAAAAACCTTAACCACCATGGAGAGTCACCGTTCCTGCCGAGCGCACCTTGAGGTGCGGGGCTATTTCGTTATGGGACAGAACCGCCAGGTTGCTCAGGTAGCGCTCGGTCAACCTTTTGACATGAAGTCGGATTGTTGGCGAGCAGAGCAGTACCGGGGTCACGCCGCCGCCCAGGGACTGAATGGTCGTACTCAGTCCTTCCAGAAAAGCCTGGGCCTTGCGCGGATCGAGGGCCAGATAGCTGCCGTCCTGGGTTCGTTGCACGGAATCCTGGAGCAGTTCTTCCAGTTCGTGGTCCAGGGTCAGCAGCGACAGGGTGTTGTCGTCGTCGGCGTAGCCGCCGCTGATGGAGCGGGCCATGGCCTGCCGCACCTGCTCGGTGAGCATGTCGGCGTCGGTCATGCTCGGAGCCCAGTCGGCCAGGGTTTCGAGAATGCTGCGCAAATCCCGAATGGAAATCTGTTCGCGCAGCAGATTTTGCAGAACCCGCATGATCGTACCCAGAGGCAATAGGTTGGGAGTGAGTTCTTCAATCAGTTTCGGATAGCTCTTGCCGAAGTTGTTTAGCAAGTTCTGTACCTCCTGCCGACCGATGAGCTCGTGGGCGTGACGTTTGATGATTTCGCTGATGTGAGTGGTGGCCACGGTGGTGCCGTCCACCACGGTATAGCCGGCGATCTGGGCCCGCTCTTTCTTGTCTTCGCTGATCCAGGTGGCGGGCAGGCCGAATGCCGGTTCGGTCGTAGCGATGCCCTTGAGAGGTTCGGAGGCCAGTCCCGGATTCATGGCCAGGAAATATCCCGGCATGATTTCGCCGCCGGCGATGGGAATGCCTTTGAGTAAAATGGAATATTCGTTGGGTTTGAGCTGCAGGTTGTCCTTGATATGGATTGGCGGCACGATAAAGCCGCTGTCCAGGGCGAATTGTTTGCGGATGGAACGGATGCGGGGCAGCAGCTCGCCATCCTGGCCGGCATCCACCAGCGGGATCAGGCCGTAGCCGACCTCCAGTTCCAACAAGTCCACGCTGAGCATGTCCTCGTAGTTTTCTTCCCTGGGCTGCAGGGATTCGGGGACCTGTTCCGCGGCGGCCAGCAGGGCCTCCCTTTCTTGGCTTTTCTGAACTCGAAAAGCGATGATGGCCAGGATGATGGACAGGAACAGAAAGGGCAGGAAGGGCAGCCCGGGAATCAGGGCAAACCCCAGCAGCACCCCGGAGACCACCCAGATGGCCCGGGGATGGAAAGTGAACTGTCCTTTGAGCTGGCTACCGAAGTCTTCGCTGCCGGCGGTCCGGGTTACCAGAATGCCGGCGGCAGTGGAGATGATCAGGGCCGGGATCTGACCAACCAGACCGTCGCCGACGGTGAGAATGGTGTAATTGGCGGCGGCGTCGGCGGCGGCCATGCCCTTCTGCAAAACACCGATCACAAAACCGGCGCCGATATTGATCAGGGTAATGATGATGCCGGCGATGGCGTCGCCCTTGACGAACTTGCTGGCCCCGTCCATGGCGCCGTGAAAACTGGCCTCTTCGGAGATCTCCCGGCGCCGTTTGCGGGCTTCTTCCTCGGAGATCAAGCCGGCGTTGAGGTCGGCATCGATGGCCATCTGCTTGCCGGGCATGGCGTCGAGGGTGAAGCGGGCGGCAACCTCGGCGACGCGGCCGGCGCCCTTGGTGATGACCATGAAGTTGATGATCACCAGAATCGTGAAAATGACGATGCCCACCACATAGTTGCCGCCGACCACGAACTGGCCGAAGCTCTGAATCACCGAGCCGGCCGCTCCCGGCCCCTCGTTGCCCCGCATCAGAATAAGTCGGGTGGAGGCTACGTTGAGGGACAGGCGGAACAGGGTCGTGGCCAGCAGCACCGAAGGGAAAATGGCAAAATCCAGCGCTCTCAGAGTGTAGAGGGAGATGATCATGATGAGCAGCGCCACGGTGATATTAAGCGACAGAAACACGTCCAGGAGAAAGGGCGGCAGAGGAATGATCATCAGCAGCAGGATGGTGACCAGACCGCCGGCCACCATGATGTCGCTGCGCAGCAGTTTGTTTTTCCAGTCCTGTTGTAACAGTTCCGCGAGCATCGGTACGACTCCTCGGATGGTATGACGCCCGTCGCCGGGCGGTGAAGGCGGTTTATCCGTTCTTCTTAAGGCTGTAGACGTAGGCCAGAATCTCGGCCACGGCCTTAAACATCTCTTCAGGCACCGGCTGGCCGATGTCTTCCTGGTACAGCATGCGGGCGACGGGCTTGTTTTCCACCAGCGGAACCCGGTTTTCGCTGGCGATCTCGCGAATCTTCAGCGCCAGATGGTCGGCCCCCTTGGCGATGATTCGGGGCGCGTCCATGGTGGCGCGATCGTAACGCAGGGCCACGGACAGATGGGTCGGGTTGGTGATCACCACATCGGCCTTGGGAACATCGGCCATCATCCGCTTGCGGGCCATCTGTTGTTGCAGGGAGCGGATCCGGCCCTTGACGTGGGGGTCGCCTTCTGCCTCCTTGAACTCTTCTTTCTGCTCCTGTTTGGTCATCTTCATTTTCTGTTCCATCTCCCAGCGCACGAAGAGAAAATCGAACAGTCCCAGCAGGATAACGATACCGGTGGCCTTGAAAAGCACGTTGCCGGCGACCCGGCCGAGAAAACGGACCGTTTCGATGACATCCATGTGGATCAGTTGCAGGGCCCGGTCGAATTCGCTGAACAGGATCCGGTAGGCGATGGTACCGATGAGCAGCACTTTGGCGGAGGATTTGACCACCTCGACCAGGGACCGCTTGGACACGAAGCGGGCGGCGCCGGTAATGGGATTGAGCTTGGTGAGGTCGGGCATCAGGGGCTTGCCGGTAAACAGCCAGCCGATCTGCAGGTAGCTGGAGAAGAAACCGATCAGCAGCACCAGCATCATCAGCGGCGCAAGGAGCAGGGCGACGCGCAGTGTCAGGAAATTGAACAGCAGCAGCACTCCGCGCGGGGTCACGTCGTAGGAGGCAGCGCGACTCCAGGTGCCGGCCAGGGTCGTCGACAGCCGGCCCCAGAAGGTCGGAGCGTAAAAAAACCACATGAGCAGCGTACTGGCCATCAGGGCCGCGGTATGGAGTTCTTTGCTTTGGGCCACCTGGCCCTTTTCGCGGAAATCCCGGCGGCGCTTGTCTGTGGCCTGTTCTGTACGTTCGCTGGCGGTATCTTCAGCCATGGGGGGCTCCCCTCAGCAGGGTAAATAGATTCAGGAAACGCGTGTCGAGCAGCAGGAATTCCCGTCTCAGCAATCCGAGCACCAGGGGAAAAGTCAAACCCATGACCGTCAGGGCCAGCCCGATGTTGATGGGGAAAGACAGCATGAAGACATTTAATTGGGGAAATACCCGGGCCATGATTCCCAGCACCAGGCCGGACAGCAGCAGCAGGGCCAGAACCGGGGCGCTGAATCGGACCGCCAGGACGAACATGTTGCCGGTCAGTTGAACCACAAAAGGGATGGCGTTGCCGGCAAAGTCGATATTTCCCGGCGGCAGCAGTCGATAGGAATGCACCATGGCCCGCAGAAACAGGTGGTGGCCGTCGAAAGCCAGAAACAGCAGGATGGCGAAGACACTCTGAAACTGGGAAAGCAGGGAAGTCTGGCTCTGGGTCTGCGGATCAAATACGTTGGCGGCGGCGAATCCCATCTGGTAGCCAATGATGGTGCCGCCGAATTCCACCGCGGTAAAGATCAGCCGTCCCATGAAGCCGATGATGAAGCCGAGCAGGGCCTCCTGCACCACCAGCATGGCCAGGC
>PWVL01000070.1 GCA_003561875.1 Desulfuromonadales bacterium | reverse complement strand
CTTGTCGGCCAGATCGTTCAACGTCGCATCCGTCAATTCTCGAACGGCCCAGGAAGCCAGTGCCCGAGCCTCCGATGGCAGTCGCTTCTGGCCGGAAGCGAACAGGTCCTCTTCCCGCAGATTGTACATCCTTGTCACAATTTCCAACACCGCTTCCATGGAAGGTCTGCGCACCGGCAAGGAATTCGCTTCCCGAAGGACTTTTTCCACGAAGTGCTCTTCGCCGATAAGGCGGCTATCAAGGCCCCCTTTTCCGGAAAGTTCCTCCCGGTGTCCCTCCCCGATTCGTCCCACAACGAATTTGTTGAATGATTGACGGGCTCGATCCAAATTTCCGGAGAAACGGCAAAGCACACTATCCGGGCTCAACCATGGAATCGTCTCATGACCAAGGTAGACACGATGGCTGCTCCACGGATAGAGATCCGGCCTTTCGACCATGCCAGCACGAACGGGATTGAGGTGGACGTAAGCCACAAGTTCCAGCAAGTACGTGTCGGCATCCACGAGAACGGCTTTGTACCTTCCCTGGAAAAGATGGCCGCTTCGGCCTTGCCGTTTATTTACCCAGTGAGCGTAACGAAATGAAAGATTCTGAATGATACGCGACAGAGGGATAGTCCCCACCTGAATCACGAGATGGACATGGTTGGTCAGCAGGCAAAACGCCAAAACCCGATGGCCATAGCGCTCGATTCCTTCCTGAAGCAAAAGAAAGAACCGGCAACGGTCTTCGTCGTCGAAAAATATGTCCTGACGAGCATTCCCCCGAAGGATGACGTGGAACACCGCGCCAGGATAATGAATGCGTGGTTTACGTGCCATAGAAAGAAGTTAACATTCATTTAAGATAGTTGCAATCTTTCAGGCCTGACCCTTTAGGGGAGAAGAAAAATGGGTCACCGCGCCCGCTTTTCGGCAAACCTACTGGTGCTGTAGACACGGCCGTTGGGCAAAATGATCCAGTCGCCGCCATAAGGGTCCTGGGGAAGTTCATCCAGATAGCCGCTCCGCACCAGATCCGTCAAATCCTCAGGTACGCGGCCTTCCTGTTCTTTAAACAGCGCCAGGGCCTCTTCGATAGCCACGGCGCTCTGCAGTGCCTGCAGGCGCAAGGATAGCCTCTGTCGCAGGGCCTCACTGCGGGTTTCACTGAGCATCTGATGCAGAAACGCAAGGGCGGTCCGAGACTGTCCCGCATAGTAGGAGATACGGGCGGCCAGGGTTTTCAGCAGTCCCGGGCTTCCGGGAAGCTCCGCCGCCTGCATCAAGTACTTGCTGCCATTGGCATAATCATTCAGGAAGTAAAAGTAGTTGAATCCAACATAAAAAGGCAGCTGCCAATCCCAGTCACGATATTGCATGCCTTTTTTCAGAAGCCGGTTGGCCTCGTCGAAGCGCTGCGCGTCCCAGGTCAGCAATCCCGTTCCCAGCCAATAAGGATCGGAAAAATAAGGGTCAAGATCGGTAATCACATCCAGGCTGGCAACCACAAAATCCCAGTCCTCTTCAGACATAGCTTGTCCGGCGGCGGAGCGCCCGCCGATAAAGGTGGCGGTCTTCAGAAACAGGAAATCGGACAACACCCCCTGATGCCCCAGAGCGAGAACCCTGCTGAACCTGGAAGGAATAATGTAGCCCGCCGGAATTTCCGCGCGCACTTCCTGGCGGTGGCTCCACACCTCGGGCACAACCAGGCGATAACCGACAAGAGCCAGAAAAAGAGTGGCCACGAGGAGGCCGTTCCGGCGCATCAGTTAAACTCCCGTCGTGAAAAAATCAGCGAGGCCAGCAACAGCAGAATCGCGCTGTACAGCACCCCATAGCTTAAAACCCCCAGTAGCCGCGCCGAGTTCAGGGCCAGGCCGTGAGCGGCCTCCAGGGAAAAATCAAAGGCGGAAAAGTTCGGCAGCAGCCAGGTCAGCCCCTCAATAAAACTTTTCAGGGACTCGGAGATCAGTTGCTCCTGGGCGGCCATTTCGGTTTTCAGATAAAATACTACCTCTTCAATGGTGACGCCGGCAAGGTAAGCTCCGAGGGAGAAAATCAAGGTAATGAGGGAACTGGTAGTCAGGGAACTGAAAAACATCACCACCGCGCCAAGGACCCAGAACCGGACCAGCACGAAAAAAACCGCAATAAAAAAGATCGGCCAGGAAAATCCGCCAAAATAAGCCGGATACATGGATCGGATCAGAACAACCGTCAGGCTCGACAATCCCGCCAACAGCAGCAGGGACGCCGTGACAAACAGCTGAATTCCAAGATATTTTCCCCAGATATACTGGGCGCGACTCAGGGGCTTGGAGAGCACCAGATGAATAGTCTTGCGGTCGATATCCTTGGCGATCAGGTTGATGCCGACAAAGAAAATCAGCAGCAGCCCGGCCACGGTCAGGGCGGTTAGATTCATATCCACGGTGACTTTGCCGATATCGCGCATGAAAAAACCGGCCACCGTGATGTTCAATCCGAACAGAAATAGCGCCAGCAGGGCAATGCCGAACAGGGCCCGGTTGCGAATCCCCTCCTTAAAGGTGATCAGCGCCAGAGACAGGACTGCTTTCATGCCGCCTCCTCAACGATCCGCATAAAAAGTTCCTCAAGGGATGCCCATTCGGAGCGGCAGCCGACAACGGCAATCTGCTCTCG
>PWVL01000191.1 GCA_003561875.1 Desulfuromonadales bacterium | reverse complement strand
AATCAGACGGTTCTGCTGCGGGGCGTGAACGACGACCCTCTGGTCATGCTCCGCCTCGTGCAGAGACTGCTGGCCGTTCGGGTCAAGCCCTACTATCTCTACCAGGCCGACCTGGTACTGGGCACGGAACATTTTCGCACCACCGTGGAAGAAGGTCTCAACATCATGCGCGCCTTGCGGGGTCACACCTCGGGCATGGCAGTGCCGGCTTTCGTCATCGACGCTCCCGGCGGTGGCGGGAAAATACCCTTGTTGCCGGAATATCTTCAATCCCTGGGAGACGAGGTGACTTTAAAAAACTACCGGGGACAGGGCTACCGTTACCTCAACGCCCGGCCAAAAATCGAGCAGAGCAATCCACTGGCGGTAAATCAGTGCTGCTGAAGCACTAATGATACCTGATGCTTCAGGATAAATTCCTGAAGTTTTCAAAGCCCCGGTTTGCCTGCAACCCGGGGCTTTGTTACGATAAAGCATCGCCTGCCTTTTTTGACGCCAACCGAGGAGCCTTCATGAACAACCATCCTGACCAGGAGGATAGTGTCAGCCGCCTGTCTTCCGTCGATCTGCGCAACCTGCCCGCCGACGGCGGTGAGCGCTACAACCGTTTGATTTTTGAAAAGAGTCCTTATCTGCTGCAACATGCCGAAAACCCCGTGGACTGGTACCCCTGGGGTGAGGAGGCTTTTGCACGGGCCCGTTGTGAAGACAAACCGGTGCTGGTTTCCATCGGCTATTCGACCTGCCACTGGTGTCATGTCATGGAACGGGAGTCCTTTGAAGATTCCGAGGTGGCCCGGGTTCTAAATCAATCCTTCGTCTCCATCAAGGTCGATCGCGAAGAGCGCCCCGACGTGGACACAACTTACATGAATGCCTGTCAGTTGCTTACCGGCAGCGGCGGCTGGCCTCTCAACGTATTTCTCACTCCGGAACGGCAACCCTTCTATGCGGCCACCTACATGCCCCGTGAAACCCGGGGCCAGATCCCCGGCATCATCGATATTCTGCAACGAATAGCCGGCAACTGGGAGAACAATCGCCAACAGTTGCTCGACTCGGGCCAGCGCCTGACCAACTCCCTGCGAGAACTGAACGGCCCGGCCGGTGACAGCCCGACAACGGCCCTCGATACGAAACCGCTGCTGATCGCCTACAGCGAATTTTTTGAACGTTTTGACAAGGAACGAGGCGGCTTTGGCGATGCGCCCAAATTTCCCATGGCCCACAACCTGTCCCTGCTGTTGCGGCTGGGCGATCGACTGGACAAGGAAAATGCTCCGACCATGGCTCTGCGCACCCTGCAGAGCATTCGGCTCAGTGGAACCTACGACCATATCGGCTTCGGGGTTCATCGCTATGCCGTGGACGCGCACTGGCGGGTGCCTCATTTTGAAAAGATGCTGTACGACCAGGCTCTGCTTGCGCTGGCGGCAGCGGATGCGTTTCAACTCAACGGCAGCCCTTTTTTCTCCACCCTTCTCGATGAAATCTGCGAATACGTGGTGCGGGACCTGAGGGACGCCGAAGGCGGTTTTTACAGCGGCGAGGACGCCGATACGGAAGGCGCCGAAGGAACTTTTTACCTATGGACTCCACAACAGGTTCTGGAGGTTCTCGGTACTGAGCACGGAACAATTTTCTGCCATTGCTACGAGATTTCCGAGGAAGGCAACTTTGAGGGGCGGAATATTGTTCGTCTGGAGATGGATGTTGGTCAGTGGGCAAGCTGGTTCGGCGTGGAAACGGAGCGCCTGGGAGAAGTGCTGGCCCTCGGTCGTCAGCTGTTGTTTGAAGCCCGTAAGAATAGAACCCGGCCTCACCGTGACGACAAGGTGCTGACGGCCTGGAACGGGCTCATGATCGCCGCCCTGGCGCGGGCCGCCAGCTTGTTGGACAACGACCATCTTCTGCAGGCGGCCCGGGATTGCGCCGAATTTGTTCTCACCCGTCTGCGCCGCAAAGACGGACGACTGCTGCGCCGCTATCGCCGGGGCGAGGCGGCGGTGCCGGGATTTCTCGAGGACTATGCATTTTTCTGCTGGGGGCTTGTCGAGCTCTACCAGGCCGGACAAGACAGCAACCATCTCGCTGCGGCTCTGGAGTTGACCACCGCCATGGAAGAGCTGTTTGGTGACGGAAAAGGCAATCTCTACGACAGCGGCAGCGATGTCGAGGCCGTGCTGGTACGCAGCCGGACCGTGGCCGATGGCGCGGTTCCTTCGGGTAACGCGGCGGCGGCCTGGAACCTGCTCCGACTCGCCGCCCTGACCGGAGATCTGGACATGGCAAAGCGGGGCGAAGCGGTTTTGCAGGCCAGTCTCGGCCCTGCGGCCGCCAACCCCACCGGCTGCTCCCTGCTGCTCACAGCCCTCGATTACGCCCTCGGTCCCAAAGACGTAGTAGTGTTGGCCACCGGTAACGATGAAAAGCTGACCCGGCAGATGCTTACCACTTTACGACGCCGCTTTCTGCCGCGTACCCTGATCATCAAAGCCGATCCCCAAAACCGGCACCTGCAGCAACTGACACCGCTGACAGCAGATAAAGAACCACTTCAGGGTCAAACCACCGCCTATCTGTGCCGCGACCAGACTTGCCTGGCGCCGGCGACCACGGTCGATGAACTGCTGGCACGAATCGACAGCTGAATGAACCGTT
>PWVL01000050.1 GCA_003561875.1 Desulfuromonadales bacterium | reverse complement strand
GGGCGACTCGAAAGTCGCCCCCTGGTTGGTCTGCGTCCATGTCGTGAAGTTTACCAGCAACCGGCCTGAGCAGCGCCGCGTACCCCGACCTGGTTGATGGTAAAAGCCCCGCATTCGTCCCCCGCCTGCCCCCCCTGAGGGGTGGCGGTGATGGTAAAGGTGGTGGCGTTGGGCGCATTGTAGGCAATGGCATAAAGACCGTGGGGAGACTGAGCCGGAATGTTACCGCCGGCAGCAGCCCCCACATAGGTATTGTTGCGCACAAAAAAGCGCTCGGCGGCCTGCGCCGCCTCCACCAGGGTGGTGCGGGCTTCGGCTCGATTGGCCCGGCGCCGGTACTGATTGTACTGCGGTACGGCAATCCCAACGATAATGCCGAGAATGGCAATGACGATGAGCAACTCGATCAGGGAAAAACCAGCGGATTGGGATTTCATTGGTCATGCCTCCATGTTATCTGAGCTGCCGCCAGGAGCGCCGGCCGAAACCGCCCTCGGGGTCGGTGGGTTCTTCCACGATAAGAAGTTCGGCATCCGACCTGCCGAAATACTTGAATTCCGTTTCCCCCGCCGTGATCACCGCGCCGGTTCTGATGATGCCGTCCACTCTCATGCCCGACGGATTGCTGACATTGCCGCTTCCCCAGAATACGATGTCGGCGGCATCGATCCTGCCATCCCGATTCACATCGAAAACCTCGTAACCCACCCGGTTGCCGGTACGGGCATCGAGTTCCATCAGCCAGCTGTAGCCGCCGGTGAGACAGGGATCCTGGACAGGAATCAGGGTGGTGAAGATTACCCGGCCGTGACGCAGCAGCGGTACACTGACCACCCGCTCGCCCTCCCCCTGTCCCGCAGGGAAAGCCAGGTCCATGTACCAGCCCCGTTTGCCGGTAAAGGCGGTATAGGGCTGGCTGGATGTGACCCGCCAGATCCTGTCGTCCTGTTCCACTTCGGCCAGAATCGACTGCTCGACCAGAACGCTGCGATCCGTGGCCGCAATGCGACTGCCGGTATCCTCAATGCCGTAAAAGGTCTGTATTGGGGGATTGGCACCCACGACGTTGTCCCCTACCTCGAAATATTTGCCGGTGCCGAAATAGATCATGGGATAACCGGCCCCGCTCAGGCCGACTTCCAGCGGCGCGGTAATCGGCTGTTCATTGCCCGTAGCGCCTCGGGCCTTGAACAGAGGCTCTGGTGATCCGCCATCTTCATAGGCCACGCCCCAGTCAACAGAATTACTGCCGCTGAGATCAAATTTCCACAGATTCCCCCGCAGATCCCCGGCATAGACTGAGCTGACGGTACGGGATACGTCGGTGAGCAGGGCGGGCTCGGAAAGACCATTGGAACCGCCCACTTCGGTATCGATGATCTTCAGCACCGAACCATCCGCAACATTGAGAACGAATAGACGGGCCGTGCCGCTATCGCTGCCGTAACCGTTGCCGAAAACCACCCCCCAGTGGCCGGTGGCCATGCGACCTATCATCGGCTTGCCGAAGGTATGTCCCAATTCGGGATGGGTGATCTCCCACAGCACATTGCCGGCATCAAAATTTTCCGGATCGGTCACGTCGAGAGCAAAAACGCTGCGGCCGCCCCCCGCCAGCGTGCCTATCAGAATGGTGCGCCACTGATTGTCGATGTAGGCATCGGCCACCATGGGTGAACCGTCTACATAGTAACGGTGACTGTAAGCCGGATCTGTCAGATGGGCGAGGTTATGATAGACACCGGCGGGCACATAGGTAAAAACCTCCGAGCCGTCTTCGGCGTTGAAAGCGTGCAGCATGCCGTCGTTGGCACCGACGTAGACCATTCGGGTACGGGACTTGTTGGCCTCCACAAAGGCCGGATAGGTGTCCTTACCCGGCGTGCCCGCAGGCAATCTGTCGTAGCCGAAGTTAAGCGCACCGACAACCATCGGGTCGGAGTTGACAATGTCTCCGAGGATTTTGTTGCGCTGACGCAGGTAACCGCCACCCTGTCCCTCTTCATTGCTCTGATCGCCGCGAATCCAGTTGAGGCGGTCCTTGCCCTGCTGCTCGGTACCTCCGGCCTGGAGCGCCGTTCGTTGCGAGGCCGCCAGGGAATCCCAATCGCTTTCCCGAAAGGCCAGGCCCGTGGTGCCGTTCCAGGTAAAGACCTCGCGAGCGGCGTGGCCAGGAATTTTCCCCGCGGTGTCCGTGGTCCACGCGACCTGATCCACGCCGCCGGTCGCAGGGTCCAGAAGATAACTGATCAACTCACCGCTCCAGTCGTTGCTGTTGAACTTGGCCTGGTAGATCATGGCGCCATCGGCCATGCGGGTTGAGTTGGCAGCGATGGCCGCCGCGGTACCGACGGTACGGGCCACGATGTCATCGAGCACGATGCCGAGTTCCGTGGCAAACGTCTCCGGATCGGCAGCACTAAAAAAACCACCTCGACTATTGATAGAGGCATGGAGAAGATCATCGATACGCGCTGCGCAAGCGCCGGCTACAGTGCCGCAGTTTTGTGTGCCGAAAGCAGGGTCGGGCCACGCAATGGGCGTACTGTCTGCCACGGCCTGCCAGACATCCTCCGGATTGATCGAGCCTTGTACGCCGAGACCGATCCCATAGGTCACCATGTGCTGCCAGAAGGCCGGGTTTCGGTTCGACGTTGGAACCCGATTCACCAG
>PWVL01000128.1 GCA_003561875.1 Desulfuromonadales bacterium | reverse complement strand
TACTGCTTCATTTCACAATGGCTTACGTTGCGGAACCATGAATGGCCTGTTCCACCAGGCGGTAGACTTCAGGCAGCGGTCGCCGACTGGCGGCGGCCAACTCCCGACAGCTGTCGAATTCCGGCACCGTACGCAAAAGGTTTTCCCCTTCGTAAAAGTGCTTGACCCGGGCCACGCCAATGGGCGTGGAGACCGTACCCGCCGTATTGCGCAGCTTGTAGCGCCGGGACTCCCGAAATCTGACTCCGGCGGCGCTGCTCTCCCGCAGAATGCGGCGTGCCAGGGCTTCGCTCAGATGAGGCGGAGCGATGACGGTCAATGCCAGACCGGGACGGTTTTTTTTCATCTGCAGGGCACTGAAACCCACGTCGAGAGCACCGGCCTCCAGCAGACTGTCGAGCAGGGCGCCCAGCCATTCGGGATTGGCGTCGTCGAGATGGGTTTCCAGAACAACGACCCGGTCCTGGTCGAGAGCTTCTTCGACGGCGGCTTCGCCGACCAGTCCCCGCAGCAGGTTGGGCCGGTCTGGCAAGTCCCGGTCCCCGGCGCCGTAGCCGACGGTTTTCAGGGTCATGGCCGGCAGCGGACCGAAACGGGCAATTTCGGCGGCAATCGCCGCGCCGGTGGGGGTCACCAGTTCGACGCCGGCGTTGTCGTCAACGACAGGCAGGCCTTTGAGTATTTCCAGGGTGGCCGGAGCCGGCAGGGGAAAACTGCCATGGGCGCAGCGGATCGTCCCCCGGGTCATGGGCAGAGGAGCGCACACCACCTGCCCGACCTTGAGGAGATGCAGGCCGATGGCCGCGCCGACCACGTCGACGATGGAATCGAGAGCGCCGACCTCGTGGAAGTGCACCGCCTCCAGACCGACACCGTGGATGGCGGCTTCGGCCTCGCCGATGCGGCGGAAAATGCGTCGGGCCAGAGCGCCTGCCGCCTCGGGCAGCGGGCACTCGGCGAGCATTCGATCAATGTGAGCCCAGGTGCGGTGGTGGTGCTGTTCGTCGCAGACCACCGTCAGCTTGCCGGCGCGAATGCCCTGCTTCTGAATGTGCTGCCATTGCAGCCGGTAGCCGCTCACAGGCAGCAGCGCCAGTTGGCGTTCCAGTTCCGCCAGCGGTACGCCCAAGTCCAGCAGCAGACCCAGAAACATGTCTCCGGAGATGCCGGAGAAAGTGTCGAGAAACAGGGTTTTCACAGCGCGTCCCGTCGGTTGATGCGAGCCGCGGCACAGGCGGCACCAAAGCCATTGTCGATATTCACCACCGTCACGCCGCTGGCGCAGGAGTTGAGCATTCCCAGCAGCGCCGCAACGCCACCGAAGCCAGCCCCGTAGCCGACGGAAGTCGGCACCGCAATGACCGGCACGGACACCAGGCCGCCGACCACCGACGGCAGCGCCCCTTCCATGCCCGCCACCACGATCAGCACCGCCGCCCGGCGCAGCCGTTGTAGCTGGTCGAGCAGTCGGTGCAGCCCCGCAACGCCCACATCCACCAGTTCTTCGACCTCCTGTCCGAGAAGCTGCGCGGTGACGGCGGCTTCCCGGGCCACGGGCAGGTCGGAGGTGCCGGCACAGACTACCAGAACCGGTCCTCTGCCGACAGTGGCGACGGGCGTTTGAATCAGGGTCAGGGTTCGAGCCAGGCCATCGTACTCGGCCTGTGGAAATTCCGCCAGCAGTGACCGAGCCTTGGCCTCTTCAAGCCGGGTGATCAGCGCGTTACTGCCGCGGGATTTCAGTGCGGTGAGGATCGCTGATAACTGGGTCGGGGTCTTGCCCGCGCCAAAAATCATTTCCGGGGCTCCCTGGCGCAGTTCCCGGTGGTGATCGATGCAGGCGACTTCGAGATTTTCGTAGGGCAGGGTGGCCAGCCGCTCCAGTCCAGCCTCTACGGAAAGCTTGCCATCGCGAAGGTCAGTCAGCAGTTTTTTCAGTGCAGTCACATTCATATGGAGTACAAGGTCGTCCTTCGAACTCAGAAAAGGTCATTGATGGCGCTAAAATCAAGATGTTGTTCGGCCATGGATTTGAGCAGATGGATTTTCTCATAGTCTTCCGGGTTGATCTTGGACACGTCCTTGTCGATGGCCGAGAAGACTTCGGTGCTGCTGAGGCTTTCGGTGCGGATGTAAGGAATGTGGCTGCGGTCGAGAATCTGCTGGGATACCTGGGATACGGGCAGGACCCCGGGAATCACCAGCCCGGCGATGCGGTTGCGATACTCGGGGACATTGTACAAAGAGGCCAGAGTCACCAGCAGTTCATTGCGGGAACTGGTAACGATCAGCAGGGTGGCATCTTCCATAATATCCACCACCCGCTGGGTGGAAGCCGCGCCGAGGTGGACCTGATGAATGATGCGCGTGGCGCATTTCCGATTGCCCCGCAGGGGGGCCTTGAGCAGCTTGGCCACATGCCGCAGGGTCGGATTGGCCAGAATCGGTGAATAGTCGAAGCCGGCCATCACCGGAAAGGGGTGTCGGGAAAAGGCCCGTTGCAGATACTCCAGGGTGCCGCGCCGTTTCTCGGGAAACAGCTTGTTGATCAGCAACAGCCGCAAGTCCACATTTTCCTGATGGTACAGGGCCATGTTGAGATGGACGTTGTCGACCACCTGGCCGATGCCTGCTTCGGCGACCATCAGTACCGGAGCATCAAGAAGGCGGGCGATGCG
>PWVL01000022.1 GCA_003561875.1 Desulfuromonadales bacterium | reverse complement strand
TACGAACCTGCGCGGCAATCAGCTTGCGGGTCAGAGGCAGAGAAAACAGCTTGCGGGCCAGAGGTTTTTCGTCGATGCCTTTCAGAATCCGCTGCAGCAGCAAACGGTAAATGGCCGGCACGCCCATAAAATAGGTCGGTTTCTCTTCCCGCAGGTTCTGGGCGATTTTCTTAAGGGATTCGGCAATGGAAACCTTTCCCCCCAGAGACAAAGGGGTCAGCATGCCGGCAACCTGTTCAAAGATGTGGTTGATGGGCAGGAAGGAGAGGGTGTGCATGGTATGGTCGGCGCCCATCTGGGGAACGGCGTTTTCGATGTTGGAAACGATGTTGTGATGACTGAGCATGGCGCCTTTGGACTGACCGGTGGTGCCGGAGGTGTATAGGATGACCGCCGTGTCGCCGGCTTCATGGGGCGAAACCGCCGGGGAACGGTCGGAGAGAAAATCATTCAAGTCTTTCAGCCTGTAGTGCCGAAATCGTGCCTTTTGAGAAGGGTCTTCTGCAACACTGCCAAAAGGGGCCGAAGAAGGCGTCAGCGGCAAACTGCGGAAGAGGGCCTCCACTCGCCGCAGTTCCTCGACAGGAATGGCGTAGGTCCTTCCCAGATCGCGCCATTCTGCCAACAGCGTCGTGAGTACGTCCTCGGCGGCGGCGGGCCGTTCGGCCAGCATCACTATCGTATCCAACTCGGTCAGGGGTTCGTCGATATTGGCAACGGTTTCCAAAGAGGCGGGGTCGACAAATAACAGGCGCGCCTGGCAATCGCTCAACACATGACGCATTTCACTGCTTTTAAGCTCCCTGTCGATGGGAACCACGATGCCGCCGGAGTGCAGGATGCCGAGGTAGCACGCGATCCAGCGAGGCGAGTTGCCGCCGAGCAGCGCGATGCGGTCACCCGGGCGTATTCCCCAGTCTTGAAGTCCCGCGGCAAAAGCTTCAACCTGTTTCCAAAGCTGTTCGTAGCGGGTATTTTGCCAGTCACCGTCCTGCTTGTGCCGTATGGCGATTTTTTGACCATGGTGCTGGCAGCTTTCGTGGATAAGTTGATCGATAGTTTTCATTCTAAAACGGAACCTCCCGTAAGAGTGTGATGCCTGCCGCGAAACAGCACGGGATTTCCGGCGGAGCGGCGCAGGCAATCGCAGGGCTTTTTACTTTACAATCGACAGGGTCTTTTGTATCTTGTGAGGTCTTTGTTTATCACCTTTTTTCAGGAATTAGAAGCCCCTATGGACCTGAGTCGCATTCGTAATTTTTCCATAATTGCCCATATCGATCACGGAAAATCGACACTGGCGGACCGCTTGCTCGAAGAAACCGGGGCTCTTTCCGATCGGGAAAAGACCAACCAGTTTCTCGACAAGCTCGACCTGGAACGGGAACGGGGTATCACCATCAAGGCCCAGGCGGTTCGTTTAAAATATCATGCCGACGACGGCAAGGACTATATTCTCAACCTGATCGACACGCCGGGTCACGTGGACTTCAGTTACGAAGTCAGCCGTTCGCTCTCCGCCTGTGAAGGAGGCTTGCTGGTGGTGGATGCTTCTCAGGGTGTCGAAGCCCAGACCCTGGCTAACGTTTACCTGGCCATCGACCAGAATCTGGAGGTTTTTCCGGTACTCAACAAGATTGATCTGCCCGGTGCGGAACCCCAGCGGGTCAAGCAGGAAATCGAAGAGATCATCGGACTTGACACTGGCGATGCCGTCGAAGCCAGCGCCAAGGAAGGAATCGGCATTCACGAGATCCTTGAAGCGATCGTTGCCAAGATTCCGCCGCCCATGGGCAATTCCGAGGCTCCTCTCAAAGCCCTGATTTTCGATTCCTGGTACGACTCCTACCAGGGGGTCATCGTTCTGATACGCATCGTCGAGGGCACCTTGCGCAAAGGCGACAAGATCAAGTTGATGGCTAACAACCGCAGCTACGAAGTGATCAAAATTGGCGCATTTTCCCCCCACCCGGTAGAACTTGACGGCCTGGCGGCAGGCGAGGTGGGTTTTCTGATTGCTGGAATCAAGGTCGTTCAGGACGCCAAGGTTGGCGACACCATCACCCATCTGCACAGCCCTGCAGACAAACCTCTGCCCGGCTTCAAGGAAGTCAAGCCCATGGTCTTTTCCGGGCTCTATCCCATCGACAGCGGCGATTACGACGCCCTGCGGGACGCCATGGAAAAGCTGCGCCTAAACGACTACTCCTTTACCTTTGAACCGGAAAATTCCCTGGCCCTGGGCTTCGGTTTCCGTTGCGGTTTTCTTGGCCTGCTGCACATGGAAATCATTCAGGAACGTCTGGAGCGGGAGTTTCACGTTGACCTGATCTCCACCGCTCCGACGGTGAGTTATCGCGTAACCACGGTCAAAGGAGAGGAGTTGATTGTCGACAGCGCCAACAAGCTTCCTGAAGTACAGTTTATCGGGGAAATCCGTGAGCCCTTCATACTCGCCTCGATTCACGTTCCCGACGCCTTTGTCGGACCGGTGCTGTCATTGTGCACCGAAAAGCGCGGCATTCAACGGGAGATCAGATACCTGACGGCCAATCGGGTGATGGTGGTTTACGAACTGCCTCTCAATGAGATCGTTCTCGATTTTTTCGATCGCCTTAAATCCATCAGTCGCGGTTACGCTTCCCTGGATTATGAATTTATCGATTACCGACCAAGTCAGCTGGTACGGCTTAATATCCTCATCAATGGCGAAGTCGTGGATGCTCTGTCGCTCATCGTCCACCGGGACAAGGCCCAGTTTCGGGGTCGCGAACTGGTGGCCAAGATGAAGGAATTTATTCCCCGTCAGCAGTACGAGGTGGCGATACAGGCCGCTATCGGCAACAAGGTGGTGGCCCGGGTCAACGTCAAGGCGCTGCGTAAGGACGTGACCGCCAAGTGTTACGGCGGCGACATCACCCGCAAGCGCAAATTGCTGGAAAAACAAAAAGAAGGCAAGAAGCGGATGAAACAGGTCGGCAGTATCGAACTGCCCCAGGAGGCGTTTCTGGCCATCCTTAAAGTGAAAGAAAACTGATATGGCACTGCTTTCGCGGAAAGATAAAGTCAAGAAAGTCTGGTATCGGGAATATGGCGAGGCGCTGTTTTTCGCCCTGATTCTGGCATTGATCATTCGCACGTTTTTATTTCAGGCTTTCAAGATCCCCTCCGGTTCCATGGAAGACACCCTGCTCATCGGCGACCATCTGCTGGTCAACAAATTCATTTACGGCACGCGGATCCCTTTCACTGATCGGCAACTGCTTACTCTGCGCGATCCCGCCCGGGGCGATATTATCGTCTTTGAGTTCCCGCCGGACAGGGACAAGCCCTTTTATCGGCGACGGGATTTTATCAAGCGGATTGTCGGATTACCCGGTGACCGGGTAGAGATACGGGAGAAACAGGTCTGGATCAACGGCGAACTCTACGAGCTTGAGCAGGCCATGCACAGGGATAATGCCGTTCAGGAGGGTCCCCGGGATTTTCTGGGTCCCTTTACGGTTCCGGAAAATCACTATTTCGTTCTTGGAGACAATCGGGACTATTCACTGGATAGCCGTTTCTGGGGGTTTGTTCCCGAGAAAACCATCAAAGGGCTGGCTTTTATCAAGTATTGGTCCTGGGATCGGGAACGCAGGCTCCCGCGCTGGAACCGTATCGCCCGCCTGATCCGCTGACGGCCGAAAATTGTAAGAATTCAACGTATATTCTGATCCGCCGTACGGCAACCGCCAGACTCTTTACGCCGACGCAGAAGCGCTTTGGATCCGGTCAGATATCGGAAGGGGTTTTTTTCGGTTGACCGAAGCTGTTCCTTCTGCTAGCCTCGACAAAATTTATTCAGCATTGCAGTTTGCCTTTTAAGTTGATCCAGAGAGGTTAGCAAAGGTGACAAGGCTTGATACAACACAGAACCGTTGTCCGTCCAAGTACCTTCGCGCCTAAACGCGATAGGTACTTTTTTTGTGTCCGAATCCCCAGTTTGCAAAGGAGCAGCATCCCATGTCGCCACGCGAAACTGTCATACTGGACCAGCCGGCCATCGGCCGGGCCCTGACCCGGGTGGCCCACGAAATTCTGGAAAAAAACAAGGGGACCCGGGATGTCGCCCTGATCGGCATTGTCCGGGGCGGTGATCATCTTGCCCGCTGCCTGCAGAAACGCATTCATGAAATCGAAGGGGTGGAATTGCCCATCGGATCCATTGACATTACCATGTACCGGGACGACCTGGCCTCCCGGGGCTCGCTGCCCATAGGCAAGACCGAACTGCTGTTTCCTCTGGAAAACAAGAACGTGGTGCTGGTCGATGACGTGCTGTTTACCGGTCGCACCATCCGCGCCGCCATGGACGCTCTGATGGACATCGGCCGCCCCCGCTCCATTCAGTTGGCCATTCTGATCGATCGCGGTCACCGCGAACTGCCCATTCGCCCGGATTTTGTCGGCCGCAATGTGCCGACTGCTACCGAGGAAAAGATCCTGGTGCGGTTTGACGACAACCAACAACCGGTCGAAGTGCGGGTCTGCAAGCCCTGAAATTACCAGGCCACCGGACAAATTGGCCATGTTCTGCCCGCCAGAAACGACTGCCGGTCTGCAACAGGAGGTTTCCATGACCTTTGGACACAAGCACATTCTCGGAATGGATCAGTTTTCGGCCGACGACATTACCCGGATTCTCGACACGGCTGACAGCTTCAAGGAAATCAGCACCAGGGAAATCAAAAAAGTGCCGACCCTGCGGGGCAAGACCATCATCAATATCTTTTTCGAAGCGAGCACCCGGACCCGAGCTTCTTTTGAAATTGCCGAAAAACGCTTATCCGCCGACACCCTCAACATCAGCGCCTCCACCTCTGCCCTGGTCAAAGGTGAAACTCTTGAAGATACTGCCCGCAACCTCGAGGCCATGCACCCCGATATCATCGTCATACGTCACGGCCATTCCGGTGCACCGCACTACCTGGCCGAGCGCTGCAACTTTTCCGTGGTCAATGCCGGCGATGGCGCTCACGAACATCCGTCCCAGGCCCTGCTCGACCTGATGACCATTCGGGAAAAGAAGGGAACCATCGGCGGCCTGACCGTCGCCATCGTCGGTGACATCGCCCATAGCCGGGTTGCCCGTTCCAACATAATCGCTCTCAACACCATGGGGGCCCGGGTTCGTCTCGCCGGACCTCGAACCCTGCTGCCCACAGGCGCCGAACGTCTCGGAGCCGAAATTCACACGGACATGCAAAGTGCACTTGAAGGTGCCGACGTAGTGATGATGCTGCGCATCCAGCAGGAACGGCAGGGCAGGACGTTGCTGCCTTCAACTCGGGAATACAGTCGTTTTTTCGGGCTCAATCCAAACAATCTGCAGCTCGCCAAAGACGATGCCATCGTCATGCATCCCGGTCCCATGAATAGGGGAGTAGAGATCGCTTCATCGGTGGCGGATGGGGATCGCAACGTTATTCTCGATCAGGTGGAAAACGGTGTGGCGGTTCGCATGGCATTGCTTTACCTGATCTCCGGCGGCGACAAACTGGCGGAATAAAAGCGGACCAGTCCGACTTCAACACATCATAAACTGGGGTAGATCATGAAATTACTCATCAAGGGCGGACGCCTTCTCGATCCGGCCAACGGTATTGACGATCAAAGGGATCTGCTGATCGAGGAAGGCATCGTGGTGGCCGTAGGAAACGGGCTCAATGCAGATGACGCCCAGGTTCTGGACGTTTCCAACCGACTGGTGGTGCCAGGCCTCATCGATATCCATGTGCACCTGCGGGAGCCCGGCTACGAGTACAAGGAAGATGTGCTTTCGGGAACCCGGGCCGCCGTTGCCGGCGGGTACACTTCAGTAGCCTGCATGCCCAATACCGACCCGATCAACGACAACAAATCCGTGACCGCCTACATTCTGCAAAAAGCCGCTGACGCGGGACTGGCCAACGTATTTCCTGTTGGTGCCATCAGCAAGGGCCTTAAGGGGGAATCTCTGGCCGAGATGGGGGAACTGCGTGAAGCCGGGTGCGTGGCCGTCTCCGACGACGGTCGCCCGGTCATGGACGGGGAAATCATGCGTCGGGCCATGGAATACGCGTCCACCTTCGGTTTGCCGGTCATCAGCCATGCTGAAGATCTGACCCTGGTTGCGGGGGGCGTTATGAACGACAGTTTTGTCGCTACCGAACTGGGGCTCAAGGGCATTCCCTGGGTGGCGGAAGATGCCATGGTCGCCCGTGACGTGATGCTGGCCGAGTTTACCGGCGCCCGCCTGCACATCGCCCACGTCTCCACCCGGGGGGCCGTCGAGATCATTCGCGCCGCGCAAAAAAGGGGGGTGCTGGTGACTGCAGAGGCCACTCCTCATCATTTCATCCTCACCGATGAAGCAGTAAGAGGCTACAACACCAATGCCAAGATGAATCCGCCCCTGCGCAGCGCCGATGACCTGGCGGCAATTCGGGAAGGACTGGCCGACGGCACCATCGGTGTCATCGCCACCGATCACGCTCCGCATCATCGGGACGAGAAGAACGTCGAGTTCAATATTGCTCTCAACGGCATCGTCGGTCTCGAAACCGCTCTGCCGCTGACCCTGAAATTGGTTGACGAAGGTGTTCTGACCCTCGGTCAAGCCATCGACCGCTTGAGCAGCGGTCCGGCCCTGGCGCTCGGACTGCATCGAGGTCAGTTGACCGCCGGTCACGTGGCCGACATTACAGTGATCGATCTGGACGCCCGCTGGACTCTTGATGCCGGGCAGTTGCGATCGAAAAGCAAGAACACACCTTTTGCAGGCTGGACCTTCAAAGGAGCGGTCAGCCATACCCTGGTGGCAGGACAACTGGTTTTTGACCGACTTGAAACCGGCAATCCGTAGGGTAGACCCTCTGTCCCCACATCCGAGGAGTAACCGAATATGAAAGCAGTTTTGGCCCTGGCCGATGGCAGAGTTTTTTTCGGCAAGGCTTTTGGCGCCCGCGGCGAAGCCGTCGGCGAAGTCGTGTTCAACACCAGCATGACCGGCTACCAGGAAATTCTCACGGACCCTTCCTATTGCGGGGAGATTGTCACCATGACCTATCCGCAGATCGGAAACTACGGTGTCAATGGTGAAGATGTTGAATCCTCCCGACCCCATCTGTCCGGATTTGTGGTCAGGGAATATTGTGATTTTCCCAGCAACTGGCGGGCGGAGAAAACCCTGGACGCCTACCTGGCAGAAAACGGAGTGGTGGGAATTCAGAACCTGGATACGCGAGCCCTGGTTCGCCATATTCGCGACCACGGAGCACAGAACGGCATTATTTCCAGCACGGACCTGAACCCCGAAAGCCTCATTACCAAGGCCCGGAAGGCACCGTCCCTGGTCGGTCGCGACCTGGTCCGGGAGGTCACCTGCAGGGAACCTTATGAATTTCACGAAGGTCTGTGGACTCTCGGCAGCGGCTACAGCCGTCCCGAGGGGGAAGGGCGATTCAGGGTCGTGGCCTATGACTTCGGCATCAAACGCAACATTTTGCGGCACCTGACCGAGGCCGGATGCCGGGTCACCGTGGTTCCCGCCGCCACTCCGGCCCGGGAAGTTTTGGCCATGCGTCCCGACGGGGTGTTTCTGAGCAACGGGCCCGGTGATCCGCAACCGATCAGCTACGCCCAGGAAAACATTCGCCAATTGCTGGGCAAGGTACCGATTTTCGGCATCTGCCTGGGACATCAACTGCTGGCTCTGGCCCTTGGCGGCAAAACCTTCAAGCTCAAGTTCGGCCATCGTGGCGGCAATCAGCCGGTATTGCGTCGGGAAAGCTGTCGGGTGGAAATCACCTCCCAGAATCACGGCTTTGCCGTCGAAGCGGGCAGCATCGCGAACCGGGCCGTACTTACCCACATCAATCTTAACGATCAGACCATCGAGGGCATCGAACATGAGCAGTTGGCGGCTTTTTCCGTTCAATACCATCCCGAGGCCTCTCCGGGTCCCCACGATGCTCGCTACCTGTTTGAACGTTTTACCGCCCTGATGGCGCGACATAAATAAAATAAGACCTGTTACCGACCATTCGCCCTGCGGGCGTCCACACCATTGAAGGACTGAGAATGCCTAAGCGTACCGATATAAAAAAAATCCTTATTATTGGAGCCGGTCCCATTATCATCGGCCAGGCCTGCGAATTCGATTACTCGGGAACCCAGGCCTGCAAGGCTCTCAAGGAAGAGGGTTATTCGGTGGTTTTGCTCAACTCGAACCCGGCCACCATCATGACCGATCCGGATTTTGCCGACCGCACCTATATCGAGCCGGTCACTCCCGAATCGCTGGAGCGCATTATCGCCAAAGAGCGGCCCGATGCTGTATTGCCGACCCTGGGCGGCCAAACCGCCTTGAATACTGCGGTGGCGGTGGCCAAGTCCGGGGTGCTGGAAAAATACGGGGTGGAATTGATCGGCGCCAAATTGCCCGCCATTGAAAAAGCCGAGGACCGCACTCTGTTCAAGGCGGCCATGGTAAAGATCGGCGTGGCTGTTCCCCGCTCCGGTCTGGCGCACAACTTCGAGGAAGCCATGGAGGTCATCGAGCATGTCCGCTTTCCGGCCATCATTCGGCCGTCTTTCACCCTGGGCGGAACCGGCGGTGGCATAGCCTACAATCTTGAAGAATACGAAAGCATGGCCATGGCGGGTATTGAAGCCTCGCCGACCAACGAAATTCTGGTCGAAGAGTCGGTCATCGGCTGGAAAGAGTACGAACTTGAGGTCATGCGGGACATGGCCGACAACGTGGTCATTATCTGTTCCATTGAAAACGTCGATCCCATGGGGGTGCATACGGGGGACTCCATCACCGTGGCTCCGGCCCAGACCCTGACGGACAAGGAATACCAGATCCTGCGGGACGCCTCCCTGAAGATTATTCGCGAGATCGGCGTTGACACCGGCGGTTCTAATATCCAGTTCGGCATCAACCCCGAGGATGGCCGTCTGGTGGTGATTGAAATGAATCCACGCGTATCCCGTTCTTCGGCGTTGGCTTCCAAGGCCACAGGGTTTCCCATCGCCAAGATCGCCGCCAAGCTGTCGGTGGGTTATACGCTGGACGAGATTCCCAACGACATTACCCGGGAGACCTTTGCATCTTTTGAACCTACCATCGACTACGTGGTGACCAAGATTCCCCGCTTTACCTTTGAGAAATTTCCCCAGGCCAACAGCACTTTGACCACACAGATGAAATCGGTAGGCGAGGTCATGGCCATTGGCAGGACCTTCAAGGAGAGTCTGCAGAAAGGCCTGCGCTCTCTTGAAATTGGCTCCTACGGCTTTGAAAGTCGTCTCTACTCCAGCCCTGCCGAATACAGTCAGCCTCTTTCCGAAACCCGGCAGACACTCCTGTACAGCAAACTGCGCACTCGCAATTGGGAGATGCTCTGGTATCTGGCCGACGCTCTGCGAAGCGGCATGAGTTGTGAGGAACTGCACCGGGAAACCTCCGTGGACCCGTGGTTTCTGGGCAATATTGCCCAAATTATCGACAAGGAACGGGAACTGCTCGGTACACCTCCCGGATCGGTGAAGGACGTGGCGCTACTGACGGAGATTCTCCTGGAAGCCAAGCAGTTCGGTTTTTCCGATCGCTGTCTGGCAGCCCTCTGGCAACTGGAAGAAGGGGAGGTGCGCGCCCTTCGCCACCGGTTGAACGTCCGTCCGGTTTACAAGCGGGTCGATACCTGCGGCGCCGAATTTGTGGCGCACACCCCATACCTCTATTCGACCTATGAAAACGAGTGCGAGAGTGCTCCTAGTGACCGGCGAAAAATCATGATCCTCGGTGGCGGCCCCAATCGCATCGGTCAGTGAATTGAATTTGACTACTGTTGTGTCCACGGGGTCATGGCCCTGATCGAGGCCGGTTTTGAAACGGTCATGATCAACTGCAACCCTGAAACGGTCTCTACCGACTACGACACCTCGGACCGACTCTATTTCGAACCCCTGACCCTGGAAGATGTTCTCGAAATCGTCGCCATTGAAAAGCCGTTAGGAGTCATCGTTCAGTTCGGTGGTCAGACGCCCCTGAAGCTTGCCGTCGCTCTGGAGCAGGCCGGCGTTCCTATTATCGGAACCAGCCCTGATGCCATTGACCGGGCCGAGGATCGGAAGCGTTTTCAGGAACTGCTTTTCAAACTCAATCTCAGGCAGCCGGACAACGGTCTGGCACGTTCCTTTGAGGAAGCGGAAAAAGTAGCGGAACGCATCGGCTACCCGGTGGTGGTGCGTCCGTCTTATGTGCTGGGCGGCCGGGCTATGGAAATCGTCTATCAGGTGGAGCAACTTCGCAACTACATGCATTTTGCGGTTCAGGCGTCACCGGATCATCCCATTCTGATCGACAAATTTCTGGAACACGCCACCGAGATCGACGTGGATGCTCTTTGCGACGGACGCGAGGTGGTGATTGGCGGCATCATGCAGCACATCGAGGAGGCCGGAATCCATTCCGGGGACTCGGCCTGTGTGCTGCCTCCCTACTCTCTGC
>PWVL01000187.1 GCA_003561875.1 Desulfuromonadales bacterium | reverse complement strand
GCGCGCCGCAGGTCAGCGGCCATATCCCCCAGCAGCAGACCATTGGTGGTCAGAGTAATCTCCGGCCCGGTCGGCAGCGCTGCAAGTTCGCGAATAAAACCCACAATGCCCCGGCGCACCAAAGGTTCACCGCCGGTGACCCGAATCTTTTTAACTCCGCACCGCGTAGCGGCCCGGGCGACGCGCAGTAATTCTTCGTACGAGAGAACGCTGGAGTGCTTCATGGCGTCCACACCGTCGACCGGCATGCAGTAGCGACAGCGCAAGTTACAGCGATCGGTTACGGAGAGACGCAGGTATTCGATTTTACGCCCGAAAGTGTCTTTCACGACGATACCTCACGACAAAAGGCGAACATTGTTTTACTGTCGGGAGCCCAGAGTAGCATCTTTGCCCCCTGGTGGGCAACCACCTTGTGCCGCCTGAAAAACCGGAACCGGCCTTGTAACTGCCCGCCGAACATGATATTTTCTCTCTTTTTTTGCGGGCTCAACGGGGCCCGCCCCGTTATTCCCTCAAAACTTCCGCAACAATCCGCTTCAGGGCAGGAATTACATTATGCCTTCCCGATCGAAGTCAATGGAGATCTTTTCGCATGAGCAAAGCTTTGGGACTTCTCTCCGGAGGCCTTGACAGCACTCTGGCGGCGCTGGTGTTGAAACGCCAGGGAGTCGCCGTGACCGGCATCGTCTATGTCACCCCTTTTTTTGGTGCCGAGCGGGCCCGCACCGCAGCCCGACAGATCGATATTCCACTGATTGTCAGAGACATCAGCGAAGTGCACCTGGAAATGCTGAAAAACCCCCGATACGGTTACGGTCGAAATCTTAATCCCTGCATCGACTGTCACGCGCTGATGTTCCAAATTGCCGGAGAATATGTAAAAAAGGGGGAGTTCGACTTTCTCTTTTCCGGCGAGGTCCTTGGCCAGAGACCCATGAGCCAGAACGCCAACGCTCTTAAGGCCGTTGCCAAGCACGCCGGCTGCGGTGATCTGATTCTTCGCCCTCTCAGCGCCAGACTTCTGCCTGTAACCCCTGTCGAAGAGCGGGGCCTGGTCGACCGGGAGCAACTCCTGGACATTCAGGGCCGCAGTCGCAAACGCCAGGAAGAACTGGCCCGGCAGTGGGGCCTGACCGAATATCCCAGTTCCGGCGGTGGCTGCCTGTTGACCGAGAAATCCTTTACCGGGCGCCTGCGCGACCTGCTTACCCACCACCCCGAGTGCACTCCCCGGGACGTGGAATTGCTCAAAGTCGGCCGCCAGTATCGCCTCTCTGCCGACGCCAAACTGACCCTGGGCCGCAACCGCCAGAGCAATGAAGCCATTCAGAAACTGGCCGATGACGATCACCCCCTGCTGAAAGCCTCCGGCTTCAGCGGTCCTCTCGGTCTGCTCAGCGGTCGACCGGACAGCAACGATCTGTTGGCGGCTGCCTCCATCGTTGCGGCCTATGGCAAAGGACAGGACCAGACCACGGTGACGGTGCTCTGCACCCAGGGTGCCAACACCCGCAAGCTGGATGTGGCTCCCATGGCCCGCCAGAAAATCGAAAAACTGATCATTGCCTGAGACATCCACTAACCCGCTGCCGGCATGCGGCCCATCCGGTCCGCCGGGGTCGCCAACTTCATCACAACCATCACTTTACCGACATCAGGGGAGTCAATTCACCCACCACCCTTTCAGGAGGCGCTGTTTTTTATGAGCGACGACGGCCGCAAGATCATTTATTCCATGATTCGCGTCAGCAAGCATCACAATAAGAAACCGATTCTCAAGGACATCTCTCTGTCCTACTTTTACGGCGCCAAGATCGGGGTGCTCGGTCTCAACGGCTCGGGAAAAAGTTCGCTGCTTCGAATTCTGGCCGGAGTCGACCAGGAGTTTCAGGGGGAAACCATTCTGTCTCCTGGGCACACGGTGGGATTTCTTGAGCAGGAACCCCAATTGGCCTCGGGCAAAACCGTGCGTCAGACCGTGGAGGAAGGCGTTCAATCCATTGTCGACCTGATGAACGAATTCAACGCGATTAATTTGCAGTTTGCCGAACCGATGTCCGACGAGGCCATGGATGCCCTTATCGCCCGCCAGGCCGAGGTTCAGGAACAGCTCGACCAGCTGGACGCCTGGGATCTCGACAGCCGCCTTGAACAGGCCATGGACGCTCTGCGCTGCCCTCCCGGCGACACTTCGGTCGATGTGCTTTCCGGTGGAGAAAAGCGCCGGGTCGCTCTTTGCCGGCTGTTGTTGCAGAAACCCGACATTCTGCTGCTGGACGAACCGACCAACCACCTCGACGCCGAAACCGTGGCCTGGCTGGAACAGCACCTGCAACGCTACGCCGGGACGGTCATCGCCGTCACCCATGACCGTTACTTTCTTGACAATGTGGCCGGCTGGATTCTGGAACTCGACCGGGGCCAGGGCATTCCCTGGAAGGGCAACTATTCTTCCTGGCTGGAACAGAAACAGGAACGACTGCGCCAGGAAGAAAAACAGGAAAGCGTGCGCCGCAAAACCCTGCAGCGGGAGCTGGAATGGATTCGCATGTCTCCCAAGGGCCGTCACGCCAAAGGCCAGGCCCGAATTACTTCTTACGAACAGTTGCTACAGCAGCAGAGCGGAGATCGGGACAAGGATCTGGAACTGTTTATCCCACCGGGACCGCGCCTGGGCGACATCGTCATCCAGGCCGATGGCGTTGCCAAGGCTTACGGAGAACGCCTGTTGATGGAAAACATGAGTTTTCGGCTGCCACCCGGAGGGATTGTCGGCGTGATCGGCCCCAACGGCGCCGGCAAAACTACCCTGTTTCGCATGATTACAGGACAGGAACAACCGGACAGGGGCCGCATTCGAGTTGGCGAGACGGTAAGGCTGGCTTACGTAGACCAGAGCCGGGAAGCCCTTGACCCGAACAAAAGCATCTGGGAAGAAATCAGCGACGGGCAGGAAATCATCGAACTGGGCCAGCGAACCCTGAACAGCCGCGCTTACGTCTCCCGTTTCAATTTCGGTGGCGACCAGCAGCAAAAAAAGGTCGGCGTGCTTTCCGGCGGCGAACGCAACCGGGTGCACCTGGCCAAAATGCTGCGCAGCGAATCCAACGTGCTGCTCCTCGACGAACCGACCAACGATCTCGACGTCAACACCATGCGGGCCCTGGAAGAAGCCCTGGAGAATTATGCCGGCTGCGCGGTGATCATCAGCCATGATCGCTGGTTTCTCGACCGTGTCGCCACCCATATCCTGGCCTTTGAGGGCGACAGCCAGACGCTCTGGTTCGAGGGCAACTGGTCCGAATACGAAGAAGATCGCCGCAAGCGCCTGGGTGCCGCCGCCGATCAGCCCCACCGCATCAAATACCGCCAACTCACCCGGGATTGAAACGTCGTTTTCATTACCGGGCCGGGACAGACCACAAGGGTCTGTCCCAGCCCGCCCTCAATGTGCTTCCATAGTTAAAAATCTAAAATTACAGGCTTTTTCTATTTTTTATATGCAAGCTGAGCCAACCGCCCACATATTTTTCTTTTTTTCTCATTTTTATTAAATTATTTTTCCTTTTTCTATTGACAACAAGGTTTTATTCAGGTACAAGGAAGGCCTACTTATTAAAATATTTCATTAGTGCGTGATTTTCGACAAGAGCAAACCCGTAGTAATGCGGGGACGCAAAACCATGGATCCTTCTTGTGAAGGACTGCCAGGTTGCCGAAGAAATTACTCCGGTCTGAACTCATCGACCCGTCTTCGGCTGAAGACGGGTTTTTCTGTTTCAAAGGGACAGTTCTGGCTCAGTTTACTGCGAGGGTTCAGGACCAATGGGCGGAGGTCGCTCAGGCTTGTCAGCAAAGGCTTTGTTGACGATTTTCTCGATACCTTGCGTTGTACAGAGGGGCAGCTCATAAATCCATTAAAGGGAGGTTTGGCATGGCAGGAAAAATCAAAGAGATGATCGATTTAATTGTCCGCCAGAGGGCAGACGGCAACCCCATGCTGGAGCGGGTCATTAAATCCAAGTTGATGCTCAAAGGCGTCAACCCGAAAAAGTTCGACTCGAACACGCCGGACGACCCCGCCATCCTGCAGAAACTGGAACGCATGATGCACACCCTTAAATAAATATTTTGCTTCTTACCGAGGAGGTTTCCATGAAAATCAAAAGCGCTTTTTCCACTCGAGATACTGCCCAAGCCAGCGTCAGCGAACTCTCCGGAGCTCTGGCACCCCTTGACCCCAAAATGGTACTGTTCTTTGCCTCGACCAAGTATGCGCCGGAAAGTATCTGTCAACTGATGCAGAATGCTTTTCCTCAAGCGCAGGTTATCGGCTGTTCGACTTCCGGGGAAATCACCAGCGGCCGGATGTTCAACAACGGTATCGCCGCCATGGCCTTTTCCGCCGAGGCCATTCAGGATCTTAGCATTCAGGTGGTCGAGGATCTGCATGACGAGAAGGCATTGAGCGGGGCCTTCGCGGCTTTTGAAGCCCATTTTCAAACGCCCATGGCCGCCCTCAATCCTGCCGAATACGTCGGCCTGCTGCTCATTGACGGCCTGGCCGGGGCGGAAGAAACTCTCATTGAGACCATTGGCGATCTGACCAACACCATCTTTATTGGCGGCTCGGCGGGCGATGACCTGAAATTTGCCGCCACCCATGTCTACGCCAATGGCAAAAGCCATCGTCATGCTGCGATTCTTGCCCTGCTCAAGCCCGGCGTCGAGTTTACTTTCATCAAGACCCAGAGCTTCCGTGACCTGGGCAAGACGCTGGAAGTCACCAAAGCCGATGAAACGCGCCGGGAAGTGATTGAGTTCAATGGAAAGCCCGCCGCGGCGGGGTACGCTGAGGCCGTCGGCACGACCGTGGATAAGGCTCCTGAGTCCTTCATGCGGAATCCGGTCGGCCTGTTCATCGACGGTGAGCCTTATGTGCGCAGCCCGCAGCAGATTCAAGGGAACAGCATTTTGTTTTATTGCGGTGTCGTCGAGGGAATGGAACTCTCCCTGCTCGAATCCACCGACATGATCCAAGATACCCGGCAGGCCATTGAGCAGGCCCGGGAAGAACTTGGCGACATCTCCGGCATCATCAATTTCAACTGCATTCTGCGCACCCTGGAACTGACCCAGAAAAACCTTACCGCCGATTACGGCAAGCTGTTTGCGGATTTCCCGACGGTCGGCTTCAGTACCTACGGCGAGCAATTTATCGGTCATATCAATCAGACCGCCACCATGCTGGTATTTAAATGACCGTTACTGCTGCGGCATCAAATGAAGCGGAAAAGATCAGAGTTGTTATAGCGCAGCAATCCATGGCCGCGTTGACCGCAGCGAGGCAGGCGAAAAGACCGGAGCACCCCAACACATGTGAGGGTTTGCTATGTCACAACAAACAGCACATATTCGCATCGTAACGCCGTCGGACAGCGACTTGAAAAAAACCGGGAACAGTCTCAAGGAAAGCGACAACGGTCTTCAGGGCAACCTGTCTCTGACCAATATCACCAATCTGTTGCAATTCCTGTCCCTGAGCTCCAAAAAGGGCGTTATTGAACTGAACCGTCAGGAAGATGACAAAAAGGGCCAAATCTGGTTTGCGGGTGAAGAACTGCTGTCTGCCGTTTCGGGCACCCTCACCGGGATCGAAGGTTTTGCCGACCTGCTCGGCTGGGAACAGGGAACTTTCCAGTTCCGGCCGGATATTCCCTGCGATAAAAAAACCATCGGCCTTAAAGTGCAGCATGCCATTCTTGAGGCGGCCACCCTGCTTGATCACCGGGCCAACGAACAAAGTGCCGCCTCGAATCCTCCAACCGAAGAACGGAGTCACCTTATGGATCTGACCGCACGGGATTCGAGCGAAGTATTGAACAATCTGCTGGAAGTCCCCGGTGTGGACGCGGTGGTGGTTGTCGGCAGGGACGGTTTCGTCATCGAATCCGCCGGCAGCAGCAACCGGGTTAACACCGAGGAACTCGGCGCCTCTCTGGCTCACGCCATCAACGGCATTGAAGAAATGGGCAGCGAGTTGAACGTCAATGCGTTTCAGGACATGTTTATCGAATACGGTCGGGCCGTCATCATGTGCCGACCGGTCGGGGACGCCATTGCCGCGATCATTCCCCCGGATGCGTCCAAGCTCGGGGTGATCCGCCACAAAACAAAAAAACTCCTCGTCGAACTTGGCGAATCTTTCTAGGAGATGGACATAATGGCGTTGAATCTTGAATTCACCATGAATAACGAAACCTATCGTCACTCGCTGAACGGACACGAGGTGGTGATGCACTCTCATCACTACCTGGCCCTGATCACCAAAATGGTCGAAGATCTGACCGATCTGGGGGGGCCTGAAATTCTCAGCGATGTTACCGAAGAAACCATTATCACGATTCTGAACGACTATTTTCAAAAACACAGCCTCAACGACACCGAGGAGCGGTTGCGCGCCGGCGAAGACTATTTTTCCACCTTCGGCCTCGGCAGAATGTATGTCTCCGGAGGGGCCGACGGAGGAGATGTCCGCCTGACCAGCAGCCACCTCGACGAAGGCTGGACCATGAAATGGGGACCTCATGACAGACCGGTGAACCACCTGGCCCGCGGTTTTATTTCGGCGATTTTCTCGGCGGCCTTCAACAAGCCGGCGAAAAGTTACGGCACCACCGAAACGGCCAGCATCATTACCGGCGCTCCGGAAAGCACCTTCATCGTAACCGCGCTGTAACAGGAGGGGAATTATTTCATGACCGTCATGCGTGATACGGCCGTCAAGGCCCTGGCCAAAGTCCAGGTACAAAGTGATGAAAACGGACTTATTCCCGAATACGAAGTTCTGGTAAACTTGCTACCAGTAAAACTTTTGAACGCTTTTTCGGAAAGGATCATGGCGGCGGCGCCGCCGGAGCGTAAAGCCGAAGTGGAATCCGGGCTGGTTCGTGCCGCTTACGAGTGCGGCTATCATACGGGGTGCGGTATCATTACCTCGGACATCTTCAACGACGTGGTCATGCCTATGGTCACGGAAGACGAAAAAGATATTCTGCGCGGGGCTTATGCGGCTTTTACCGCCTGGGGTTGGGCCAAATCCGGCATCGTGCAGCTCAAGCCGGCCGAAAAAATGATCATTCGCGCCCTTGATTACTATGAAGCAGACAGCGGCGGAGAAGGACTGCGGGGCTACATGCTGCGGGGATTGAGCCAGGCGTTTTTTGATCTGGCCTATGCCGAAACCTATCCCGACGGCATGGACACCTATGTCTGCCATCAGACCAAGGGAATCGAGGTCGGGGATCCGCACGGTGAATTTGTCGTGGTCAAAAAGTAGTCCCGCAAGGGTTCCTAGCGGAGCTGTCAAACAAAGAAACGGGCCGGACTCTCTTCGGCGAACCGGCAACCGGGACTTTTTCTCAACGGAGCCGGAGTGGATGGGAAAGGTATGCACTCAATCGACGGACAGCCCATGGACAAGGCTCTGATCGCCGCCGCAAAAACCGGTTGGAGCGGTGTATTGCGCGGCAGAATCGGGCAGCAGGAAGTCGGAATGGTGGTGTTCTGCCACGGTCGGGTCGCCTGGTCTCTCAGCAGAGGACAGGCCCGGGATCTTCCTTTTTACCTGCAAACCATGGGCAAGGTCTCCCCGCACCGCCTGCAGGAAATTCTGGAGATCCAGAAAGCACCGGATAAATCAAAGAAACTCGGCCCGATTCTGGAGGAAGCGGGAGTGATCGACCAGGCTCTGTTCGCCGAGTGCCTGCGGGCCCATATCCGCGACGCCCTGACGCCCCTGGTCAACAATCCCCTGACCGTAGGACATGCCGAAGAGGGCGAGGTTGCGGCCGATGCCCGCCAGACATTTTCACTCCGGGAAGCCCTCGAAGCCGACCTCGATTTTCCCGAGCCCGGTCTTTCGGAGGGAATTTCCACCGCGAAAGATCCTGCCCCGGCGGAAAACGTAAGCCCCTTTGAGGAGCTCGCCCTGTTGCCCGGTTTCCGCTACGCTTTTATCGCCGATTCCGCAGGCAAACTATACCTTTACCATGGAGTTGAGACGGACGTGAGCCCCAAGAAGGATCTTTCGGCGTGGATTGCCGAGTGGCTTCGCAGCTCCCTGCAGATCGCTCACCATGTCGGCATTGATCAACCCCGAAGCACCTTTATCGAAGGGAGCGGCCAGTCCCTGCTGGTGCAGGTGACCGATCCAGGTGGCGGCAACTTTCTGGGAGTGGCCTTTGCCGAAGCCGGCAAATTGGGCGTTTACCGATCCCGAATAGCCAGTGTCCTTCCCGCAATCCAGACCCTCACCGAGACGAGGTAAACGGGAGAAGCAGCCATGGCTCACATTATTTCCATCGTTAGTTCCAATGGCGGCGCCGGCAAGACCACCGTCGCCCTGAACCTGGCCGTCGCCCTGACCGAGGGGCAGGAGCCGGCCCTGCTCATCGATCTGGACCCATTGGGCGCTATCGGCTTTTCCCTGGCCCGCGGCGCCACCAAATGGCCGGGCCTCGCTGAATACCTGATGGACCTCGCCGCCATCGACGACGTGCTGATGCCGACCAAGCTGGGCCACCTGACCCTGCTGCCCCGAGGACGACTGGATCCTCTGGATGTGGGGCTTTACGAGCAGTTTATTCATGGTGACGGCATTCTGCAGCAAATTCTCGGTGCCGTTGAGGACCGCTACCGCTACATCGTTATCGACACCCCGTCGGGGCTGGGCCAGATTACCCGGGCAGCTCTTGCAGCCAGCACCCATACCCTGCTGCCACTGCAGGCGGAGCCTTTGGCTCTGCGTACAATCTCCCAAACCCTGAGGGTGATCCAGCATGTCAGGGACCAGGAGAATCCCGGCCTGCAACTGCTCGGCATTCTGGCCAACATGGTGCAACTCAAACAGGACGTTTCCTTCACCATCATGAACACTGTCTGGTCGACACTGAGTGGCGTGCTGGAAACCTATATGCCACGTTCCGACATTTTTGCCCAGGCCAGTGAAAAGGGTTTACCCGTCGCCTTTCTGTCGGGAAAATATTCGGCCGAAGCCATCCGCTTCGAAAGCCTGGCCACTGAAATCAAAAGCATCATTCACAACTTGGGTGGTGTCGCAGGAGAATTCAATGACAGACCCCAACGCGCCCTCGTATGATCTTGATCAAGCGCAGTTGCTTCTCCACAGTTTGATTTCCGGCATTCCGAAACCCTCGGCGATGGCCTGTCAGGAACAGGGCGAACTGTTATTTACCCGGTTGCAGCGTCTCACTGCTCCCAGCATCACATCCCTTGCAGGCCCTTCGGCCCGGACGCATCAGAACATCGACCAGATTCCGATGGAGGTTCCGGAACTTTTCACAAGTTGGGAAGATTGCATGGCCTGGAGCATGGAGATCACGGGTTCCGCATCGACCTTCGTTGTCGACTCCCAGGGTTTTATCATTGCCAGCCAGGGAGATCTTCCGGAACGGGGCATTGAATGCATCGGTGCCGAACTGGTCTGTTCGGTGGAAACACTGGAACGAATCGATGCAGACTACGGAAAACTCGCCTGGATTGATCTCGATTTCGAAAATCGCAGGATTGCAGGCTTTGTCGCTCCCACCGGGGAGGAATATTTTATTGTCGGACTGCTCTCGCCCAAACCGCATTATCACCAGCTGCGAACGCTGCTGGAACGGCAGATTATGGCCAGTCTGCCGGGTATGGACTGAGCCGGATTCGGCAACTGTTCACGCGGTACGCCGAAGCAAGCGCATTCGATGGCAGGGGGCACTCCGAAAGAGTTGCCCCTTTTTGTTACCGGCTTCGCAAATACATCAGTCTACCGCTCTTACGCCCACCTTCGGGTAAATCTGTCCGGCCGGCAGCTCAACCTGGCCGCAGACCGGCAAAAAAATCATTGAGCAGAGCTTCTCCCTGCTCGGAAAGGGGAAACGCCCCGTCATCGAGCAGCCAGGTGTGCAACAACCCCACCATCAGCGCCCGCAAGGTCAGGGCCGCCCGCTCGCAGTGAAGATCCTTGCGAAGCAAACCGGCGGCCTGCAGCCGCTGCAGGGATTCCAGATCTTTCTTCTGCAAACGGTGCAATTTGTCCTGATAAAACTCCAGCAGGGGCCTCAACTCCTCGGTAAATTCAGTACGGAACAGAACTGTTTTGAAATAGGTTCGAAAGCGCCGGTCCTGTTCCAGATTGCGGAAAAACCGCCGCAATCCTTCCAGCAGGTCGTCCAGTGTCTCGACAGGGAGAAGCAGCAGATCTTCCAGACGCATGCCGGAGGACGCCTCGATGTCGTTCTTGAGTTCGATAAACAGGTCGACCTTATCCTTAAAATGCCAGTAAATGGCTCCTCGGGTCACCCCCGCCGCGCGGGCGATCTCCTGCAGAGTGGTGCGGGAATAGCCCCGATCGTGAAACAACGTCAGGGCCGCCTCAAAGATGTCCTGGCGAGTCTGTTGTGCGGCAGTCTTTGTCTTTCGCGCCATAAACAATCCTTTCGCGAACTCAACTCTCGCCGTCTTTGCGGCTCAGAACCCGAGACCAGAAATGACGTTGCAGCCATTCGCTGGCTCGCTGAATGGCAACATAAAAAACCGGTACAAACAAAACCAGCAATGC
>PWVL01000170.1 GCA_003561875.1 Desulfuromonadales bacterium | reverse complement strand
TGTTAAATAGCCTGTCAAGGGCGGACGCGAAACCCATGAAACTATCGGATTTTACAACGAAACGCCTCTGATTTGACCAAAGAATTCCGCATCTTTGCCATGGCATCGCAGAAAATTTCGGCTCAGACCATGAAGAACTCCGAGTGCCCTTTCTGCGCCCCGGAGATCCGGGAGCGCATCATGGCCGAACGCGGCACCGTGTTCGCCCTGCACGACTGCTTTCCGGTCACCGCAGGCCACCTGCTCATCATCCCCCAACGCCACACCCCCGACTGGTTCTCGCTGACCGCCCGGGAGCGCAGCGACACTGAGGCCTTGATCCTTTCCCTGCGCGAAAAACTCCAGTCCGAAGACCCGACCATCACCGGCTTCAACATCGGCATCAACTGCGGCGCGAGCGCCGGCCAGACGATCTTTCACGCCCACATCCACCTCATTCCCCGCCGGGACGGCGACGCCGGCGATCCCCGGGGCGGGGTGCGGGGGGTAATCCCGGAGCGGCAGAAATATTGACATGCGACGGGGCATGGAACCCGGAGGGGACGTTGCAGGATTTTTTTCCCGCCGAAACCTGCACAGCAGAGGGTAAGGCCTGACAAAAGCACAGAGGGGGTCAGGCTTGACAAACGAACATTCTTGTCCAGATATCATGAACCCGGTGTCACCCCTTGTTCCCGGGTCGGACCAAGGCAACCTATTAAAGAAACAGGCCAGATTCAGGACCGCGGGGTTGCGTCCCCGCGCGACGCCTGACTCTTTTTTTGCGCCAAAAAAGAGTCAGCAGAAAAAGGCGCCCCGCTCCTGGCCCGCCTTTGGCGGGTACCCTGCGCTGCGCAGGCATTTGACGGACGGGCAAAAACTCGCTGCGCTCGAACAGTTGCCCGTCTTTATCGCCAAACGCCCGCTCCACTTCGGCGGCGTCACAGGGGGGGGAGGGCGGCAGCACAGTCAAGGTCTTTCCAATTCCCCTGTGAGGGTCCCCGGTTTCCCGGGGGGTCCCCGGTTTCCCGGGTCGGACCAAGACAACTAGTTGATTCTTCCATAAATTCCTCGAAAATTACCGCCAAAAACAGCCTTATAAGCCTCATTTTGACCCTGAAATTGCCGATTTAAGGACGCTGTTCAATGAATTGGAGGGAATATGAAAGCCTGCCCGAAGTGCGGGTTGGAGGGAAAGGGGACAGATTTATTTTTCGGCTCGATGCTGAAGAAACCCCTGGGATGACGTCCTTGAAATTTTTAAATTCCTACGTCCCCATGGATGGAATAATATTTTCAGGAAAAGGAAACGGTTCACAACCGTGAGGCCATGACGGCTAAAAAAGCCATATGGTGGGATGGAATAGAAATTACGAAAGTTTATTGGCTCTTTCCAGCCACCGCTTGGGGCTGCGTCTGGCGTGGAAAACGGCAAGCACGACAATTTTGCTTTTCTCAAGCAGAAAGAAAATCTGGTAGGGGAATCGACGGATCAGGGTTCGGCGCAAGTGCTTGTATACGCAAGGAAATTGTTTCGGATTACGAAGAATGGTTTGGAGTGCGGCGTCTACGTTCAACAGAAAATCCGAGCCGAGGCCAGGGAGTTGCTCCTCGTACCAGTCGAAGGCTTCGCCCATTTCCGCTTCGGCTTCCGGGGAGATAATCAGTTCGAACGTCACTTCCGGTTCCTGATCCGTTCGCGGACAACATCCCACGGGGATCCCTTGCCGGGGTTACCGTGATAATCATCCAAACGCCTGTCCAATTCCGTTTTTTGCTCTTCGGTCAGTTGGAGAGATTCGGGAACATTCGCAATGCTGTCCCAGATATCTTCAACGAGCTGAATACGTTCAGAGATACTTAAGCCCAGGATATCGTTCTTGACAAGTCTACTCATGGACAATCTCCATTAAACCCGGGTTAAAACACGGGACTGTTGCACTCGAAGGTTTATCCTAGCAAACAAAAGCTTGGTTTTCCAAGTATTGAGATCACTGATGTGCTCTTTGCCGGAGTCGGACCGAAAGCGCTGGTAAAAGCCGGCAAAGAGCAAGGGGTGCAAGTCCCCGCATAATAAAGGCTAGCGACCAGCTATGGCCTCGAGTCATGCGTCGGCCCCTCGCAAGATGGGGAAGGCCGGAGGAGACGTTGCAGGATTTTTTTTCGCCGAAACCTGCACAGCAGAGGGTAAGGCCTGACAAACGGTCTTGCCCCCTCCGTTCGAAGCGGGATTTGTCGGCAGCGCCCACAGCATGGAGGACCTGGACCGCACCATCGCAGCGGCCCGCCAGGCCTTCCGCAGCCTGTAAACAAGACGCCGCCCTGCGGCCAGCCGGTCCGGGTTCCATGCGCTTTTCAGGACCGAAAGGACCTCCACCCGGGGCGCCATCTTTCCGGCCATCAGGTGTTTCCCTTCAACCGGACTCGAATCCGCCCTCGCCCCTTTGTTACAAATCGAGCCGACTGTTTCTGCCGCGGTCGCTGATTCGGGCCAGCAGCAGAACGATCCTGCCCCAGAACCACTCCCTCAGGCGGCTGGCCCAGGAACGGTTCACCCACTGAGGGTAAAGGATTTCGCGGCTCTCGCCGAAATCGGCGAGAAAAAGCGCTTCGGCCTCTGCCGCCAGGGCGCCTGCCCTGACCTCCTGGTTGGCCTCCAGGCTCCAGCGGTAGTTCCAGCCATCGGCATTGCACGAACCGGTGCTGACCCAGCCGTCGCACAGCAGCATCTTGAGATGGAGAAAGCGGGGCTGATACTCGAAAATCCGCACGCCGTTGCGCAGCAGC
>PWVL01000095.1 GCA_003561875.1 Desulfuromonadales bacterium | reverse complement strand
TTTCCCCCGCCTCGTTGTACAGGGACTACCGCCTGATGACGCGGTTCCCCACCATGTTCGGGTTCGCTTTGTACAGGTACTCAGCAAAACCCAGTGGTCCGGCAACCGGGCTGAACTCCTGCGTGTTCTGCAGGTTGTTGTACACGGCCGCTCGGTACACGATGTTCACCGTGTGGTGGAGGTCCAAGTTCTCCGAGAACAGGATCTGGAACTCCTTGTAGTACTCGTAGGCCTCGTCGAAGTCGAACGTGGAGACGCCGAGCTCGAAGAGCTCGTCGATCCGCTGCGCCACAGGCGTCGGATCCTCGCAGTCCGAATACCGCCAGAAGTGGAGGCCGCCGCAGGACGGGTACACGTTGGCACCGCCGTGGGGCTCAACGCCGCCCGTCAGACCGAGCAGTACGGCCTCGTACTGTCCTCCGAGCAGGTTCGTGACCAGGGCGTTGAACGCGATTGGGGTGAAGTTCACCCGCAGGCCCACCTGCGCCGCGTCGTCCGCGAAGATCTGGCAGATCTGCTCGCGGATCGTGTTCCCGACGTTCGTCTCCAGATCGAACTCGAACCGGCTGCCGTCGGGGAAGTCCCGCCAGCCGTCGCCGGTGACGTCGACCAGCCCGATCTCGTCGAGCAACTCTGCTGCTCGGTCCGGATCGAACTCGAACGTGGGCACGTCCGGGTAGAAGAACGGCGAAAGCTGCGACACCGGGCTCCATTGCGGGACGGCAAGCCCGAGATACACGTCGTCGATGATGCGCTGCTTGTCGATGAGGTGCATCATCGCCTGCCGGAACTCGATCATGCGGAAGTACTCCCGCAGGTTCTCGTCAGGGACGTCTTGGTTCCACGCGATCCAGGTGGTCCCGAAGAGCGGCTTGTCCTCATCGATACGAACCTCGAAGTCCTTCCGTGCCGCCTCGGCGAACAAGGTCGCCAGGTCCTCCGGCCGCGGCGCGTAGTAGTCGATCTCCGCGTTGCGGAACCTGAGGAAGATCGTCTCCAGCGAGAAGGAGATCACGTACTGCACGCTGTCGAGGTAGGGCAAGCGGTTCCCCGCGGGGTCCACCTTCCAGTAGTAAGGGTTGCGCTCGATCTCGACCAGCTGGTCGACGACAAACGCCTTCAGCCTCCAGGCGCCCATGCCCACGATCTCTGATGGGTCGGTCGCGATGCCCCAAGCCTCGTTCAGCGCGTCCGGGGCAGCGTCGGGGTTGTACACCCGAGACAGGTCTCCAAGCACGTGCTTGGGGTAGATCGCACCGCCGATCTGCCGCAGGAACGGCCGGAACACCTCGGTCAGCTGGATCTCCACCGTGTAGTCGTCGATCTTGACGACTTGCATGTCCGCAGGGAGCACGTCCCGGTAGTCCGTGCGCACGTCCTCGTTGAAGATGACCCCGTCGAACGTGAAGATCACGTCGTCCGCCGTGAACGGCGCCCCGTCGGACCACTGCAGCCCCTGCCGCAGGTAGAACGTGATCGTCAGGCTGTCGTCGGAGACTTCCCACGACTTCGCCAGCCCCGGCTCCACGTCGTTGGTGACCGGGTTGATCTCGATCAGCCCCGCGTGGAGCCTCGAGGTGATGTCGGTGGAGGATGTCTCCTGGGCTACGTGGTGGTTAAACGTCTTGGGCCCTTCGAGGGAGCCGATCACCAGGCTTCCGCCGTACTGGCCCACCTCCAAGTTGGCCCAGTCGCCTTCGCCAAAGGGAATCACCTTGTAGTCCTGGCCGGCCGCCATCACGGCCAAGCACGCTGTCAACGCCAAAATCCCAATAAGCCGCTTCATCCGCAACACCTCCTGGTAGAACCTGGCCTATAGATGCTTCGCCCACGCGGCGCCGAGTGCATAGGCGTAGGCCCACCTGTACTCAGCACTTCCGTAACCCGTTGCGATGAATCCGCCCATCGCGCGGATCAGTGCCTCAGCCGACTGGCTTCGGAGTTTGTCGGACAGCGCCATGGCGGCTGCGTGACGGATGTAGGGGTTGTCGTCCTCGAGCGCGATCGCCTTGAGCTGGTCCATGCTCAGGGCCAGCGTCGGGGGGAACTGATACAGTCCGGAAAGAAGATCCGCGGCCGCCCTGAGGAAGCCCGGCGTCGCATCCTCGTCCTCGAAGACCGGGAGGAGCTTATCGGCCGTGTCGTACTTGCCCCGGTTCGCCGTGAAGTAGACCTTCGCCGCCGCGTACTGCGCCTGCTCGGAGTAGTCACCCTTGTACAGCACCGCGAGGTCGTCCCCGTCGATGAACTTATCGATGTACTTCTGCATCAGCAGGGTGAAATACGCGGGTACGGCTGCCTCTTTGACCAACACAGGCGCATCGCTCGGCAGCACAAGCAGCCGGACCAACTGAAGCTCGGTCTTGCCTTCCGCCAGCCAGAGCTCGCCGAGAGCCAAGCTCGCCGCCTTCTGGAGCGTCTCCGGCGCCTCGTCGATCATCGCCAGGAGCTCGGCCTCCGTCTTGTTCTCCGCGTAATAGTCGACCAGCGCATACGCCGCGGCCATCCGCTCCTCGGGGAGGATGCTCGTCGCCGCTCGCCTCTCGAGCTCAGCCACGGTCATCCCCGCCAGGACGGGCAGCCCAATCAGCAGCACCAATGCCAAACCCACTGCTCGCTTCATCTAGGCCTCCTTGGTAATAATCGGAACGCTATGCCCTTGAGCCCGCGCGTGATGTGCCGCCCACCGATCACCTCCCTCATGAGTTGACTCCACGCAACAGGATAGCGATCTGGCTCGCCCCTGTCAACACATCCCGGCGCTCCG
>PWVL01000209.1 GCA_003561875.1 Desulfuromonadales bacterium | reverse complement strand
TTTTTGATGATTCCTGATGCAACAGAAAACGTCTCATTTGGAAAAGAATCTCCCTCCCCGGGTCGAAACGTCCTGAAACTGCAACCCGGGCTCAGCGGGTCAACCAGGCCAGTCGCAGGCCGAGAAGTACCAGCGCACCGCCGCCCACCCGGTCAAGACGTCCGGAAACAGCCGGCTTGCTCTGCAGCCAGGTTCCGACGGCTCCGGAACACAGGGCCACCAGACTGAAGCAGATCAGGGTCAGTACCACAAAAAGCGCTCCCAGGGAAAGCATCTGCAGGGACGCGGAACCCTGCCGGACATCAACGAACTGGGGAAAAAAGGCTAAAAAGAACACCGCCACCTGGGGATTCAGAATATTGGCGACGATACTCTGAAGAAAAATCCGGCGGCCCCGCAACAAGGGCAGGTTTTCGCCGCCGACTGCCCCCGTCGGACTGCGCAACAACCGCACTCCGAGATAGACAAGGTACAGCGCGCCGGCGTACTTTACCATCTGAAAGGCCTGGGCCGAGGAGGCCAGCAAGGCGGACAGACCGATCAGGGCGAAAATAAGATGCACGAAGTTACCGAGACTGAAACCGGCGGCGGCGGCCAGCGCCGCCCCCCGTCCCTGCGCCACGCCGCGGGTCATCACATAGAGAATATCCGGTCCGGGGGTCAGGATCAGCACTACCGAGGTCACAGCAAAAAGGGCTATCTGGGACGGAAGCAACACGGGCGTTTCTCCTTACGGGGCGACAGCCCACTCTGCCAGGGGGCGGTCAGCGTACCAAGCCTCTCATCCTTGCGCCTCACCCGCCGTAAACCAATCGCGGCAACCACAACACCAGGGAAGGCACATAGGTCAGGAGCAGCAGGATAGCGATCTGAATAGCCAGAAAAGGAAGCACGGAGCGGGCCACGTAAAACAGGTCCCGATGCACCACGGCACCGGAAATATACAGACTGACCCCCAAGGGCGGCGTACAGTAACCGATGCCGAGATTCAGGGTCATGAGCAGCCCGAAGTGCAGGGTGTCGATACCGAAACGGGCCAGCAGGGGAAGAAAAATCGGCGTCAGAATCAGGGTGGCGGAAATAATATCCATGAACATGCCGATAAACAGCAGCAGAATGTTGACCGCCAGCAGGAACACCCAGGGACTGCTCACCTGTTGCACCACCAGCGTCGCGATCTGGTTCGGCACCTGTTCGAAAGTGAGATACTCACCAAACACCGAAGCCCCGGCCACAATCAACAGCAGGCTGGCCGAGGTCACCGCCGAAGAAACGACCACCTTTTTCACGTCCCGCAAGCGCATGTCCCGATGGATCACGATCTCGACAAAAAATGCGTAGAAGCAGGCCACCACCGCCGCCTCGTTGGCGGTAAACAGACCGGAATAGATGCCGCCGAAAATCAGTACCGGCAACAGCAGGGCCCAGATGCTCTCCCGCAGCACCGACAACAGCTCTCGAAAAGAAACGCGGGGCGTGGTACGGGCAGTTCGCCGCCGGCAGTAGAGCCAGGCGTACAGGGACATGGCCCCCATAATCAGCAGACCGGGCACGAAGCCGGTAAGAAACAGCGCCTCCAGGGAGTCGGTGGAAATCATCGAATAGAGGATCATGGAAATGGAGGGGGGAATCACCACTCCCAGCACCGGCGCCGTAGTCATCAGGCCGACGCTGAAGGAAGGCTCGTACTCGTGTTCGATGAGGGCCGGAATCATAAACCCGCCGATGGCCACCACCGTGGCTACCGTCGAACCGGAAATAGCGCCGAAAAAACCGCAGGCCAGCACCCCGGCCATGGCCAGACCGCCGGGCAGGAACCCGACCAGGGCATTGGCGGTCTTGATGAGTTTGGCGACGATGCTGCCGGTGGTCATGATGTTGCCGCACAGGACAAAGAACAGCACCACCACCAGGGCGAACTTGTCCATGCTGCGGTAGAGCACCTCGATCACTATCTGCGGATCGATACCGGCCAGCACCAGGCCGGTCAGGCCGGTGAAAAACAGGGCCATGAACACCGGCGTACTGGTCGCCAGGGCGCCGAGCAGCAGGGCAAAAATCATCAGATAGCTGGTATTCATGGAAAGTCCCGTTCCGTAACAGAAGAAAGCCCGGATCTTAGCCGGCCGGACCGCCCCAATCCTCGATGAGCAGCAGGGTCACCCGCAGCAGCAGCATGAACCCCAGCAGCGGCAGCAGGGCGTAGAAATACCATTCGGGAATCTGCAGAGTGGCGGTACGGGCAAAGGGGTCGTTGCGGGCGCTGACCGTCATGGTCCAGCCGTAACGCATCATGAAAAAGGCGAATACCAGCATTGCCGCATGGCTCACCATAGTCAGCGGTTTTTTCAGCGTCCGAACAATCTGCGGCAGGGCGTCGATGCGGATCAGCGCCCGCTTGCGCACCGCCGCGCTGCAGCCCATGTAGGTGGTAAAGAAGATGACCTTGCGCACCACCTCGTCGGACCAGTAAAGACTGATGGAGGTCGTCTTGCGCAACACCACGTTGGCCATGGCCGACAGCAGAGCGGCGGTCACCGCGATAAAAAGGGACCAGTCCTCAATCAACCCGAGGAACTGGTCCACCCGTTTCAGCATGTTGTTCATGCGCTCTGGTTTCCATGAAAAGACTCAATTGCCAAGACGTTCTCGCACTTTTTGCAGGTAATCAGGCACAATCCTTTGGCCCCACGCCTCGTAAACCGGTTCACTCAACTCCAGCAACCGCTGCCGATCCTCCCGGGAGAGAAAAATAAACTCTACCCCC
>PWVL01000098.1 GCA_003561875.1 Desulfuromonadales bacterium | reverse complement strand
TCCTGACGCTGCAGAATGGTTTTTGCCTGCGGATCGACGTCGAGAAGGGCAAACTGGGAGCAATGACCAAAATGCAGGGAGAGTTTGCCAGCGGCCAGGGGAATCGCGATTTTCATCTGTTGGGTCTCCTGATGCTTGAGGATTGGGGGTGTTTGTCCGTGAACCCCAGAATCTTCCAGGACGGCAATAAACTGTTGTCGAGGTCCTGCCAGAGGGCTTTGATGTCTTCGACGCAGGGGGCAACGGTTTCCACCACTGCCTTGCCGTCCATCTGGGCCCCGGTGACGGCCGGATCGTAACGGATACGCCCTGCCACCCGGGCACCGTTTTGGCGTGCCGCCGCTTCGATACGTTCGGTCATCTGCGGATTGATGTCCCACTTGTTGACACAGACGGCGGTGGGTATGTCGAAATGCCGGGCCAGGGAGAGAACCCTGTGCAAATCATGCTCGCCGGAAACGGTGGGCTCGGTGATGGCCAGAACCAGGTCGGCCCCGGTCAGGGATGCAATCACCGGGCAGCCGATACCCGGAGGACCGTCGATGAGGATCAGGCCATGATGCTCCTCTTCGGCGATGCGCCGCGCCTCTTTGCGTACCGTAGAGACCAGTTTCCCGGAATTCTCCGCAGCTACGCCCAGGCGGGCGTGAACCATGGGACCGCAGCGGGTTTCCGAAACCATCCATTCGCCGCAGAGTCGTTCGGGAAAGTCGATGGCCTGCTCCGGGCAGAAACGCACACAGACCCCGCAGCCTTCGCAGGCCACGGAATCGACTGCATAGAAAGGGCTATCATCAACGTCCCTGCCCGGGGCTACCGCGCCAAACCGGCAGAGCGTTTCACAGACACCGCAACCCGTGCATTTCTGTCGGCGGATAACGGCCTCGTGACCAGCCCAAAAGGGGTGCCGCTGCTGCACTCGGGGGGTCAGGATCAAATGCATGTCCGCCGCATCCACGTCACAATCGGCCATCACCGATCCTTTGGCCAGCACGGCGAAGGACGCCGTTATACTGGTTTTTCCGGTACCGCCTTTGCCACTGATAATGACCAGTTCCCGCATCACGCCCTCCTCTGGTCAGTGTTTTCCGGGACTCGGATGATTTGGGCCATCAGACTTTCAAACAATTCCCGGTATTCCGGCAGGGCATCGACGATCAACTCCCCACGGGAGTAGGCCTCGGCAATCCGCCGATCATCGGGGATTTCCAGCAGTATGGGAATCTGTTGCTCGGCGCAGAATTTGTGCACCCGCTGGTCGCCGATACCGAAGCGGTTCACCACCACCCCGAAAGGCATGCCGAGTTCTCGAACCATATCCACGGCGAGGGGGAGGTCATGCAGGCCGAAGGGCGTCGGTTCGGTGACCAGGATCACGAAATCCGCGTCCTGCAGAGTGGCGATCACCGGACAGGAAGTCCCCGGCGGCGCGTCCAGAATCGCCGGGGTATTGTGTTGCAGACGGGCTTTGACTGCTCGGATCAAGGGAGGGGCCATGGCCACTCCGATGTCGAGACGCCCCTGGATCAAGGTGATATGATCCGCCGCAGAAGTCTCCACCACGCCGATGCGTTTAGCCGTTTCGCTGATGGCTTCTGCGGGGCAAACCATGACGCAACCACCGCAACCGTGACACATCTCCGGAAAAACCAGAGCGGTGCCTCCAAAACAGGCAATAGCCTTATATTCACAGAAGTTACCGCACTCACCGCACCCGTGACAGCGTGCCTGGTCGACCAGCGGCACGGGAACGGTGACCGTTTCCCGCCCTTTCGGTTCGACCTGCAAAAACAGGTGGGCGTTGGGCTCTTCAACGTCACAGTCCAGCAGTTGCACAACGGCGCCAAAGGTGCGGGCCAGATTGGCGGACACGGTCGTCTTGCCTGTTCCTCCCTTGCCTGACGCCACAGCCAGAATCATAAGATCATTTCCTTCCTTCCGGAGCATTCGCACCCGGGATCCCTGCCCACAGACTCTTCACAGAAACGAAAAATCAAGAAATTCAGTTATTTAAGACCAGTGTCCTTCTACGTCAGCCGCTGCGGACGGGGTAAGCTTTCCCCGGCGGTATTCCTCCAGGGCTTCAGCCACGGTAGGCGCCTCGGAGTAGTAGATCTGGATTCCCGCGGCCTGCAGCACGCGATAGGCTTTCGGACCGCAATGCCCCGACACCAGGGCGCCGACACCGGCTTTGGCCACGTTGGCCGCCGATTGGATACCCGCGCCCTGAGCGGCGTTGAGGTTCTGGGCGTTGTCGATGATCTCCAGCGAATCCTTCTCGAGGTCGTACACGAGAAACCTGGCCGCCCGGCCAAAACGGCTGTCCAGGGGGGCGTTGAGGGTGTCGCCCGATGTTGTAAATGCGATTTTCATGGTGATGTCCTTGCTGATAGTTGATGGAGCTTTTGTGGTGTAAGAGCCGTCGATGGGAAACTCCGGCCTCCGCAATTCCCACCGCCGCGCCGGATCAGGAATGGCGCGGCGGTGATTTTCGGTACCCAGTCGCAGATTAATCCGTTGCCGCCTCTTCAAGTTCGGCAAGACGTTTCTTGATCAGATCAAGCTCCGACTGCAGTCCCTCGGCCTGTCCCCGCAAAAACTGGCGCATCTGCTCCGGGTCGGGATTCCCGGCTTGTGTGGCGTAGGGAACACCGTATCCGCCGAAACGCGCCCAGCCGGGCAGGCCGGTGGCATAAAACATGTTGCGCCAGCCGCGGCCTCCGCCGGCTCCGCGAGGCAGAAATCCACGACCTCTGCCAAAGCCGCCCCCTGCTCCGAACCCCCGTGCCGCCATCGGGTTGGCATAGCCGGGTACGTTGAAACCGGCGCAGAAGCCGGCTCCCCGTCCGGTGAGTTCTCCCATTCCCATGGGTCCTGTTCCGTCTCCTCTTGGCATGATCTTTTCTCCTTTCTTTGTTTTTCGGCTCGATGTCCCGGTGCTGAAACCACGTGATTTCAAGCCTGTTTGGGCGAAAAAACGATTACTCCCGAACCATCCGGGCGCCGCATTGAGAGCAACTGCGCTCAAAGCATGGAACCCCCCGTTCATGGGGCTGCTGTTCACCACACTGGGGGCACACGCACATCCCGTCCGGCCCTGCTGCTGCCGGCCCACCCATGCGACCACCTCTGCCGCCGCCGCGTCCCCGTCCTGCTCCTTGTCCTCTTGGAGTCATGGTCATCTCCTTTCTCTGTCGGCCCTGCATCAGGCGAAATTGCCTTCCACCCCGATCACAGCAACCGGGCATGGAAAAATTTTCCTGCTGCAGAGCACCGTCCAGCCAGGCTTGAACGACATTGCTCAAATCGCCGGCCACGAAGGGAAATACTCTTATTCCGGAAGCGATCAGCAACCCGAACATCTGTCGGGAGATCGCCCCGCAAACCAGAGTACCTACCTTCAGTTCCAGCAGTCTCTGCACCCGTTGGGCGGGAAAGTCCTCAGCAAGGACGTCACGGCTTTCGCGGACAACACGCCCGGATTCGACATCAACGATGTACAGGTGGCGAGCCGTGTCAAATACCGGCGCGACGCGTTGCTGCCAGACGGCAAAAGCGGTCCTCATGGGGTCATCCTTGCGAGGGAAGCAGTGACTACAACTGACTAGAGAGCAAGGGAGGTGCCAATCAGAAACTTCTTTTAAAAATCTCTCAAGTAAATGAAATTATTCAATTTTATTTAAAATATGGGCCGGGCGGAAAACACCGGAGTAGCATTAATGCTACTTTTTGCAGGGGCGGAAGTTGTGAAAATGCTACTTTGAGGTGGGGTCGGGACGGCGATCCTTTTGTTTCGGAAGAACGATGCCCAGTTTCTTGATTTTGCGAAACAGAGTGGTTTTGTGGATGCCGAGATCCCGGGCGGCCGCCAGCCGGTTGAAGGCATTACGTTCCAGGGCGGCGCGAATGGCCTGTTCGTCCAGAATGTCGTGGGCCGAGCGGATATCGGCGGGCAGGGCCGGCAGAATTTCCTGGGCGGTTAATCCCTCGGGCAGGTGGGCGATGGTGATCTCGCCTTCGGTGCACATTATAAATGCCCGTTCGATGGCGTTTTCCAGCTCACGAATGTTGCCGGGCCAGTCGTGGGCCATGAGCAGAGACAGGGTCTCTGCGGTGAGTCCCTGCACCGACTTCTGCTGCAGTTGGTTGAAGCGGCGGACAAAGTGATCCGCCAGCAGGGGGATGTCTTCCTTGCGGCGGCGCAGCGGGGGCAGTTCGAGGGTGACCACGTTGATGCGATAGTAGAGATCCTCCCGGAAAAGGCCCTGGCTAACCCGTTCGGCAAGGTTTCTGTTGGTTGCCACAATTACCCGGGCGTCGCTGGTTTCCGAGCGGGTGGCTCCCAGAGGTTCGTAGGTTTTTTCCTGCAGCACCCTCAGCAGGCGCACCTGCAGGGCCGGACTGATTTCGCCGATTTCGTCCAGAAACAGGGTTCCCCCGCGGGCCAGGGCGAATCGGCCGGGTTTGTCCCGGGTGGCGCCGGTAAAGGCCCCGGTCTTGTAGCCGAAAAGCTCCGATTCCAGCAGGTTTTCGGGCAGGGCGCCGCAGTTGACGGCAACAAAGGGAGATTTACGGCGGGGGCTGAGATCGTGAATGGTACGGGCCATGACCTCCTTGCCGGTACCGGTTTCTCCGAGGATGACCACCGTGCTGGGACTTCCCGCCACGGCGGGCAGCACCTTGAAGAGGCGTTGCATCAGCGGGCTGCGGCTGGTCAGGTCGCCGACCCGGTATGTGCCGCCCAGTTCACGGCGCAGGGCCTCGACTTCGGACAGGTCGCGGAAGGTCTCGGCACCGCCGATGATCCGCCCGTCGGTGTCGCGCAGAACCGCCGTGGAAACGCTGATGGGAATCCGCTCCCCCGAGGCATTGACAATATAGCCCGATTTGCCGATCACCGGCTCACCGGCTTTCAAGGTTTGCTGCAGGGCGCAGGTTTCACCGCACATACTGGAGCGAAACACATCCGAACAGTACCGTCCAATGGCCTCGTTGCGGGAAACGCCGGTGATTTCCTCGGCCGCCCTGTTAAAGGAGGTGATGCGCCATTCCAGGTCGACGGTGAAGACGCCGTCGGAGATGCTCTCCAGAATGGTTTCGGTCAGGGGCGGAATCAGGGCGGGTTTGTCTTCTTGTGCGCTCATCTGGTCGGACTCCCGGAACAGGTACAGTCGGCTCAGAATCTCATCATCCCACAGAGAACCGGACCGGGCAAGGCCGACAGTGACGAATGTGACGACGGTACCGAGTTCCTGTCGAAAAAATAATACCGGTCGCGCCCTGCCCGTCTGCCGTTGCAGGCGGACTGCTCCTTCCGGGTTGACAGGGGTGGAGGCTGTGTTAAACATTTGGAAACCACTTGTTTTATAACAAATTAAAAAGGAGAAACCCATGAAGGTAGAAGTTAAGTGTTTCGCAACGTTCTCTGAAGGACAGACCTGCGATCAACATGGCGGGCAGCAGGTCGAGTTGGGTGCCGGAGCGACGGTCAGACAACTTGTCGAGACCCTCAAGCTGGATGCGGAAAAAGCCAGCATCATTTTTGTGAACAGCAAGGAAGTGACCCTGGATCATGTCCTCAGTGACGGAGACAGAGTCGCCTTGTCGCCCAAGGTCTGAAGACCAGGCTGTTTTTCCCTGACAGAATTTCGCCGCCGAGTCAGTCTGACTTGATTGACAGGGGTGGGAAACCTGTTAGAAATGCCCCAGTCGATGCAAAAATTCATTATTAAAACGCGGAGGAAGCTATGAAAGTCGATGTCAAGTGTTTTGGAAATCTGTCCGAAGGTCAGTCCTGCGACCAGCATGGCGGACAGAAAGTTGAACTGGCTGCCGGCGCTACGGTCAGGGCCCTGGCCGAAAAGCTGAAGCTGGATGTGGAAGAGATCAAAATCATTTTTGTCAACAACAAGGAAGTCACTCTGGACCAGGCGCTGAAAGACGGAGACGTCGTGGCCTTGTCGCCCAAGACCGGCGGCATGTAGTCTGCTCCGTTCTTGCATTCACTTTTTTATCTCATGAATTTTTGCAGGGAGGTGGGGATAGAGCCCCGTCTCCCTTGTTTTTTCAAGTTCATCCTGCGGGATCCGCATCAGGAAGTTTTTTGTTTCCGGGCCGCCAGCGGATCGGGCAGGCGCTCGGCCAGGGCCAGCAACAAATCGGTTTTCGCCAGACTGCCGAGCAGTCGCGGGGTCGGAGCGTTATCCACCACGGGCAGGCGCTCCCCCGAGTAGTGCCTGAATTTTTCCAAAGCCTCGCCCAGAGAAGCGGATGCCGGAACGACCGGCGGCCCTGCCTCAAGAAGGTCCTCGGAGATCACCAGGTGGGTGAGGCCGGTGCTGCCGAGGTATTCCTTGACCGTCTGCAAACTCACCGTTCCCAGATAGACCCCTTCGTCATCAACGACATAGATATAGCGGTAAGAATTAAGCAGAAACAATTTGGCGATTTCGCCGAAGGGCGTGGCCTGGGAGATTTTCAGCGGCTCGTGGTTCATCAGTCCGTCGACCCGCAGCACGGCCAGTTGTCGGGCTGAAATGGTTTTGCGCTTGCGTGCCATGGAGGCACTGTAGATGGAACGGCCGTCAATGCTTGAAGCGGTAAGATGGGCCAGCACGCATCCCAGCATCAGGGGAAGAATCAGCTGATAGTCGAGGGTCATCTCAAAAATCATGATGATGGCCATCAGAGGGGCATGGGTGGTGGCGGCCAGCATCATGCCCATGCCGGTGAGGGCGAAAGCGCCGGGCGAGGGCAGATAGGCCAGCCCCAGGGCGTGGCAGGCGTGGCCGAACAGGTAGCCGATACTGGCGCCGACGAACAGCGTCGGCGTGAACACCCCGCCCACCGCGCCGGAGCCGAAACTGGCGCAGGTGGCCATAACCTTGAAGATCAACAGCAGGGCGAGACTCGACCACAGCCACTGTTCCTGCAGAATGTCGGTCACCACGCTGTAGCCGTTGCCGGTGACCTGGGGGTAGGCGATGGCCAGTGTTCCCACTACCAGGCCGCCAAGGCCGAGGCGCAGAAACAGGGGCAGTCGGGTACGAAGAAACAGCTTTTCACTGCCTCGCAAGGCGCGTAGAAACCAGGGTGCGGCCAGGCCGGCAAGAAGTCCGAGAATCAGGTAGTAGACCAGTTCCAGACCCGAATCGAGATGAAAGGGAGGAATGTCGTAGAGAGGCGCACCGCCATCAAGAAAACGTACCGTCTGGGAGGCCAGAACCGAAGCGAAAATCAGTGGTCCCAGGGTTTCGATGGCGATGGAGCCGATCACGATTTCGGCTACGAACAGGGCTCCGGCAATGGGCGCGTTATAGGCCGAGGCGACACCGGCGGAAACCCCGCAGGCCAGCACCAGTCGGGTCTGGGCCACGGACCAGCGCCGGGTCTGCCCTACCAGGGACGCCAGCAGAGCCGAGAGTTGGGCCATGGGACCCTCGCGACCGATGGAGCCCCCCGAGGCGATGGAGAACATGGCGGAGAACACTTTGACGATACTGAGGCGAAAAGGCAGACGCCCGTCACCGAGCACCACTGCTTCCAGGTAATCGGTGGTGCTCTCCCGGGAAGGGATCACCTTGCGGCCGAAAGTCAGGATGCCGCCGGCGATAATCCCGCCGAGCAGGGGCAGCAGCAGGCGCTGCCAGAAAGGCAGGGCGGTGAAGATTTCGACGATATGACCGGGGCGGCCGGAAAGCAGGTTGGCCATGAAGTCGAGGACTCTGCGGAACATAAAAGAGGAGACTCCGCCGAGAACTCCTACCAGTCCTGCCCAGAACAGTACCTGGTAGCGTTCGACGATCCGGTAGGTCCCGGCAAGGCGCAGGCGCAGCGCGAGCAGTTTAAGAATGCGCGGCGACGACCACCAGCGAAACAGCCAGGCGCGCAGTGTTGTAAGGAGACGGCGGGGCATGGGTATCAGCTATCCCAATGAGCAGGAAACAGGGTAAGGGTACGGCCCGAAACCCGGCGGCGACCGGCAGAGCGACTATGAGGCATCATAGAACGTCCCGAAGGTAAAAGAAACAGCTACCACAGATTAGCCCGACAAGGCGCAGGCCACAAGCTGGCCCGACGTCTAATCCTTTCAGCGTCGATCATGTTTTTGACGCAGACCCGCCCGAAGTAGTATTCTGCACCATTCGCAACCGAAGCAATAACGGTTAAAAAATCGGGGAATACGAGCCATGCTCGAGGTTGATCTGAAAAAATTTCCCGCAGCGCCCGGTGTCTATCTGATGAAGGGGCCGCAGGGGGAGGTGCTTTACGTCGGCAAGGCCAAGCATCTGCGTAACCGCCTGCGCAGCTATTTTTCCGTCGCCGGCGACGGACGCGCCCATATCCGCTTTCTGATGAATCGGGTGGCGGCCGTGGACACCCTGGTCACCGATACGGAAAAAGAGGCGCTGATCCTCGAAAACACCCTGATCAAGGAACACCGGCCCCGCTACAATATCAACCTGCGGGACGACAAGACCTATGTTTCCCTGCGCATCGACCTGCGGGAAGAGTTTCCCGCTCTGCAGTTGGTGCGACGGGTGAAGAAGGACGGGGCCCGCTATTTCGGCCCCTATTCTTCGGGATCGGCGGTGCGGGAGACGCTCAAGCTCATTTACCGGATCTTTCCCCTCCGTCATCAGCCCCTGGAAAATTGCCGCCGGCGGGAGCGTCCTTGCCTTTATCACCAGATCGGCCAGTGCAGCGCGCCCTGCCACGATCTCATTGGACCGGAGGCCTACCGGACCCTGGTCCATGGCGCCGTGGCCCTGTTGTCGGGCCGTGAAAACGAGGTGCTCGGTGTACTGCGCAAGCGCATGAGCGAGGCGGCGGAACGCTTTGACTACGAACTGGCGGCCCGCCTGCGGGATCAGATTCGGGCCATCGAGCAGACCGTGGAACAGCAGAAGGTCGCCGATGCCGGCGGCGGAGACCAGGACGTAGTCGGAATCCATCGCCAGGAGGGGGAGGTGGAACTGGCGATCCTCTTTGTCCGCGAGGGCAAGGTGATCGACCGCCGCAGCTACAGTCTCGAATGGCGGCTCGACGAGGACGAACTACTCTCCTCTTTTTTGCGGGAATTCTACTCTCGCGAAGTGGTCATCCCCGATCGTCTGCTGCTGCCCCTGGCCATTGAGGATGCCGCCACCCTGGAAAGCTGGCTCAGCGAGCGCAAGGGGCGCAGAGTGCGGTTGCTGGTGCCGCGCCGGGGCGGATCGCGACAGTTGGTGGAGCTGGCCCGCCGTAACGCCGAAGAAGTCTACCGGGAGAAGGGCAGCCGCCGCGAGGCCCGCCGGCAGCTGCTCCAGGACGTGGCCCAACGCCTGCACCTGGGCCGATTTCCCCGGCGCATCGAATGCTTCGATGTATCCAACGTGCAGGGCGCCCACAGCGTCGCCAGCATGGCGGTGCTCAAAGACGGCGAGCCGGACAAGGCCGCCTATCGCCATTACCGGATTCGCACCGTGGCCGGCGCCGACGACTACGCCAGCCTTTACGAGGTTCTCAAGCGCCGCCTGCACAAAGGGCTGGAGGAGGGCGAGTTGCCGGACATGATTCTTATCGACGGCGGCAAGGGGCAGCTGGCGGTGTTGACAGCGGTGCTGGACGAATTGTCCCTCACCGGACGGGTGGACGCCGTGGGCATAGCTAAAAGCCGGGTATGCAGCAAGGTGCGCGGTAAAACGGTGGAGCGCAGCGAAGAGCGCTTTTTTCTCCCCGGTCGCAAGAACCCGGTGGTGCTTCGGCAGGGGGCCGCGGCTCTGTTCATGCTGGAACGGCTGCGGGACGAGGCCCACCGCTTTGCCATCACCCATCACCGCAAGCTGCGGCGCAAGGCGACCCTGCACTCGGCCCTGGAAGAGATTCCCGGCATCGGACCCGAGCGGCGCAAGGCCCTGCTGCGCCACTTCGGCAGCCTCAAGCAGGTTCGCCAGGCCACTCCGGAACAACTTGAGGCCGTGCCCGGACTGCCCAAGCCGCTGGCGCAACGCCTGTACGCATCCCTTCACGACCAATCCGACGCTTGAGCCGTTATTTGTGTTTCTCTCGGTCTTCTTTGCAGCGACCGCTGATGCGGTTCAGTTCCAGCAGTCGTTCCGCAAGTTCCGGGGCCAGATCCTCCGGTCGGTAGCGCCAACCCCAATTGTGTTCCGGGCTTCCCGGACGGTTCATACGCGCCCGGTCGTCGCAGCCGAGCACATCCTGCAAGGGCAGAATACAACTGTCTGCGACGCTGAGCATGGCCAGATGGATCAGATCCCAGGGCATTTGCGGATGGTCCCGGCCCAGGTAGGCGGCCACCTGGCTCCGGGTCGGCTCCGCCAGCTCCCGCCACCAGCCGAGGGTGGTGGCGTTGTCGTGGGTACCCGTATAGATCAGGCAGTTGCGGGGCAGGTTGTGAGGCAGGTAGGGGTTGTCCGGCCCCGAGTCAAAGGCAAATTGCAGGATTTTCATGCCAGGCAGACCGAAGCGGTCCCGCAGCGTCTCCACCTCCTCGGTGATGATACCCAGATCCTCGGCGATGAGCGGCAGTTCGCCAAAGGTGTCCTGCAGGGCCGAAAACAACGCCTCCCCCGGCACCGGCATCCACTCCCCGCGGACCGCCGTGGTTTCCTCGGCGGGAATCGCCCAGCAGGCGCAGAATCCGCGAAAATGGTCGATACGCAATCGAT
>PWVL01000030.1 GCA_003561875.1 Desulfuromonadales bacterium | reverse complement strand
CGATCACGGCAATTTTAATTCTTTACTTTATGCTGCAGGTCATCAAAAATTCCAAGGGCCTCTATTGAAGAAAGCACCCTCGCGCCTCTAGATTCATGTTCCATGGCGCCTGGTCGTCCACTAAATAACAACCTCAGTGAGATATTATGAGTCACAGGATCAGGGTCCTGATCGTGCTTCTGTTGCTGTTCAGTCATGCCGGCCCGGTACAGGCGGCAGAGACGGCAACCGTAGCATCACAAAAGGAAGAACAGGGCCCCACTCCGAGACTGCTGGCCCCCATACTGGTTACCGATACGCGGCTGGCGGAGGACGGTAAAACCGTGACCGGCCAGGAACTGGAGATGATGCCCTCGGTTACCGGATCCATCACCGAAGCGCTCAAGGGATTTTCCCAGATCCAGTACAATTACGAACAGGATTCCAGTCTGACTGTCGGCGAAATTGCGCCGCCGCGCATATCCATTTTCGGTGCCAAGCCCTACGAAAACAACTTCATGATTGACGGAGTAAGTGTTACCAACACCCTCAATCCCTCCGGTTTTGATGCGTCCGCAGGATTCAATGACCTGATGATCGGAGGAGGCGATTCAACTATTTTTTACGATACGTTATTGCTCGATAAGATTACGGTTTATACCAGCAATGTGCCGGCCGAGTTCGGTGGTTTTCTTGGTGGAGTGGTGGATGCCAGCCTGCGGGATCCCCTCAGAGATCGGTGGCATTTTACTCTGGCAGGGCGTTATACGGAGGATAGCTGGTTTAAGTTGCGGGATGTCGACAGGGAATCGACCAGCCCGGATAACCAGCCGCGTTTTTCCATTTACAGTGCCAGCGCCAGTGCTGAGGGACCGCTGACTTCCGATGTTTCCCTGCTGCTGTCAGCTTCCCGACGCCATGCGACCATTCCCCTTGAAAGGGAACGGCCCGACGGCACCAGTAAAAGAGAGGATCAGCGTCGGATTAATGAAAATTATTTCGGACGTCTGGTGCTGACTCCCGGTGACAGGATGACCGTGCGGCTGGATGCCACTTACGCTCCCTATGAGGAAAAGCGCTGGCGGGCGGCCTGGCCGGGGAGCGAATGGCTGAACCGGAACCGGTCCTGGCGTTTTGCCGGACAGACCGAATATTGTTTCGAGCCGGGCCTGCTTACCACCAAACTGGTCTATGCGCAAAACGGTTTCAGTCGTGACAGCGCCAACAATTATCGTTTTTCGGTAATCGATCAGGTCGATCCGACCCGGAGTGACCGGGGTGGTGCGGTGGGTAACGCGGAGATTCGCAACCGGGAAATCAGCCTTGTCAGCAACTTTCGTTCACGGAACTATCATCTTGGCGCGGCACGTTGGAACTGGGTGGCGGGCGTGGATTTCGGCTACAAATACACCGATTCGCTGAATCAGGAGGCCACTGTCGATACCCTGATAATTTACCGTGTGGGTAATTTTGAGAGCTTCCGAACCATATCCAGTTATGAGAGAATCTCTCAGTCCAAAAACCTTGCCAGTTACGGTCTGCACGGGCAGTTCGAGATAGGCTGGAAACGCTTGACCCTGCGGCCCGGCTTGCGGCTAGATTACGACGACTTTTCCTACAACTTGAACCCGGCTCCCCGTTTCAAGGCTGAATTCGATATTTTCGACAACGACACTTTACGGCTGATTGCCGGCGTCAACCGTTATTACGGCCAGCAGTTGCGAGCCTACGCTTTTCGCAGGTTCCGCCCTTTTCACGCCAGTTACGAACGGGTTGGCAGGGACGGCACGGTGGAAACCTGGGAACGTAGCGGTCCCAGCAAAGCCTATCGCAGTGACGGCCTGGACACCCCTTATTCCGACGAACTGTCCGGCGCCGTCGCCGGTACCGTCACCGGTTTTGACTACAAGCTCGAGTTCGTCCAGCGCCGTCACCGGGACCAGCTGATCAGCAAAACCGAGGACGGAAGCAACTATTTCATGACCAACGACGGTCGCGGCCGTTTCGAAGGGTTCACCCTGAGTCTGGAACGCGAACTTCGCACCCGCAATTTTGGATTGCACCGCATTGGTCTCAGTGCCACCACCTCACGCACCCGGACCTTCAACGGCAGTTACTTTTCGGAAATTGATGTTGAAGACGCTTCCTTTGGCTATGCCTACAACTACGACAAGGTGTTCTACAACGGTTCCTACATCTCCCGCTCCGACCTGCCCGCCGACAACTACAACGCGCCCCTGACCCTGGCCGTCATCTGGGGAAGCCGGTTTCTTGACGATCGACTGCGGCTGCAGTCCGTGACCCGCTGGCGTGATTCCGCCAGGGGCCTTTTGGCCGATGCCCGTTTCAGTGACGATACCCCCTACGGTACCACCTCGGGTCGCAACGACCGCACCAGCAGCGAGTGGATCAACGAAGATGGCGGCTACTCGGACGCCTACAAGAGGGGTACCATTTCCGGCGGCGTGGTTACCGACCTGATTCTGGAGGCGGATGCCTTCCAGCGGGGCCGCTACGGCCTGACCCTCATCGGCGAAGTGGTCAATCTCTTCAACAGCACCATGGGCACCAGCGTCGCCGAAGGCGGCGCCCGCTCCCGCGGCCGGGGGTTTTATGCCGGTATGCGGGCGTCGTTCTAGTTCGTTTTCATCCGGAAACGGCCCTTTTCCGCTGTAGCTGCGTCAATCTGCAGGTTTGCTTGTGCGGCGTACCGATGTACGCCTCCGCGCAACCCTTTGATTTCCTTGCCACAACGAAAAATTGCTCGTTTCCCATATGAAAACTGCGCTGT
>PWVL01000125.1 GCA_003561875.1 Desulfuromonadales bacterium | reverse complement strand
AACAACCGCCCGGCAGCCTGTCAGGGCCCGGGCGATGGCCGCAAAGCGCTGCTCGTGCTGGCTGTGTGAAGGATCACTGGCACAATACTGGGTCACTTCCACGGCCCCCGCCCGATGAATTGCGTCCCTTTCCACGTCGTAGAGGATGAATGTCGAGGTCTTGCCGAAGTGCAGATCCACCGTTTTCTGATCGCTGGTAGCAACGGCGATGCGCATGGGCCACGTCCTTTCCCGGGGAGGGCCTTGGTTCTGTAACCGAAGGTCGATCCCGTTCTTCTATGGAGAAGTCGAGATTGTCAAAAAAATCCCTGCAGCTCTTCAGCCCTCCTGGCGGAAGGGTCTCGGAACTTGCAGACGCAAGCGCCTGATGTCCCGAGACCCTTATTGAACAGCTACAGAAACCAACCTGCCTGTTTCAGATTTCCAGTGGTTTAAAAGAAAAGGCTTTTTTGGGGCAGGTCACCCCGCAGGCGGCACAGCCGATACAGTTGCCCGGCCGGGCAACCACCATGAACATGCGGGCGGAATCCTCTTCGTCGATTTCTTCAAAGTCAAATACCTTGCGCGAACAGACTTTGTAACAGCGGCCGCAACCGAGACATTTCTCGTCTTCGATCGCTTCGATAAAGGTCGGCGTCCAGTCCTTTCCGTCACGGGTCTTGCCGGTGTAGTAAGCCATCTGGTTTCTCCTGTACATTAAGTTAAAGTGAAACGTGTTCGTGTCGTCTGATCAGTTCGTCTTCTCGTCTTTGAGCAGGGCTTTACGCAGCCAGGGTGGCGGATTGTTGTTCAATACCTGCTGAAGCTTCTCTACGACTTCAGCGATGGTTTCCTCCTCCCCCTTGCTTTTCAGTGGGTGAATCCGGTGCGCCACCAGCTTGGCCGCCGCCGGACCACCGATCTGGGTGACATAAACCAGGGCACAGCCCTCCAAGGCTGCAATACGGGCCTTGATCTTGTCCTCGGCGTCATCCCCGTGGGTCTCAACTTCGGTAAAACCTATAAAAGCTGCCGTTTCCGGGCGCACTTCCCACAGGCTGAATTTTTCCGCCCAGCCAAAATGCTGGTCGATGTGCAGATTATCGCTGCTGGCAAAGGCTACTTTCATGATGAATCCTTTCTTGACCCGGGACGTCCGCCGGTCAGTGATCGCATCGCGGTCGCCAGCGATCTTTCCTTGAACCTTGTCGGGGCCAGCCCCGGCACGCCGGGCACCGGCCGGACAGCGTTGCTGCCCGGCCGAAACGAAATTGCTTAGCGCATCATTTCAAAGTTGCGGTCCTCACAGGTCGCATCGACCTGATCGAGCAGGCTGTTGACGATCCAGGTCACCAGATTGATAGTGCCCTGATAGCCGACGATGGGATAACGGTGGATGTTGACCCGGTCCATGATCGGGTAGCCCACCCGTATCAGGGGAATGTCCAGATCGCGGGCAATGGTCTTGCCGTGGGTGTTTCCGATCAGGGCATCGACCGGATCGGTGGCCACCAGACTGCGCAGATGCCACAAATCCTTGTTCAGCCAAATGTTGCAGTCGGCTCCGTAGGGCGAACTGTCCAGCACCTTCTGAATCTCCTTGGAGAATTTTTTATGCACACGACTGCACAGAATGTGATGGGGACGGGCTCCCATCTCAAGCAGGAAGGAGGTCATTCCGATCAGCCAGTCGGGATCGCCATAAATGGCGAACTTCTTGTTGTGCATATACTGGTGGGCGTCGGTCATTGAATCGACGGCCCGGCCACGCTCGGCTTTGAGTTCGGCGGGAACCTCTTTGCCGAACAGTTCGGAGACCTTCATCAGCAAAGCGTCGGTGTTGTTGACGCCGATGGGCATTTTCAACACTTCTACCGGTGCTTCGGTACTGGCCGACAGCCACTTCACAGTTTCCTTGGTGGCCAGGGCCTGCAGCGAAATGGTGGCCTTGGCGTTCAGTACTTCGGCGGCCTCAGCCAGCGGAGTGCCGCCGGGATAGGGGTGATAGGTGCCATCCAGAGGCGAGTCGAAAGACTCGGAAATATCCGCCAGCACCGTACAGGGAATGCCAAAGGCTTTAAGCATCCGGGCGTATTCCCGATAGTTACCGGTACAGGTATCGAAACCGGGGATCAGGTTAAGACGGCCGCTGTCCTGGCCCTCGACTTTTTTGCCTTCGCTCAAATACTGCAGAATGGCCTTGAGCATGGCGTCGTAGCCCTGAACGTGGCTGCCGTTGAAGCTCGGCGTATTGGCGTAGGGAATCGGGAAATCCTTGGGCACGATTCCTTCGTTACGGGCATTCTGAATGAAGGCGTTCAGGTCGTCGCCGATGACTTCCGGCATACAGGAGGTAAACACCGCCATCATTTTTGGATGGTACAGGGCCAGAGCGTTTTCCAGGCCTTCGTGCAGGTTGTTCTGGCCGCCGAAAACCGCACCGTCTTCGGTCATGGCGTCGGAAACCGCCGGAGCCGGCTCGCGAAAGTGACGGTTCAGACTGCTGCGATAGTAGGAGGCGCAGCCCTGGGAGCCGTGCACGAAGGGCAGGGTTCCCTCAAATCCATGGGCCACCAACTGGGCGCCGAGGGGCTGACAGGCATGGGCAGGATTAACCACCAGGTGCTGACGAGCCAGGTTTTTTTCCTTGTATTCTTCGCTGTTGATCCAGTCCTTAATTCGAGCCACCTCTTCCGGGGTGGTTTCAGTAACTTTTTTTACGGCAGCTTCACTCATGGTGATGACTCCTCTATGATGCCAGGTTGTCGAAGGCGGCAGAGGCCGAGCAGCGCCCCTGCCGGGGCTTCGCGTCCTTATGCGTGTTTAAAAAGGCGATTTGACCAGCTTCCAGGTCGGGCTGTTGATCGCCATGTCCATGTCCCGGGCAAAGATCGGGAAACCGTCGTAGGCATGGTAGGGGCCGGAATAATCCCAGCTGTGCATCTGCCGGAAGGGAACCCCGGCCTTTTGAAATACATACTTCTCCTTGACGCCGCTGGCCACCAGGTCGGGGCGGAATTCCTCGACCCACTTTTCCAGTTCGATCTCCGATGCGTCGTCAAAGATCAGGGTGCCTTTGTCCATCTCGGGATAAGTCTTGTCGTAGTCGTCCGTGTGGGCGAATTCGTAACCGCTGGCCACGACTTTCATGCCCAGGTCCTCATAGGCGCCGATGGTGTGGCGGGGCCGCAGACCTCCGACGAAGATCAACACCCGCTTGCCTTCGAGGCGGGGGCGGTACTCGTCGATAACTTTCTGCATCTCCACGTTGTGCCGGGCGATGACCTCTTCGGCTTTTTTCTGAATTTTCTCGTCGAATCGCGCCGCGATGGCCCGCAGACTCTCGGCGATTTTGGTCGGACCAAAGAAGTTGAACTCCATGTGTGGAACGCCGTATTTTTCTTCCATGATCTTGGCCATGTAGTTCATGGAACGGTAGCAGTGAATCAGATTGAGCTTTACCTGGTGAGTGGCGGCGATGTGCTCGATCTGGCCGTCGCCGGTCCAGACCGCCTTCACGTTCAGGCCGATCTCTTCCAGTACCTTCTTTGATGCCCAGGCATCGCCGCCGATATTATAGTCGCCGATGATGGCCACGTCGTATTCGCCGATCGGCTCGGCGAACTCCCGGGTGCCGATGACGTAATCGCGAATGGTGTCGTTGGAGATGTGATGTCCCAGGGACTGGCTGACCCCCCGGAACCCTTCGCAGTTACAGGGAATAACCGGCATATCCAGTTCTTCGGAAGACTGCTTGGCCACCGCATTGATGTCGTCACCGATCAGGCCGACGGGACATTCGGACAGCACCGAGATCCCTTTGGCCAGGGGAAACAGCTCCTTGGCTTCGCGGCACAGCACCTCAAGGTTTTTGTCGCCGCCGTAAACAATATCCCGCTCCTGAAAGTCGGAGGTGAACTGCATGCCGCTGAACACGTCGACGCCCATGGTTCCTTCCACCAGGTTGCGGCGGGTTCCCCAGCTGTAGTAACCGCAGCCCACGGGACCGTGGGAAACGTGGACCATGTCGCGGATCGGCCCCCAGACCACCCCCTTGGCTCCGGCGTAAGCACAACCGCGGGCGCTCATGACCCCGGGGACGGTCTTGCGGTTGGAGCGGATCGCGCAACCGGCGTCGTCAGGATCGTTGGCCGACATATGGGGTTCTCTTTTTTTACGGGCTTTTTCCGGATAGAGTTCGAGGGTTTTCTCGACCAAAGTCTGGGTTTTTTCCTTGGTCATTTCCTCGACAGGATTATTTTTATCGGTTTTTTCCATGAGTATGGGCTCCTTGCGAAAGTACATATAGTAAGGGGGCAAAGCGAACAGTCAGTCTCCCGATCACCCTGCCCCCATGCCTGCTGCGTCAATTAGGCGCTTTCAGCCTTGCCGACGATGGACTCGTCCTCTTCCTCGATAATGCCGAATTCGAGGAGCAGATCTTCTAGGTCATCCATCTCCAGGGGGGTGGGAATCACCAGCATTTTGTTTTCGTCGATCTTGCGGGCCAGTTCCCGATACTCCTGCGCCTGCTCGTGTTCCGGTGAATACTCGATGACGGTCATGCGACGCAATTCCGCCCGCTGTACCTGATTGTGCCGGGGCACGTAATGGATCATCTGGGTGCCGAGGCGGGCGGCCAGCGCTTCGATCAGCTCTTTCTCCTTGTCCGTATTCCGGGAGTTACAGATCAGGCCCCCGAGTCGCACACTGCCCGAAGAAGCGTACTTGACGATCCCTTTGCAGATGTTGTTGGCAGCGTACATGGCCATCATTTCGCCGGACACGACGATGTAGATTTCCTGGGCCTTGTTCTCACGAATCGGCATGGCAAAGCCGCCGCAGACAACATCGCCGAGAACATCGTAAAAAACGTAGTCGAGGTCCGGAGTGTAGGCGCCTTCTTCCTCCAGGAAGTTGATGGCGGTAATGACACCGCGACCGGCGCAGCCGACACCGGGTTCCGGGCCACCGGACTCGACACAGCGCACGCCGCCGTAGCCTTCTTTCATCACATCTTCCAGCTCCAGGTCCTCGACGGTGCCGAGTTCACGCACCTTGTCCATAACCGTTTCCTGGGCCTTGGAATGCAGAATCAGACGGGTCGAATCGGCCTTGGGATCGCAGCCGACAATCATGACTTTTTTGCCCATGGCCGCCAGACCAGCTACCGTATTCTGGGTAGTGGTGGATTTGCCGATGCCGCCTTTGCCATAAATTGCGAGTTGTCTGATTTTTTTGGCCATGATGTGACTCCTTTTGTAAGACAGTGGTGAATGTTGCCAGGTCAAATCGGCTTTGACCGGTTCACGGAACGCAAAGCCGTATTCTGAATAGAAAAACCCCACCCGGACCATCCGGATGGGGCGCCATTACCCCGAAAAACGCCGCCATGGCGTTAATCGAACCTGCTGCAGTGGTACAAAAAAAACAGAAAGCCCAACAGGAAATCTCACCTGTGGGCTTCGTTGCCGTGCAATGTCCGGTCACAACGTTGTGTCCGTCATTTGTTTTTTTACTTATGCAGGTGGTGTGCCAAACTCTCCAAACCCTGTTCAAAGCCGGTTTTTAACGGCCCCGCGGCCTTTGCCAAGCTCTGTTCTCTCCACGGGTGCTGCTTTTTTGCCCAAAAAAAAAGCAGTGCGGGCCGCACCGTGGAATAAAACGGCTTGAAAGTTAAAGTTCTTCGCTGTCTTCGCGGTTCTGAAAAATCGGCGCCAGCCCCAGCAGCCGCGGCACCAGGCTGTCGATCTCCTCCCGAACTGCGGGGTCGAGAACTTTCAGCCATTTTTTGGGCAGCGCATCAAGGCCGTAAAAGGCGCCGGCGATCATCCCGGCGATGGCGCCGGTGGTGTCCGCATCTCCTCCCTGGTTAACCACCGCCACCAGGCATTCTTCGAAATCGCCGGTACCAAAAAAATGATGAAATACAGTCTGCAGGGTTTCTACCACATAGGCCGAGGCAGCGCCTCGGTAACTGTGATACTGAAACTTGGGATGAGCGGCGATCAACTCCCGCACGATGCCGTGCAGTGCCGGTCTGTCAGCACCCAGAATAGCCTGCTGCACCAGCCGGCCAACGACAATGCAGGCGGCATCGGACAGCAGGTTGTGGTGCGTAAGCCGGGCCTGATCCACCGCCAATTCGGCGAGCATCCCTTCATCCCCCAGGGTAAAAAGCGCCACCGGCACCATGCGCATGGCTGCGCCGTTACCCGCATCCCAATCGCTGTAGGGTCTGCCCAGTTCCTGTTTGAGGATATAGCGACTGATACTGCGTCGGCAGGTCGCTCCCACATCCACGGGCTTTGATTTAAGCCACCGGGAAAAATGCTCCATAACGCAACGGGCATCCCATCCCCCGCTCTGGTCGATGGCCCGCGCGATGCACAGACTCATCTGGGTGTCGTCCGTCACCTCGCCGGCTTTGAGATTGAGCCAGCCGCCGCCGATGATGCGGTTGTGCACCTTGTGCCGATGGCGGATTTCCCCGGGCAGCAGAAATTCCGTGGTGGCCCCCAGGGCATCGCCAAGGGCCAGACCTAAAAAGGCAGCCCGGCAGCGATCAACCAAGGCCTGCCTGTCAACCATGCCAGAGTGCGCTTCAGCCACCAATCATGACCTCGACTTCGTATTCGCCGCCGATCAGCAGATACTCTTCCTCGCCCTGCAATGGTGCCGTCGGCAGCAGTTTGCTGAAAAAAATCACCTTGGCCAGCGGGGCCCGCGTCTTCAGCACACGGGTTCCGAATTCCCAGGCCCGTTCAAAGTCCGTGGTAAAGGAATTCAGGTTGTTCAGGCGCAGCAGACAGTGGTGTGTGTCCCTCTGTTCCAGAATGACATGCTCTGCAAAGTCGTAGACGCCGCGATATACAAGGATGTGTCGTTGCTCCGGAAACCGTCGTCGCAGCTCGTACTGGGCATACTCGTAAAGCAGATCGAGCTGCTGATGGATGGCGCTGGTACGCGCTGCGCCCCGCATGCGCTGTACCAGATAGTGAAAGTAGCCTTCCGAGTGGGGATCCCCCACCGGCACCTGATGATAGGTAGGTCGCAAACCGAACCGGCTTTCCACCCAACCCTTGAGAACCGCGCCTTCCCGGCCGTTGGAATCAAAAAGCCAGCCCCTTAAAAAACGCAAGTAACTGTTTTTCAAGCTTTTTCTTCCAGAAAGAGAAGACTGTTCCCGCCACTGGTGAAGCTGAAAGGTCACATCCATGAAATCGTTGAACAGCTTGGCCCGTCGCTCGGCACAGTCTTCCTCATCGAGGCGCTCGAACAGCAACCGGTTGGCCTGGCGCACGCCCTGGATTTCCAACGGCTGAGGGTGCCGGTTGAAATGATGCGAAGCGATGGCCCAGGGCGGAAGATTGCACAGGTTCAAAGAGGCAACGGACATCAGACGGCCATGTCGTCGGCTAGCAGACTCGCTTCGGCAATCTCCCGCAGGCTCTTGCGTTTGTTCATGGCCATCTTCTGAATGCGACGATACGCCTCTTCTTCTCCGTGACCCTTCTTCATCAAGACTCCCTTGGCTTTTTCTATGACCTTGCGTGCCTCGAGAGTGCCTTTAAGCTTGTCCACTTCGTCCCGCAGATTGGCTTCACAGACATAGTGATGAATGGCCAGGTCCACCGCCGGAAAGAACTGCTCTTCCCGGAAGGGTTTGACCACATAGCTCATGACCCCGGCCCGGCGTGCCGCCTCGACGGTTTTGGCGTCGGTTTTACCTGTTAAAAGAACAATCGGCGCCGGCGCCTTTTCGCCTATTATTTGAGCAGCAGTCAAACCGTCCATGACCGGCATCCCCACATCCATGACCACCAGCAAGGGTTTGTGGAGCAGAGCCAGATCGACGGCCTGCTGTCCGTTTTCGGCTTCAAGGATATGGGTAAATCCGTAACCTTCCAGTGCTTTTACGACCTGATGACGATTTTCGGCCTTGTCATCTACCACCAATGCTGTTTTCACTCAACTCTCCTTCGACCGGGCTGACTCTGGTTGCAAGGGGAAAAGACGGAATTTATTCCGGTGTTTCTGCACATTCAATGCCGTCGGCAAGATTCTCGGTGCCATGCAGGGCTCCTGCTTCCCGCAACGGATGGCAGCGGGTTTTCAGCCCGGGAGACACATCTGTGCGTGCCGTAACAATCTCCCAGGACGATCTGTTACGACTTGACCCCTGCCACAAGATGGGGCAACTTAAGCACTTGTTTCTCCGGTACGCTGCAAGGATGTTGTTCGGGGGATTTTTTCGCAGCTTTCGGGAGGTGAAATGTCACTTTGATCACAAAGGAGGAACCATGTCTTCGGAAAACACCCTGGGAACCCGCCTGCGCCGACTGCGCGAGGACCGGCAACTGAGCATTGAAGAACTGGCGGAAAAAAGCCGCTGCCACGGCGACCAGATCCGGCAGATCGAACAAGGGGCCCTGATTCCTTCCCTTACCCCGCTGATCGCTCTTTCCCGGGCGCTGGGCGTGCGCCTCGGAACCCTGCTCGACGACGCACCGGTTGACGGTCCGGCAATCTTTCGGCCCGAAGAGGCCTCTTCCGTGATCCGCTTCTCGGGCAAGGACCCTGCCGCCACCGGCAGCAATCTGGACTTCTATGCCATGGCCGGCGGAAAAAAAGACCGTCACATGGAGCCCTTTCTCATCCATGTCAAACCCCGCAGCGGTCAAACGCCGCCCCTGTCAGGTCACGAGGGAGAAGAGTTCCTTTACGTGGTTTCCGGCGCGATTCTGGTCAATTACGGCAAAACTTCCTTCACTCTGGAAGCCGGCCAGAGCATCTATTACGATTCCATCGTGCCCCATGACGTGCAGGCCGCCGGCGACCGGAACGCCACCATTCTGGCCGTCGTCTACATGCCCGGTTAGGAGCAATTCGTCATGCCCTATACGAACCAAACCATCGGTGCTTTTTTTGAAGACCAGGTCCGGCGTCTGCCGGACCACGAATTTCTGGTCTATCCCGACCGCAACCTGCGCTTTACCTTCAGCCAGTTCAACGAGCGGGTCGACCGACTGGCCAAGGGTCTGCTGGCCATCGGCCTTGGCAAAGGCGATCATGTGGGCATCTGGGCCACCAACGTTCCCGACTGGGCTACTTTCATGTTTGCCACGGCAAAAATCGGTGCGGTGCTGGTGACCATCAACACCCACTATCGCCGTTTCGAGTTGGAGTACCTGATTCGGCAGGCCGACCTCAAGGCTCTGGCGCTCATCGACAGTTTTCGTGACCACGACTATCTGCACACCATCAACGAACTGATACCGGAGTTGGCCACCTGTGAGCGGGGCCAGTTGCATAGCGAAAAGTTTCCCGCTTTGCGCCATGTCATCTTCATCGGCCAGCAGAAACACCGGGGTCTGTTCACCACTCGAGAGTTGATGATGCTGGGAGAACACTGCAGCGACGAAGATCTCGATCGCGTAAAAAATTCCCTGGGTGTCCACGATGTCATCAACATGCAGTACACTTCAGGCACCACCGGTTTTCCCAAAGGGGTGATGCTCAGTCACTACAACATTCTCAACAATGGCTACTTTATCGGCGAACGGCAGAAATTCACCGAACAGGATCGCCTCTGTCTGCCGGTTCCCATGTTTCATTGTTTCGGCTGCGTGCTCGGCATCATGGCGGCCCTGACTCATGGCACCACCCTGGTGCCGCTGGAGTTGTTCGACCCGTTGCTGGTACTGGCGGCGGTGCAGAAGGAACGGTGTACCGCCCTTTACGGCGTGCCGACCATGTTCATTGCCGAACTGGCTCACCCCATGTTTGACCTGTTCGATCTTCGCTCCCTGCGTACCGGCATCATGGCGGGTTCTCCTTGTCCCGAGGAGACCATGCGGCAGGTCATGGAGAAGATGCATTGCCGCGAAATCACCATTGCTTACGGTCTCACCGAAGCATCACCGGTAATCACTCAAACCCGTACTGACGATTCCATGACCCAGCGCACCGGAACTGTCGGCGCCGTACTGCCGGAGATCGAGGTGAAAATTATCGACCCGGAGACCGGCGACACCCTCCCTGCCGGTGCCCGAGGTGAACTGTGTTGCCGTGGCTACAATGTCATGAAGGGGTATTACAACATGCCCGAACTGACCGCCGAAGCCATCGACGCCGATGGCTGGCTGCATTCCGGCGACCAGGCCGAAGTCGATGCGGACGGGTACTACCGCATTACCGGCCGCATCAAGGACATGATCATTCGAGGCGGGGAAAACATCTACCCCCGGGAGATTGAAGAATTTCTTTACACCATGGAGGGGGTGCTCGATGTGCAGGTGGTGGGCATTCCCGACGAGAAATACGGCGAGGTGGTGGGAGCGTTTATCATTCGCCGCGAGGGCGCCGATATCACCGCAGAGGATGTGGTCGACTTCACCCGCAACCGTATCGCTCCGTACAAAAAACCCAGGCATGTGTTTTTTGTGGACGGTTTTCCCTTGACCGCCAGCGGCAAAATTCAAAAATACCGGCTTCGGGAAATGGCCTGCGAAAAACTGGGCATTACCACTCGGATTTTTTCTGAGTCAGCAACGGAAACCTAGGAGACTTTTTCGCCGGTGCGCCATCAGCGACCGAAAAAAACGTCGGGAACGGAAACTATCGGGCGCAGTCCGAGGGATCACCTTTAAGTTTGAGCAGACCATGCTCCAGGGCCGGCAACACCACCTCCAGGTTT